>JBGVLC010000008.1:0-5496 GCA_045124035.1 Ruminococcus sp. | reverse complement strand
TGCTTTATGAGCTTATACCAGTTGGTATCGTATTCATTGCCGATATAAGTTTTACAAAGACAACAATAGCTATAAAGCACTCCATTAACTCTACAAAGTGCAGGATTTTTAAAACCATAGCCTATATGGAAACAAGGTTCTTCTGGGTACGTCTTAGGCTGATACATATTACCCCTCCCCTCTTGTATCGTTGTGCGTTAGCGTTACAGTTTTCGTTATGCCGTAACGACGTAATTCACAGAGTGCATCCACATCAGAAGAGAGAGAAGAGCGGAGCTTAATACGCTCAGTCTGAGCAAGCTCGACAAAATGATTTTGGCTTTCATTGACGGAAAATGTGTAACTATCTTTGTCATTACTCCAACTACATTTGATGTTTTGGCTATGCTCGGAATTACACAGTTGGGAAGAAGTGAGTAAATCTTCCACGCTCTTAAGTCGATTGATAGTTGCATTCATACGCTTTATAATTTCAACTGCCTGTACAAAATCCAATGGTCTGAGCGGTTGCAGTTTGGTTTGATGAAGTCTGGGTTGCAGGAACTTATACATCGCATAACAACCGCTAACAAAAGATACAAGGATAATCACAATTAACTCAGTAGAGGTCATCAATCATCACCTCCACTAAATTTCAGCATAGACTCCAGTAAGTTTGCAGCTTCCTCATCTGCATCAGAAATAAAGTGCAAATATTTATTGGTCGTATCAATGTCACCATGACCGAGTCTACCTTGTACTTGTCTTATACTTACACCACTGTACAAAAGCAGAGTAGCCGACGTATGACGGAGACTATGAAATTTTACGTGCCTGAAATTGTGACGTGCAAGAAATTTTGAAAGCTGTTTTGTTGGCGTTTGAGGATTCATCATTTCGCCGTTTTTCTGCGTGAAGATCCAATCACCTTCATGCCATTCAGCGTAAAGTGTTTTCAATCTTGCTTCATACGCTCTTTGATGCTCTAACAGCGTGATAAGCTTAATTATATCAGACGTAACTGCAATAGTGCGTACCTCATAGTCCTTTGGCGGCTTTACCATCAGTCCTTCACCCGGAACTTTAACGGCAGCTCTCTGAATAGTTATTTTCTTAGTTTCCTTATTAACGTCAGAAAATTTCAATGCTGTAAGCTCCCCTCTCCTTGCACCAGTAATTATCGCAAGTTGGATCAGCACCTGAAACTGTAGTGGTTCTCCATGTAATGCGTTCAGTATTTTCACAGCTTCCTGTTTTGTGAAGAAGTCGATCTTCGGTGACATTGCTCTTGGAATGTCAAGAAGTTCAGCCTTTGCTGGATTTTTTGATATAATTTGCCGTCTGATAGCAAATTTAAAAATAGATTGCAGCACAGTCAAATAACGACGAATACTGGAGGGCATGAGCAGCTCATCTGATTCAGATCCATTACGTTTAAGCTTCTTGCTTCGTGCGAGGTTATCAATGAAAAGTTCCTGCACATGGTATTGGCGAATTTCGCAGATTTTGAAGTGACCGAGTCTTGGGATAATTATTGTTTCTATTATGCGCTTGTAATTTGTGTATGTATATGGAGAAACGACTATTTTCTTATGCTCCAAGTAAATTGGGATGAATTCACTCAATGTCATTTCCATTGCTTCTTCTGAAAGACCGTTTTTGCACTGTTCTTCAAAAATCACAGCCTGTCGTTGTGCTTCTATATCCATTTGATGTTCGGTAAGCTTACATGATGGGTCTGGTTTCCACGTTTTTGCATAAGATACCTGTATCTTGTATGATGTGACTTCACCATCTTTATTTTTGCGCTTTGTTATGTTTGCCATATTTTCAAAGTCCTTTCTCTTGACAGAAAGGCTCTAATCGATTAGAATAGATTTCGATAGGACTTTTCTGTCTTGTCGTGATAACCTGTGAGTAGTTAGTTTGGTCGCTGGCACTCTCAGGTTATTTTTTTTCACCAAATAGCAGACTGATACCCTGTCTTATAGCTTCAGCTCGTGTGATACCTGTTTCTTTGCAGTATTCTGTAAGCTTTTCATTGGTTGATGCAGTAATTCTGACCTTAACATCAACTGTTTTTGGATCATCGGTTGGTCTGCCAAGCTTTTTTGAACCCATAAATTCACCTCTCTTTTTTGAGTTCCGTAAGTATATTATATATTATTGAGTTCCGAAAGTCAATAGCTTTTTAGAAAAAAACTTTAATTTTCCTAAAATCGCTCAGATTGCTCCAGAATCGATTGTAACGCCATTTAAACTTCATCAGGTAAACTTTACCAATAAATCAAGAAACCTCCTCAGAAACGATTCTGGACGGTTTTATAGCGATTCTTGACGATTTTCTTGTTAGATGATATAATATATAAGCTGTCCGTCTCCGACCGTATGCGGAAGGAGGTGAACTGTCATGGAGATAATCGTATCATTTCTTCTCTCTGTTGAAGCAAGTATAGTTGCTTACTACATTTGCAAATGGCTGGATGGAGACGAGAAATAAAACTCAAAGGACAGCAACAGCATAAAAGAATCCCCACGGAGCTGCAACTCTGTGGGGATTCGCTTTTTTGTGAATCTGTATGGAGATTCAATCGTATCATTTGATTATATTATACCACGCTTGTGGTATAATTGTCAAGTCTGCCTGTTGTTCTGAATTGTGATTCGCTCTCGGATTCTGATTGATTAGATTGATATGATTCACTCAGTATGGTTCTCTTAGTATGATTCTTTATAGGGAGTTGTGATTTTCGAAATCCTTGCGTTGTGATTTTCACAACCCCAGAATTGTGATTTTCACAAGTCAAGGATTGTGATGCATGATTTGTTGCATCGAAAAACTTTTACTGCTGCAAGCAGCTACTTTAGACAAAGCTAATTTAGACAGAATAATTAGGACGAAAAAAATAACGCAAAATAGGCGTTTTTTTTCGTTTAAACGAGTTCTTGTTGGTCTTTCTACGAGTTCTTGTTGGTTTCAATATCTCGCAATGATTTTATAAGTACCCTGATAACGGCGTTTGAAAAATAACGTATTTTAGCCGTTTTTTAGTGGTAAGGGTGTAAACTTCGTCGGTCAAATTCGTAATTTTCGACCATGAAAGGTGCGAACTTCGACCTTGATAGATAGACTTGATAATATACTTGATAATATACTTGATAACTCTCTTGATAACGAGATTTAATAAATAACGTATTTTAGGGCTTTTTTACTCCTAAAGGTGAACATCTCGACCATCAAAGGTGAACATCTCGACCATCAAAGGTGAATTCTTATTGACAACCATTCACCTTTTATGATATAATAATGTTGGAGGTGCACTTGCTATGCCACGAAAAAATGCTAAACCTGCTGAAATTACAGGAAAACTTGATCCTAAATACTGGGTGCAGAAGTCTGATCCCCTTGTTCTTATGCGCTCCATTCCGTTCTCTCTAGGGGAATTGAAGATACTTGACACTTACATAAGCCGTATCAATGCTGCGGATGATACTCGCCGTACTGTCATCTTCACAAAAGAGGAATACGAAGAACTTATGGGGCTTACTTGTGCGAACTATCGAGCACTGGAAAAGCATACAAAGGGAATGCTCGGCAAGGTGGTAGAACTTGAAATGCCTAATGAGGAATATCTGCAATTTGTTCTCTTTGAACAAGCTCGATATCGTAAGGACGAATACGGTAAGCCAATCATTGAACTGACATGCACATCGACTGCTAAAGACTTATTTTTCTGTATAGGAAAATACCATTACTTCAAGTATGCGTTGGAAAATGTTGTCAATCTAACCCGAAAAGCAAGCTATTTGTTGTATTTGCATATCTTAACTAACCGTTATCGTGGAGAATGGATCATAAGTCTCAACGAACTACGAGATACCGTTCTCGATTGCAAAGAACAAAAATCATATCAAGAATACAAAATATTTAAGAACAGAGTACTCGAACCAGCAGTAAAAGAGGTCAACAAGAAAACAGATTGTCACTTTGAGTATGAGGCTCTGAAGCGTGGAACAAGAGTAGCAAAAATCAAATTCATATACCATGCTAAACAAATAGCATGCGACTTTGAATCACTCGATCACACACAACTTTCTTTTGATGACGTAGAAGCAGAAATTGACTATGGTGGTGATCTTGCCAATCTGCTTGGCTCTGCAGCTTGTAAGGACGAATTTACTCCCGAACAGATAAGACTGCTGCAAGACTTGATAATCAATTTCTTCCCTTCTACCAACAACTTAGAGCGTTGTAACTACCTGATACAGCAGGTTCACAAGATGGATTATTATCAGACTCAGCACCGTATACCAAACCGTTTCAATTATCTTCGTACAATGATTGAAAATGACTTGAAGAAAGGTTAAGCCTATGGCTAAAACAATAAAACAAATAGCAGTTGAGCTTGGTGTAAGCAAGCCAACGATAAGTAAAGCTATATCTGAGCTTGGTATCCAAGCGGAGCAAATAGGCAATAGATATGTTCTCAATGAAATGCAAATATCGCAAATCAAATCGAAATTAATGCAAAAATTGAAAACTGAAAACGAAAACAAAACGGAAAATTCGCAAGAAAATCTGAAAAAAACGGAAAAAATCGCAAACGACCAGTCTTTTCAATTTTTACAATCCCAGCTTGATGTTTTAGCGCAGCAGCTTACAACAAAGGATAAGCTAATCGAGCAGCTTCAGACCGAGCTTGCTGCGGAACGTCAGCACAGCAGGGAACAGGCAGACAAGCTCTCTGTGCTTGCCGATCAAGCTCAGAAGCTACAGCTTGCCCAGCTCGCAACCTCAGAACAACAGCCCTCAGCTCTGATCGAGAATCCAGAACCGCAACCGAAGCATAAAAAATGGGCATTCTGGAAGAAGTAGCACTTACAATCAAAATAAAAATAACCTGAGAGTGTCAGCGACCAAACTAACCACTCACAGGTTATTGCGACAAGACAGAAAAGTCCTATCGAAATCTATTCTAATCGATTAGAGCCTTTCTGTCAAGAGAAAGGACTTTGAAAACATGGAAGATAAGAAATCACTACTGAAAAAGCTCCACGCCCTTGCCGAGCGTGGAGAAGCCGGAGAGCGAGAAGCTGCCAAAGCTGCTCTGGAACGGCTGTCTAAGAAGTATGGGATTGCTATTGATGAGCTGGACACAGAAGAAGTAAAGGTGTTTGAGTTTGAATTCCATGGTGATGATGAGAAGCAGTTGCTTATTCAGATTGCTTGGAAAGTTACTAATAGCCTTGGAAACTGTTCTCAAAAAAGCAATCAACTTTTTGTTGTACACTGCACGGAATCTCAGTATATAGAAATCGAGTTTCTGTTTGATTTCTACAGGAGAGTCTGGAAACAGGAAAGGGAAATGCTTTTAAGAGCATTTGTAGACAAACATGGTATTTATGCGAAAGATGTCTGGTATGATCGTGTTTCAAACATTAAAAAAATGCGAGCAATGGCAGATTGCCTTTCAGATGAAACACCAGTACGGCAAATAACTTCTTCCCCAGTGGGGA
>JBGVLC010000007.1:0-73090 GCA_045124035.1 Ruminococcus sp. | reverse complement strand
ACACTTGCGTGTTGTCCGCAATCTCTCGATTGCTTACTGATGTTTTTTAGTGTCATCTCACTTGTAATTAATTGAGTAATTACACTCAAAGTAATTACGGGTTCTCACTTACTAATTCGTTGTTTAATTTTCAAGGTCCTTGTCCCATCGAGGAACTTCACACACCATTGAAAAACCTAGTGTTTATCAGGGTTTTTCGAGGTTTTTCGTGTTTCCGTTTCCCGCGGAACATTTGCTATTATATAATAACAATTCGCAAATGTCAACACTTTTTTTAAAAAAAATTTAACTTTTTTTCATTTATTTTTTTCATACAAAATATTGACGTATTTTATCATCAATGACACAATATATAGCACCACTTATTGACACACCTTAATACTAGCTGATATAATAACTTTCGTAGGTTGATGATTTAATACCAGAAACATTATTTTGTACGATATATATTCTCTAATATATATGTATATAGATTCCAAAGGAGGAAACAAAATGCAAAATTACACAGAACCGACTTTCAATCCTTTCGCTCAGAATGTCGCAATCATCAAGAGTTACTTCAAAAGACCTCTGGTGCTTGCAATCGCTATACTATATATAATAGTAGCTGTTGCTTCAATCGCTGCGACTTTCTCAACCAGCGCAGGAATCAGCGAGATGTACAATACACTTTTCTCTATTCCTGAGGTTACGGAAAGTATGACCGAGCAGGATATGAAGATGTTTGAGTTGTACACAAACAGCAGTTATATGTCAATCTCAATGACTTCATCCATGATTCCTTCACTCATAATTATGGCGCTGACCGTCGTTTCTTACTTCATCATCTACTTAAAGAGTAAAAACGAGAATCCATACGCTACACCAAGGGCAGGTTTTACTATCCTCTTCATCCTGTCAATTTTAGAACTTATCTCTGCGATTGGCGTCAGCCTGCTAATGATATTAATCGTTGGAGTAATGGCACTTTTAGCTTTCGCTATGCCACAGGAGCTTGGACTTGCGTACGAAGACACCACAGTCCTCAGTATAACAATGATATTCTGCATATTAATGTATGTTATCCTTGGCGCTGTTCTCCTTACATATGCTATCAGCAAACTCAGATACCTGAATTCTGTCAGAAAAGGTCTGACCACTGTTAACATTTCACACAAGGGTGCGGGCATATATGGTGTTTTCTCAATCATCTTCGCAGTCATCGGAATTTTTTCAGCAATACTGATAATGCTTTTCGCTCCAATTATGAACGCAATCACAGCTTCACTCGGCGAACCAATGATCACAGAAATGTTCTCCTCTCTCGGTAGCGTCTTTTTTGTAAGCGGTGTTGTGACAGTTCTTTCATCTGTATATATGTTACTCGATGGTATTCTCGCTCTTGGATACAAAAAGCACATCAAAAATATTACTGATGGTTTTGACGGAATGAATATCCCTCAGCCGGTTTACACACAACCTACTTTCACACAGCTAAATATCGATACTACCCCATTGGCAACAACTGAACTCGATGCGCCTGCTTTTGAACCTGAGATTACGCTTGAAACACCATCCACCAAAGCTGAGGCGCCTTCTCCAGAGCAAACCCCAGCACCAACTCCTCAGGCTATTTGTTGTCCACAATGTGGCGCAAGCGTCAATAAAAGCGACATTTTCTGCAACACCTGCGGAAACAAAATCAAATAATACTATATAATAGTAAAAGCCCGACTGAGTAGTCGGGCTTTCGTTTTATCTTAGAACTTCACGAATTCTTCTTCAATTTTAGAATAATCATATGAGCTTGTCGCAGGATAGAGCATAACATACTTTCCGCTGTTTGATACCACACCTTTTACATCCTCAATACCGAGCACATTATAACTCTCGCCCTTTGCAAAAGCTGAAAGCACATTTTCAGCTTCATCAGGAGTAGCTGTGATATCAAATTCATAAAACTCAACGATGTTAGTAGCATCAAGTTTATATCTTACACCCTGCTTTGCACCAATAATATCAGCCTGAGTCTCAGTTTTGTTGTCTTTCTTATCGTTTATCAGCTTGAGCTCAACAAGATAATCCTGCATACCCTGAAAATCTTTATCATACTTGTTAATATCAACTTTCTGCGCCTCAGTTGCTTCAGAAGAAGTCTGGTTCGCTTTCGATAAATCTGTTCCCATAGTACAAGCTGAAAGAGAGACTACAGTTAAAACACAAAGTAATATTGCTAAAAATTTCTTCATAATATCCTCCGAAATCAATTAATGAGGTTATTATAAGCCATTTTACATTTTAAATCAAGAGTGGTATAATCAAAATAACAAATCAGCATATACAAAGGACGATTTTATGAAACACATCTGCTCTGTGATGCGAAACGCAATCGAGACTTACAATATGATAGAAGAAAACGACAGGGTAGCTGTTGGCGTATCAGGAGGTAAAGACAGCCTTGTGCTACTTTACGGACTGCACCTTCTCTCAAAATACTATCCGAAAAAGTTCACGGTGGTTGGTATCACCGCTGACCCTTGCTTCAATAATGAGAATTCCGACTTCTCAAAAATAGAAGAATTCTGTGAGAATCAGGGAATCGAATACCACATCAAACGCACTCAGCTTTACAATGTTGTTTTCGAAAACCGACAGGAAAAGAATCCGTGTTCACTATGCGCCAGAATGAGACGCGGAATTCTTCACGATATGGCAAAAGAGTACGGGTGCAACAAAATCGCACTCGGCCATCATATGGATGATGCGGTTGAAACATTTATGATGAACCTTTTTGACGGAGGAACTATCTCTTGCTTTTCTCCTGTAACTTATCTTTCGAACAAAGATATACATATGATTCGTCCGATGATAGGACTTTCGGAGCAAGATGTCGAAAACGCAAGCATCCGAAACGCACTCCCAGTCTCAAAGAGCAACTGTCCTGTGGATAAGACCACCAATCGAGAGGACACAAAAATCCTTCTGAGAAATCTCGAGAAAGACTACCCGGCTTTGCGACAGAAAATCATCCACGCTATGAAAAAAGGAAATATCAGTAACTGGTAAAAGCGAAAGGCCCTCCGAACAGGAGAGCCTTTTTCTTATGCTCAGTTGAGCACATACACCGTGACGTTTCTTCTGCCAAAGTTAACGCACTCATCATATGTTGACATATAAAGATCAACAAGTGCCGAACCACTCATCAGCGCACCGCCTGTATCAACAGCTGTCGCATAACCGTAGGTGTAGCCATCCGCTACAATATACAGCTTTGAACCGTACGGAATGACATTAGGGTTGACCGCTACTCCTCCGACATACGCAGGAACACCGGTTGAAGTGAGCGCACCGCTTGATGCAGTATACGCTGTAGCACAACCCGTGAGCACTCTTGAATACGACATACCCTCGATAGTTCCCGATGAACTCGACGAACCTGATGAAGTATTTATTGTTACGGAGTCTATGTTAGAAACCTGCTGGACTTGAGCTGTACCTTTGAGCACAACTTTCGCCTGAGGCTTCTTGAGCACTTTTTCAGACCTTGAGCTAACACAGTCGTACTCACCATTTACATATTTATATGTTGTTTTTATTTCGCTTTTGCCGTTTGCGCCCTTATCCGTCACCTCCTCGTATCCCTCGGGATAGTCCTCGCTTTTTACAATCTCGGTCTTGGGTTTTACAGTTTTGACATCAGTTTTCGTGATATATTTGACCCTATCTATCTCGATTTTCATACCGTCATAGACTTCTGTTGTTTCAGGCACATCGATAACATCATCTTCGCAAAGTGTGATTTCTGCCTTTTTGAGAACCTGAGCAACGGTTCCTCCTGTCACAAACTCAACATGCTCAAGATTGTGATATATAATATGAACAGGGAAAGCTCGTACTACTTCTATATATATAGTATCGTCAACCTCTTTGCGTCTGACGGTATCAAGATGCGACAGCTCAACTCCGCCCTTCGACAAAATCCGCTTTGTTGAACTTGAGTAGGTGTTGAGCGTGAGCTCATTTTCGCCATCCTTGAGCTTCACTTGCTTGTGCGCGGTAGCGGTAATCACCGCACACGACATAACTATGCACAGCGATAATACTATCGCTACTATTTTTCTTGTCTTTGAATTTTTGAAAAGCTTTTTCATAAAAAGCCTCCTTTCTGTGTTGCCACGCGGACATTATACTAAGTGAGTTCTTCACGGTCAAAAACGTTTTCAGGCTTTCTTTTGGTCAGAATCCACTAAAAGTCCCTGAACAATTTATGCGAAATCACAGATGCTCAGGAAAAAGAGTAAGAAACTCCCAAAGCCTTTGTGAACATCTTAGAATTGTCCAACGCGGAATATAGAGGAATTATATGAAAACTCTTCCTGATTTAGAACAAAGCTTGCTTCATACATCTTGCGTAATGTCGAATTTTGCTATATAATCTCAATATATTAAATGCAGGAGACATAACAATGAAAAGAAATGATTACATAAACTGGGATGAATATTTTATGGGAGTGGCTCTTCTTGCTTCAAAGCGTAGCAAGGACCCTAATACACAGGTAGGCGCGTGTATCGTCAACAACGAGAACATCATTCTTTCCACAGGCTACAACGGTTTTCCTTATGGCTGTAGCGATGATGTTTTCCCTTGGGAGCGCGAGGGCGACGACACAAAATATAAATATGTTGTTCACGCTGAGCTCAACGCTATCCTCAACGCTCGAGGAAAAGACCTAGATGGTGCTATTTTGTATGTTGACTTGTTCCCATGCAACGAATGTGCAAAAGCTATCATTCAGTCAGGTATCAAAGAGGTCGTTTATCTCTATGACAAATACGCTACTTCACCCGAAACAGTAGCATCGAAGAAGATGTTGAACTCTGCCGGAATCACACTCAGACAATTCAACAGCGAAAAAGACAATATAATACTCGATTTCATCAGATAACCAAAAGAGGATGCAAGCACAAAAAGCTTACATCCTCTATTTTTTAGTCCTTTTTATAGAATACCAAAGTCATATTATCGTTGATTTTCTCTGTGTGTCCTGTTGTGTAGTAACCCATCTTTTCATACAGATAGCAGTTACCCTTTTCCTGTAGAATGGTTTCAAGCTCCCAATTTGTTGCACCGTGCAGTTTTTCTGCTTGCTCCATTGCTTTCTGAGCATAACCTTTGTTCCTGAATTCTTCCATAATGAAAAGCGGAGAAATCCTCTTTGGCTCATCGTTATGATTATCGACAACCCTGATAGCGCCCACTCTCACACCACCATCAACTATATAATAGTAGTATGTGAATGGCTGATTTAGTCTCATAACGATTTTGTCAAGTTTCTCGGTTGCAGGGCTTGTGTCAGTATCCTTGTACTTTGCATAAAGTCCCTGAAACGCCTCAACCTGCATCTGCCACAAGTTTTCAGCTTCATCAAGTCCGATTCTTATAAGTTTTATTTCCATAACGCACCTTTATCTGTCATAATTTCTTGTATGATATTCAATCTTCATCACAGCCATTGTATAAATGCTGTTTTGTCCTCGCAGTTATAACCTGCTCTTTTGTAGAAATTCAATGTGCTCTCGCTTTTTGACCCTGTGAGCAACATCATCTTGTAGCAATCTTTTTTCATGGCTATCTCTTTTGCATATTCAAGACACTTGGAAGCATAACCCTTTCCCCTGTAATCTGAGTGTGTCACAACGTTTTCAATAAAAGCGTATGGACGGACGTTTCTGGTCAGGTTCGGGATAATCACGCACACGCAGGAGGAAACGATTTTCCCATCAACTTCACACACAATTATATGGTGATTCCCATCCTCACAAATTGTCTCCCATGTATCTAGCAAGTGCTCATTATTATTAGGTACACCGAGTTCGTGCAGGTGTGTATAAAGCTCCAGCAAGTCGTTTAGTTCATCAACTCTGATTTCTCGTACTGTCATTGTTTACTCTCCAAGTTTTCATGAATGAATTCTATGTATGGCTTTCTAAAGTACACACTGTCAGGGTTCTCCTTGTACCACAAAAGCTCTTCCCTAAGTCCCTCTTCAAGAGAAACGGTATCGCTCATAAGCTCCATCATCCTCGAAACATCTAGAGTATACTCATAGTCATAAAAACAGAAATAGTCTCTCTGATTGATGCTCTTTTCTACACACACAAATTCAGGCTTTTTTCCTGCTACCTTGTAACACAATTCCACCCACTCTTTTATGGTGATGGTTTCTTTGTTGCCTACATTAAAAATGTGATTCTCAGGGTGCTTTTCAATCAGTATTTCAATGAATTTGCATAAATCGGATACATTAAAAAACTGGAGTTTCATATCACCATTCTGTGGTATATAGAAAGCTCTATCTTTCATAGCACAATCAAATGGAAATGCCTCTCGATAAAGGTTTTCGTACATTCCATAAAAGTACGGTGGTCGGAGTATGTATGCGTTTTTCACATTATTAATCAAATACTGTTCGGCTTTTAGCTTATTTGTGCCATAATCACCCCACACAGTATTATTTCCGCAGGACTGTTTTTCTGAGAAAGGCTGAACATTCGTTTCAGGATAAACAGCACTTGAACTTATGAAAATATAGTCATCAAAGGTAGCACCTGATTCAATCAACGCTTTTATATGTTCATCAGTATATGCGGTAATATCCAAAATCAAATCGAAGTGCTTATTTTTCAAAACATCACCTAACTGTGTTCGATCACGCTTTATATGCGTTACTCCTTTTACTTGCTCACGACTTCCACGATTGATAACAGTTACTTCGTGACCTTTTTCTACAAAGTACTGTGATGCAAATTTGCTCACAAAAGTTGTGCCACCCGTGATTAAAATTTTCATAGTTGCTCCCCTTTTATATCGTTCTTAATTTTATCCTCCGACTCTCTCCTGAGTGCTTTTCTAAGCTCCATAAGATATGGTGAAAAAGTGCACTTATCCTCTGCGTAAACCAAATTGAGTTCATACTCATTGTCCGACCAAGTGGATAAGTCTGCCTCATTGTGTGAAATCACAGCCTCGAGTCCATCGAGCGCTTTGTAGAGCTTTGCTTCAACTGATTTTCGCTCTTCCATCTCATCATACAAAGCGAGCATCTCAGCACGAAATGGCTGGGACAAGCTTTTCACCCAATTATAGAGTTGAAATTTTTCGTTATCTTCGTCCGCCTGCGTTTTCTCAAAAGACGGAATATCCCCCGTAAACGCTTCACCCAAATCGTGAATCAGGCACATCTTTATGACCTTATCAATATCAATATCAGGAAACTCATCTTTCACAAAATACGCCATAAGCGCTGTGCGAAAGGTGTGTTCCGCTACGCTCTCGTGTCTTCCACCCGATGTATAGGAATGTCGGGTGGTATTTTTCAGTTTTTCTGCGATATGTAAAGCATTTAACAAATCTGAAACTTCCATTACCTACTCCTGTTAATCTTAATAAATAAATCTTACCACAAACAAATTCTCTTATCAAACAAAAATCCCCGAACGATAACGTTCGGGGAAATGATAGACAATATAAAATTATCTCTTTGAGAACTGTGGAGCACGTCTAGCTGCTTTGAGACCGTACTTCTTACGCTCTTTCATACGTGGGTCACGTGTGAGGAAGCCAGCCTTCTTGAGTGTAGCTCTGAGAGCATCGCTATCATACTGAAGAAGTGCTCTTGAAATACCGTGACGGATAGCGCCAGCCTGACCTGTAACACCGCCGCCTGCTACTCTACAAACTACGTCGAACTTCTCGCCTGTCTCTGTGAGAGTGAGAGGCTGTCTAACGATGAGCTTGAGTGTCTCAAGACCGAAGTAATCGTCGATATCTCTGTCATTGATTGTGATCTTACCTGTACCCTGATAGAGTCTTACTCTAGCAACAGAAGACTTTCTTCTGCCTGTACCGTAAAAATATGGTGCCTTATCGTACATTTAAACTGCCTCCTTTCTTACATTTCAAAAGTCTCAGGCTTCTGAGCCTCGTGGATGTGCTCTGCGCCTGCGAAAAGTCTGAGTCTGAGCATAGCTGCTCTGCCGATTGTGTTAGATGGAATCATACCCTTAACTGCGAGCTCCATAGCCTTCTCAGGACGTGTAGCCATAAGTGTTGAGTATACTGTTTCCTTCATGTGGCCAACATAGCCTGTGTGACGGAACCATTTCTTCTGTTCGAGTTTCTTACCTGTGAGGACAGCATCCTTACAGTTGATGATGATAACGTGGTCGCCGCAATCAACGTGTGGTGTGTAAGTTACCTTGTGCTTGCCTCTTAAGAGTACAGCAGCCTGAGCAGCTACTTTACCGAGTGGCTTGCCAGCAGCATCGATAACATACCACTTGCGCTCAACCTCGCTTGTTTTAGCCATAAAAGTTGACATAGCGATTTCCTCCAAATTTATAGATTTCTTTTGTGCTAACAGATAATAACAAAAACTAATTTCAAAGTCAATACTTTTTTACAAAAAAATTAATTTACAATACCACTTGCTCAAAAATACTCCGTTTTTCTCTGTTTTTCTCTTGTATACTAATTCGGCATTTTTGAAAACAAAAACGCAAAAATCAGGAAAACCGCAGGATTTATCACGTTTTGTCACGCGTGTAGTCCTGCGGTTTTTGTATAAATATAAATATAAATGTATATTACTTATTGACAAACTTGACTGCTGTTCCGTATACGATAACTTCTGCAGCACCCTGCATAACAGCCGATGAAGCGTAACGGATATTCACAACACCATCTGCACCCATAGCCTGTGCTTCTTCGACCATCCTCTTTGTCGCAAGAGCTCTCGCCTCGTTCATCATTTCATTATACGCTTTCAGCTCTCCGCCTACCAAAGTTTTGAAGCTCTGTGTAATATCTTTTCCGATATGCTTTGACTGAATTGTACTGCCTTTGACAAGTGACAATGTCTGGAGTTCCTTACCGCTGATATAATCAGTATTTACTAATATCATCTTCTTCACCTTTCTTTATTTCATTAATTCTTTCTATGCAAACCTTGACCATTACCACCGAAAATGCCAAAGGTATCAGGCCTAAAGCAAATTTCCAGATACCGTCAAGCAATGTGATCAAAAAGCCAAAGTAAACAACATAATAAAGTATCATTATCACCGATACCAAAATCGGCGCAAACATTTTTCTCCTATGTAGTTTCATTTATGTACCTCATCATCCAATTTGAATATGTCTTTTTCATATATTAGCACAAATATTTTGTTTAAACAATGTTATTTCACAAACCATTCATACTTTGTTCACGAGATTTTACAAATTTTTTCATATATACGTGTTATGATGAGTACAATGAATTTGGGAGGTGATATAATGAAAGCAAAAAAGAAGCCGTCTGTACTTGTTTGTGTGACTTCTCAGTACGACTGCGACCGACTTATCAAACACGGTTATGAAATAGCGCAGGATAGAGGTTATGATTTGCATGTGCTTTGTGTACATACCCCTGTGAGCAACGTGTCGTTTTTGAGTGAAGAAATCGAATATCTTTATCAGACATCAAAGCGACTCCACGCTGATATGACAATCGCATTCAACACTAATGCTCCTCAGACCGCAGCCGACTTCGCGAAAAAAATCTGTGCAAAGGAAATTGTTACGGGGATGCCTGACGAACGTGAACACGGTTTTATCCAGACCCTACATTCCATTGTGCCAAAATCCAACATAACTATGGTAACAAAAGAAGGAGATGCACTCAAATTCTATATTGAGAATAACACTCGCGTTTCCGCATAAAGACAAATAACAAAACGCGATGAAATATCGCTTAGAATAAAACCTTATAATAATAGTTTGCACCACAAGGCTCCGTTTTTGACGGAGTCTTGTCCTTTTACATATATATAATATATAAAATTTCACAGTTCTTTTGAAAAACCTCTTTATTATCATAAATATTTATGTTATACTAATTTCATAAAATTTATATACTCTGGAGAGGTGTAAGATATGAGATATAGAGTAGGTATTGATTTAGGCGGCACTAATATTGTTGCAGGCGTTGTTAATGACGAGTTTGAAATCGTCGCTCGCGCTGAATGTAAAACCGCTATCCCACGCCCTGAGTCCGATGTTTGTGACTCTATGGCGGCTATTGTTAAAGAAGCTGTAAAAAAAGCAAAGCTCAAGATGGACGACATCGACTACATCGGTATCGGTGTACCTGGTGCTGTTAATCCTGACACAGGTATTGTTGAGACTTGCCCTAACCTGCTCTTCAAAAACTGGGATGTCAGAAAAATGATGAACGACAGAACAGGCAAATATATTAAAATCGAAAACGATGCTAACGCTGCAGCTCTCGGCGAATTTTTAGCAGGTTCAGCTAAAGGTTGCAGAAATGCTGTTGCTATCACTTTAGGCACAGGCGTTGGTGGCGGTATCGTTATCGACGGCAAGATTTACTCTGGCTCTAACTTTGCAGGCGCAGAGCTTGGCCATATGGTTATCGTAAAAGACGGCAAAGAGTGCGGTTGTGGCAGAAAAGGTTGTTGGGAAGCATACGCTTCAGCTACAGCTCTCATCAATATGACAAAAGACGCTATCCGCAACGAAAAGCCTGAGTTCTCATATATGCTCAGTCTCTGTGAGGGTGACATCAACAACGTCAACGGCAAAACACCATTTGACGCTCAGATTGCTGGTGACCCAACAGGTAAGGCTGTTGTCGAGGAATATATCAGCTATCTCGCTTGTGGTATCACAAACGTTATCAACATCTTCCAGCCTGATGTTCTTTGCATCGGTGGTGGTGTCAGCAAGCAGGGCGATAATCTCCTCAATCCGGTTAGAGCTATTGTTGAAGCTGAGAGAATCACAAAGCACAACGAAAAGCAGACATACATCTGTGCTGCAACACTCGGTAACGACGCTGGTATCATCGGCGCAGCTATGCTGTAAAAGCGCCGAGGTCCACAGCCCTCAACAAATCAAGCACGAGCGAAGATAACGAAAATCGTTAAAGACGACTTGTTTTACAGGTCGTCTTTTATTATTTTTACACTCAATGTTTTCCCTAACTTCTTTGATATATCTATCATAGATTTGGTTCCCTTACTTCTTCCATTCCAAAAGCAAATAATATAATCACTCACCTCAGCCATTTCTCTATTTCGTTTAGGACCTGCAAACTTTCCATATAAATCCCAGCGTGCTTTATGCAACTCAATTTTTAAATTATTCTCTTTAGCGTATCTCTCTCCTAGTTGGTCAGCACCTTTATAGCCACCCGAAACTATAACAATATCATAGTTTTTCTTTAAATCGGTCAAACATAACTCTATATATTGTTTAGCTTCATCATAGTCTGAATAATTACGACAACCCGCTATAACTACTCTCTTAGTCATATTCACTCCTCCTTTTACTATATTTTAACCTGAAACAGATTAAATTTCAATAACCTTAATTAGATTAAACTAAAATTGGATAAACTGGTTTAGTCGGAGGTTAACGCGATGTACAAAAGAATTCGCGACTTAAGAGAAGATAGCGATCTTAACCAAACAAAAGTTGCTCAAAAGCTTGGTATGTCCCAAACAGGATACTCAAAATACGAAACAGGAGAAAATGATATTCCCACTTCTGTACTCATCAAGCTTGCTCGCTTTTATAACACAAGCATTGATTATCTTCTTGGCGAAACTGATCAAAAAGAAAGATATCCTAAAAGCAAATAACATAACAGCCGTCGTAGGCATACGCTTACGACGGCTTCATTTTTTAATATCTACGATATACAAGATGTGAAAGCACTACCGAAAGTGCCATTACTGCCATTTCAACTACAGCCAGAATAGCTACATCCTGTGCTGTCAGGGAAGCAAAATTAGTCTCAATCATCGGATAAATAAACACCCACACAACAGCAAGGAAATTCATAACCGCTGTCACGGTTGTACCTGCTCTGATTCTTCCGATTCTGCAGATGATTCCTGCAAGCAAAGCGTTAGCGATAATAATGAGGTTCACCGCAACAAAACCCTCGAGCTCGCCATGAAGAAGCTCAGTCACCTTGCCACTCACCATCAAGAATGAAAATGCAATTTCAAGACAAACAAGAAGTATAAAGCAAACAGTTCTTCGAAGGTTGTAGAAAAATCCTCGTATTCCTGAGAAAAGCCCCAGAAGTCCTATAGCCGCGGCACCATTCATAGCTTCACGCAAATCGTTGCATGATGTATCTTGCTTGCGGTTGGCTCTCTCCTTTTGGAGTTTTTCCTGCATTTTTTCAGTCATAGTTTTTTCGCGTTCAACTTCCGCTTCAACCTTGTTTTCTATTGGTTTGTTTTCAGGTTTCACAAGTCCGAGCTCATTTTCTGTGAAAGTTGTTCCACAAAACTCGCACTTTCTCAAATTTACATTCAGCGTTCCGCCACAGTTAGGGCATTTCATATATTCCACCTATCCTCAAATCATAATTTTTTTCATTTTACCATTGTCTGTAATTTTTGAAAATACTAATTAAAAACATTCTACTTTTATAATAATTATAGGACTCATTTTTACAAATTTCTCATTAAAATACCTTAAAAACCATACCCTGATAAGAAAATTGGCAGAATATTTGAATATTTTTAAATATTTCGGAAAAAGTATTATCAAAAAAACTTGACAAAGTGAAAAAGTTATAATATAATTACCCTTGCTGATTATAAAGTTAGCTTTATGGCGGAATAGCTCAGTTGGCTAGAGCATTCGGTTCATACCCGAAGTGTCGTAGGTTCAAGTCCTATTTCCGCTACCAATGGCCCGGTGGTCAAGCGGTTAAGACACCGCCCTTTCACGGCGGTAACACGGGTTCGATTCCCGTCCGGGTCACCACTACGACCCCTGCAATAGCAGGGGTCGCTAACTTTTAACCGCCGGTGTGGTGGAATAGGCAGACACAAGGGACTTAAAATCCCTCGATTATTGCAATCGTACCGGTTCAAGTCCGGTCACCGGCACCAAAAAACACCTCTTAAGTCAACTAAGACTTGAGAGGTGTTTTTTCTATTGAGAACCACAAGATTTTCTGAGCTATTGGTCACCAGAATCCAGATTTGGCGGAGGAAACAAAGATGAGAGATATTCAATTTCAAGACGAACACAAAAAGTTTAATTGCCGTGTAAACGGTATTTGTATAAAGGATAATAAGATATTCTTGTCGAAATTGAAGAGTGATCATTATTGGACGTTTGTTGGAGGCAAAGTAACATTCGGTGAATCAACCGATTTAGCAATCCTACGCGAATATGAAGAAGAGGTCGGTGTTCTGTTACAAATCGATAAGATGATTGCACTTATAGAAAACTTCTTTGATTTACGCGGCTATTCGTGGCATCAATATATTTTCTTCTATCAACTCAGAGACGATAACAATGCATTGGAGTTCTTTGAAGGTGAGCGAGAAATTGCTGATAATAAAGACGCGGTATACAGGTGGTTTGATTTAGACGAAATATCCAATGTACCTCTAAAACCTGATTGTTCAAGAGAAATCCTGAATAAGATATCCCCAAACATACAGCACCACATCAACCGCGAAAATTGATCTAAAGCAAACTCTCTACCACATATATGCTTTTCTTTGCACTTTTTCGTATAGAACAAATGTCAGTTAGTATCTGTTCTTTTATTATTCACTAAGAAAAGTTGCCTTCATAAAAAAGCAACGCAGTACGAATACTGTGTTGCTTTTATTTTTATTTATCCTGTTTCATTTTGTAGCCGAATAACACCACCGCGATAGCTGTAATAATCAATGCGTAAGCCATCACCCACAAAAGTTCCGGCATAATTTCGCTGTACTCGCCTGAAAGTGCATATCTTCCTGCGTTAACTGCGTGAACAAACGGTAGCATATCGGCAATTTTTTCGAAAGTACCGCCAACCAATTCAAGGTCAAACCAAGTACCCGAAAGCCATGCGGACAGGTTAGTCAAAAGTGCACCGCACACACCACCAACAGCTTTGTCATTGAAAATTGTTCCGCATAGCAAACCAGTTGCTATGAATAAAACAGCGGTTGGAATATTAACCGCTATTGCCAACAGTATGTTTGCTGACCACTCAAGTCCAAAAGCAAAAGAAGCTAAATAACACACAGTTATCTGCACAATTGACATTGGTATGAGTGGCAAGGTGTAGCCGACTATGTACTGACCTGATTTCAGAGGAGAAGTGAAAAGTCTCAGAATAAAACTTGTGCATCTATCCTTTGAAACAAGTGTCGCTGTGAAAAGTGCGATAAAACTCAGACCGAACACAGATATACCCGGAACTAAGTTTGCAATTTCAAAAAGCTTCATTCCTGCACCCTCAGGTATACTCGAGTTAATAGCTGAGAGTAAAACTAAAAGTACGAGAGGAAATAATATGCCAAAAATCAAAGTGAAAATATCACGAGTGATTTCCTTGGTGTTTCGTGAAGCAAATACTAATGTTCTCATTTTACACTTCATCTCCTGCGATTCTTACAAACGCTTCTTCAAAATTATCGGTCTTAGCCAAAGCTTTGAGATCATCAGCTGTGCCTTGAGCTTTGAGGACACCGTTTGCCATAATACCTATACGGTCTGACAACGCCTCAGCCTCTTCCAGGTAGTGAGTTGTCAGAATAATAGTAATCTTACCCTTGAGCTTTTCAATCTGCTTCCATAAATCACGGCGTGCCAGCACATCAAGACCCAAAGTCGGCTCGTCAAGGAAGATAACTTTTGGCTCACTTATGAGTGCCATAGCAATACTGAGTCTTCTCTGCCATCCTCCTGAGAGAGTTTTCGCCCTGCTGTTTTCGATATCTTTCATATCAAAGTCAGCGATAATCTGCTGAGTTTTTTTCTTGCTTTCAGCTTTATTAAAACCGAAAATCCCCGCAATAAACTCGAGGTTTTCTTTCACTGTGAGATTCGGGGCAACGGAGGTTTCCTGAGGTGATACGCTGATAATCTGCTTGACTTTTGTGCTGTCAGTGACAATGCTGTTAGATAAAATCTCAGCATCACCGAAAGTCGGCTGAATCAGACAGGATAGCATTTTTATAGTAGTTGACTTACCTGCACCATTGACTCCCAGAAGTGCGTACATCTCGCCTTCTTCAACACTCAGATTAAGACTATTTACAACAGTTTTATCTTTATACTTTTTAGTCAGATTTTCTGTTTTTATAGCAAGCATAGTTTCTTAACCTCCAAAATGAAACTTAGAGAGACCTTTCAGGTTTGCAAGAGCCATACCCTTTTCATCTCCAACTGCAAGCAGTCTGTCACCAGATTTGATTTTATAAATCTCTCTGGCGTGCTTTGGAATAACAACCTGACCTCGTTCACCAACTTTTACAATACCAAAAACATATTTATTCTCAACTGAGCTGATTTCCTGTTCGTCATTCTCGTCAAGAGCACAGGTTGCAAATACATCAAGCGATACGTCGAAAAGTAAAGCTATTTCCAGACATTTTTCAATATCAGGGAGAGATTCACCATTCTCCCATTTTGCGATTGTCTGGCGTGACACACCGAGCTTTTCTGAGAACTGCTCCTGAGTCATTTCATTTTTATCTCTCAAATATTTCAAGTTCTTTGAAATCATATTATTCATATTTTTCATTCCTTTCGTACTGATTATATCACTGTAAAAAGCTACTTTCAATCAACTAATCTTAACACCCGATGTTAATTTTCGTAGCATAAATGACTATTTAAAAAATTTTTCAAAATTTTGTGATATTATGGCGGTGTGAGTTGTTAGTATTATGAAAGGCCTTTTACAAGACTACTAATCACAGTATAAACGGCGAAGTCAAATATGAACTTCCAATCCTATCGAGGAACCATCCAGTTTTGAGGGAGAGGATAGAGAAACTTACTCTTACTCTAATTTTGGTATCGAGATCGAAAATCCTGAAGATATTGAAAATATTATTATTGAGGACGGAGGTCTCCTTTTTGTCGCTCATAAAACAAAAAAGTCACCCTATAACGAGTGACTTTACATACTAAAATAATGATTGAATAAGATATACAGCAACACCGATTACTGCAACTCCGACGCAATAAATCCAGACCACAGCGTCAGGAATAGTCTGGTTGAATAATACCAATGCAACCATAACTAAACCTGCTATCATTTCAATAGCTAAGCCTATTTTTCCTGCTAAACTCAGTTTTGACATTTGATTTATTCTCATTTCTTCAACTTAACTATTGAGATACTCGATGATCGGTTTGATGTATTTCACATCTGAGTAGTCATACGATGATGACATAATTCTGATTTGGTTGATTTCCTCTTCTGTTTTGTCTTTCTTTGAATCGAGTGACTTCACAAACATCTTCATCAAAGTTCTTGATGTTACTGACATTTTATCATAATTCAGACCACCAGTACAATAGAACCATTTCAAAACTTTCAGCTCTTCGTCTGTAAAATTTTTCGGCAATGCGATTTCTATGTCAGGATTCTCAATCGGACTTGCGCCAACACAGAATACTGCAAGCTTTTTATCGCTCCACTTATGGATGTTCTTTTTGAACCACTTTAGCTTGCTGATTGACCCTGCAATCGCCCAACCGCCATACACAATAGCATCGTAGCTATCGAGAGTCATTTTCTTCGCTTTGCTAAGCTCTACACAGTCGCCTTTCGTTTCCTGTGCAATCCACTGAGCATACTTCTTTGTGAATCCGGTCTGTGAGTTATATATTACTATTGTTTTCATTTTCTGTTCTCCTCATTTATTTGTTTCAGATTATCTTCGAGTTTCAATAAAAATTTATATGTGCTCAGTACTTCTTCGTCGGTCACGCCGTCATAGAGCTTCTCAAGAAACTCAACTTCTTTTTCCCTGTACTTATCACCGATAAGCATAGCCTTTTGTGTCGGAACTACTATTCTTTTACGCTTGTCATTTTCACACGGCAACAAGGACACAAGACCTTTTTTCTCCAGACTTGTCAGAATTTCTTTGACGTTTTGTCTTGAGCAACCCATAACTTTAGCAAGGTCATTTGCAGTCGGTGGCTCTTTTTCAAACAAACTCATACACGCCATAAGGAAAAACTGCTTGGTTGTTATTTCTTCGTAGAAAGCATCTCCTGCTGTTTGGAGACGGTTTTGAAACGCAAAAAACAAACCGAACAAGGCATATTTTCCGCCGACTCTGTCCAAAGCTTCAAGTGAATCCATTTTCTCACTCCTATTGAGCAATATATTGCATATTATAGCACTCATTATATTTTTGTCAAGCTTTTTAAAATAAAAAAGGATTGCCGTGTGGCAACCCTGATTAGTAATATTACGTCTGACTATGAATATGTCGCTTTCTTTTCTGACTTTTGCTGATTCTTTTCCAATTTAAAAATCCATAGATATCATTGAGCAAAAACATCACAAAACACGCAACCATCGGTAAATATGAGATGTCTTTGATACTAGCAAGCACCCACAGAATTATCAGCACAACATCGTTGAGCCCATAGCCGATACCATAGTACGGTGAGCGCAGATATGTCAGATATGCTGCCATAAAGCTTGTCGTTATAGACAATGTTGAGAAAAACAGATTCGGCGTGTCTAACACCTTGAGTATAAAGTAAAAAACAATAGTTGTGATACTACCAATCACACACATAGTCCATACCTGCTTTTTTGTAACTCGGCTGACTTCAACAACTTCGGTTTCCTTGTACGGGTGTTTTATCCACTCTATTGTAGCCAAAAAAGCGATAGGCGCCGACATAAACAGATATGTTATCATCTCTCCCCAATAGTGGAACTTGAGAGATACCAAGCCATAAAAAACAGAGAACAAAACGGTCATAGCCTGACCAATAACAAGTCCCTTCGCAACAAATATCAGCGCAGTAACCCCAATCAGCGAAGCTATCATCTCAAGCAACGAGCCTGCTCCCGAGAATAACGATGACGCAATCACTGTGACAACTGATACTCCCCACAATATCCATTCAAACTTATTTAATTTTGCAAACGGATTTACAAACTTCACAATATCAACTCCAAAAAAAGAAGCATCCGCAAAGTATCTTCAAAGACCTAACGATACTCAACGAATGCTTATCTGCATTTCTCTACCCGGTGGCAGTAATTAGTGGGCGATCATAGACCGCCCAACACTATAATTGTAGCACAAATGTTTTTTCAATGTCAACGATTTTGAACAAACTCATTGTTAATCAAAACAATTTCTGCGTTTTGCACTAGTATTTATTGTACACTTTGTACAAAATTACATATTGCAAAGTGGTAAATTCTATGCTATATTATAGATGAAAAGAGGAGAGTGAAACCAATGTACTAAAAAAACAGACTTCACACCAATTTCAAAATTCAGATGACTACATAAAATGCTTTATAAGTAACAAACTATGCAAATAAAACTTTACTTTTTTTAAATAAACTCCTATCAATAAACATTTACTCCTTTTTTATAATAATATAACATCTGAATTTTAAAAGGTAAAAAGTCAAAACAAAGCTTAAGACCGAATTTATAAAAGGTGTTCTCAATAATGAGAATGATGCGACGGCTAAAAAACACCAAGTAGTAAAAAGTAAGTCAAAAGCGACGATACAAAGAAAGAGAGGATAATATGAAGCTAGATATCAAGAGTGACCTAAAATAACCCTTGACTGATGTAAGAAAAACACAGTCAAGGGTTATTTTAATTTGTGCGGTGATATTCGAATCTAATGTAATCCAAATGTGTATAATGAACTGAAATATAACATCCCCTAACTCTTTTTATCTACGCTCCAAAAACAATTCATATGGTAACACACCAAAATTCTTATGGAGTTTAAATATCACACTAACAGAAAGTCTTGGTGGAAATACTCCCTGTTCAATTTTATTTATAGTTTTAACGCTAACCCCCAATATTTTAGCCATAGATTTTTTTGAAAGTAATTTTTCTTTGCGTATTAACTCAATATTATTTAGTAAATACCGCAACTCTTTATCTGTGCAATCTATAATAATGTCCATCTCCTTGTGTTATATTAATAAGTACAACACTAATTTACACCTAATAGGTGTAAAAGTCAATACATCTTTTAGTTGTAAAGTATAATTTACCTAACACCATTAGGAGATGTAGCTATGTATCGTATCAAAGACCTCAGGGAAGATAGAGATTTGAGCCAAGCTCAGGTTGCCAAAGTTATCAAAACCACTCAGCAACAGTACAGCAAAATCGAAAGCGGTAAATCCGATATCAGCGGAGAAAAACTGATTTTGCTCTCAAAGTTTTACAACGTATCAGTAGACTACATTTTGGGATTAAGTTCTAGATAAAATGAAAACGGCACCTTTTTCAAGGTGCCGTTTGTTTTTATGAAAATTAGCCGTTTGTTGAATAGTTAGGAGCTTCTTTTGTAATCTGGATATCGTGTGGATGGCTTTCTCTGAGACCAGCGCCTGTAATCTTAACGAACTGAGCCTTGTTGTGGAGCTCGTCGATAGTAGCGCAGCCTGTGTAACCCATACCTGACTTGAGACCACCGATCATCTGGTAAACTGTATCAGAAAGAGGACCCTTGAATGGAACACGACCCTCAACGCCCTCAGGAACGTACTTCTGGTTTTTAGCCTGGAAGTATCTGTCTGAGCTGCCCTTGTTCATAGCGCCGAGTGAACCCATACCACGGTAAACCTTGAACTGTCTGCCCTGATAGATTTCTGTGTCACCAGGTGACTCTTTACAACCTGCAACAAGTGAACCTACCATACATACTGATGCACCTGCAGCGAGAGCCTTAACGATATCGCCTGAGTACTTGATACCACCGTCAGCGATAACAGGAACGCCATATTCAGCAGCAGCCTTAGCAGCATCGAAAATAGCTGTAATCTGTGGAACACCGATACCTGCTACAACACGAGTTGTACAGATAGAACCAGGACCGATACCAACCTTAACACAGTCAGCACCTGCCTCGATAAGTGCTCTTGCGCCCTCAGCAGTTGCGATGTTACCAGCGATGAGCTGAACATCAGGGAAAGCTTTCTTAACCTTAGCAACAGAGTTAACAACGTTTGAGTTGTGGCCATGAGCTGAGTCGAGTACGAGTACGTCGACCTGAGCATCAACGAGAGCCTGAACACGCTCGAGAACATCAGGTGTAGCACCGATAGCAGCACCACACAGGAGTCTGCCCTTTTCGTCTCTTGCTGAATTTGGATACTGAACAGTTTTCTCAATATCCTTGATAGTGATAAGTCCCTTTAAGTTACCGTTTGCATCTACGATAGGGAGCTTTTCGATTTTGTGTTTTCTGAGAATCTTCTGAGCCTGCTCGAGGTCTGTGCCAACAGGTGCAGTAACGAGGTTCTCCTTAGTCATAACACCGCTGATTTCCTGATCGAAATCAAGGTCATCCATAAACTTTAAGTCACGGTTTGTGATAATGCCAACGAGCTTTGTGCCCTCACAGATTGGAACACCTGAAATCTTATACTTGCGCATAAGGTCATCAGCCTCGCGGATTGTGTTATTTGGAGCGAGGTAGAATGGGTTTGTGATAACGCCGTTTTCACTACGCTTTACACGGTCAACCATATCAGCCTGCTGTTCGATAGACATATTCTTGTGGATAATACCGATGCCGCCTTCACGAGCGATAGCGATAGCCATGTTAGACTCAGTAACAGTATCCATCGCAGCTGTCATAAGCGGTGTATTAAGTTTGATTTTCTTAGTGAGATATGTCTCAACGTTAACATGTTTTGGCTCAACGTTACTTTCGCCAGGGATAAGCAATACATCATCAAATGTAAGAGCTTCTTTTACAAATTTTTCTTCGAATGTACGATTTATCATTGATACCACTCCCATTTTATTTTAAGGATTATTATATCAAAGGTTTCTTCCCTTTGCAAGGCAAAATCACGCTTTTTTAAAATTTTGTTGACTTTTGGCACAAGTATACTTAAAATTACTTTTGTAAACAAAATTTATAGGAAAATTAATACACAGAGGTATGTTATGAAAATATTTAAACCTATTGTTTTATGTCTTTTATTAGCCGTTCTTTTGTGCTCTTGTACAAAAGGGAATAGCAATACTGAAAACTCTGAAACCCAAGCTGAAACTTCAGAGACGATTGAATCAGATAGCACCCTCAATGGTGACAGCTCAAAAATCATCGGCACTTGGATTTGTGAAGATATAAGCGACGAGTGTTATTTCATCTTCGACGAAAAAGGCGACGCCTTCGCCAAATGGGGTACCTGTACCGTTTATGGCTATTATGACTACTATGAAGAAGACGATACATACGATATTGATATTCCTAACTTCTTATACAATGAGTACGAAGCCAGCTTCAGCAAAAATGATATGATACTCAAGAGCGATACTTCAAGCTACACTTTTGAAAAAGCTGAAATGCCTAAAATAACCATAAAAGCTCCTGATAATCTTACTGTTGATAAGGATATCGTTGGTAACTGGCAAAGCGAAGACAGTTATGAATGCTACAAATTTAATCAGGATGGTACAGCGACGGTGACTGACCTGTATAACTACGCAACTGTTGATTGCAAGTTCACTTGCGACAAAGGTGTAGTTACCCTTTATTCAATGGCAAGCGAAACAAAAGAAAATACACGCGAAATGAAATATTCACTCAAAAACTCACAGCTCACCCTCGATGAAATTGTATTTGAGAAAGTAGAAGGATAAAAAACGACCGCCTGTTCAAACGAACAGGCGGTCTTTTCATTCTTCGATTTTCATTTGTTTCATAGCTTTTTCGCCTGCATAATTAGCAAAACGCACTAATGATGCAATAATAAATGTTATACCGATTGCAACGCTATCAAAAAATATTGTCGCAGGTACTCCAAGGAAAGCCGCTGAATGATTATTAACGATATTGAAAATAATTTCATTCAGGTTGCTTTTATGTAGCAAAACATAAACAGCTATAAATAATATTATTCGCAGTATAAGTTCCCACGTTTTCGGTTTCTTTAGAAACACCACGCACAATGTTATTACAATATGCAACGGTAAAAACAGCAAACCAAAAATATTATCGTGAGCTACGTTAGTACTGACAACAAGCACCGCAAACGAAGCCAAAGCACCAAGTATGCCTATTGCTATATCTGAAAACAAACTATTTTTCATATTGTTGTCAAAGATTATGGAGTAATCTTGTCTTTACCACCCATATATGGTCTGAGTGCCTCAGGAATGTTGATTGAACCATCCTCGTTGAGGTTATTCTCGAGGAATGCAATGAGCATTCTTGGAGGAGCAACAACAGTATTGTTGAGAGTGTGAGCGAAGTACTTTGAACCGTCCTCGCCGTGAACTCTGATTTTGAGTCTTCTAGCCTGAGCGTCTGAGAGGTTTGAACATGAACCAACCTCAAAATACTTCTGCTGACGTGGTGACCAAGCTTCAACGTCGATTGACTTAACCTTGAGGTCAGCGAGGTCGCCTGAACAGCACTCAAGTGTACGAACAGGGATATCGAGTGTTCTGAACAAGTCAACTGTGTTCTGCCAGAGCTTGTCAAACCACATAGCTGAATCCTCAGGCTTACAAACAACGATCATTTCCTGCTTCTCGAACTGATGGATACGATAAACACCGCGTTCCTCAATACCGTGAGCACCCTTTTCTTTTCTAAAGCAAGGTGAGTAGCTTGTGAGAGTATATGGAAGCTCGCTTTCCTTGTTGATTGTGTCGATGAACTTACCGATCATTGAGTGCTCAGATGTACCGATGAGATAGAGGTCCTCGCCCTCGATTTTGTACATCATAGCTTCCATCTCTGCAAAGCTCATAACGCCAGTTACAACATTTGAACGAATCATAAATGGTGGAACGCAGTATGTGAAACCACGGTCAATCATAAAGTCTCTTGCATAAGAGATAACTGCTGAATGAAGTCTTGCGATATCACCCATGAGATAGTAGAAACCGTTACCAGCTACTTTTCTAGCTGAATCGAGGTCAATACCTTTGAGCTTTTCCATAATCTCTGTGTGATATGGAATCTCGAAATCAGGAGTGAGTGGCTCGCCATAACGCTGAACTTCAACGTTCTCTGAGTCGTCCTTACCGATTGGAACTGATTCGTCAATGATGTTAGGAATAACCATCATAATCTCAGTTACTTTCTTTGAAAGCTCAGCTTCTTTAGCTTCAAGATTAGCAAGCTCCTCGCCCTTTTCAGTAACGAGCTTTTTCATCTCTTCAGCTTCTTCTTTCTTGCCCTGACCGAAAAGCTTACCGATTTCTTTTGAGTACTTGTTTCTCTGAGCTCTTAAGTCATCAGCCATACCTTTGATTTTTCTTGACTCAGCATCAAGCTCGATAACTTCGTCAACCAAAGCAAGCTTTGAATCCTGGAACTTCTTTTTAATATTTTCCTTAACTACATCTGGGTTTTCTCTTAAAAATTTAATATCGATCATGGTAATACTCCTTATTTATTATCTTCTAATTTATTTGCAAGGTCTTTTAGTTCTTCTAAAGAATAAAAATCAATAGCCAGTGTACCGCCCTTGCCGTCTTTGGACGGAGTGACAACAACTTTGTTGCCCAGATACTCCGAAAGTGCAAGCTCAACTTCGCTGAAATACGACGGCTTTGACTTTGGTTCCCTTGTTTTTGTAACAGGCTTTTTCAAAAGACTTTTTACAAGCTTCTCAGTTTCTCGAACTGAGAGATTCTTCTTGCTGATTTCCTGTGCAACATTGCTCATCAAAGCTTTGTCCTCAAGGGACAGCAACGCTCTAGCGTGGCCTGATGTAATATCGCCTACTTCAACAAGTTCGATAACATCATCAGGAAGCAAAAGAAGTCTCATTGTGTTTGCAACAGCAGGACGAGATTTTCCAACTGTCTGAGCAACCTGTTCCTGACTCATTGAGTAGGTATCAATCAACGTTTTGTAGCCCTTAGCTTCTTCAATCGGTGACAAGTCCTCTCGCTGTAAGTTTTCTATCAGTGCAAGCTCCATTGTCTCGTTATCAGAAAGCTCCCTTATTACAGCCGGAATTTCGGTGAGACCTGCCATACGTGATGCGCGATATCTACGCTCACCAGCGACAATCTGATATCCTCCCTCAATAAGAGGTCGAACAAGAATCGGTTGCAAAACTCCGTGTTGCATAATGCTCTGAGAAAGCTCTGCGAGTGCTGTTTCTTCGAACTCTTTTCGAGGCTGGTCACGGTTAGGCTCAATGTCTGAAATTCTTAAGGTAACCGCTTCGTTGCTGTTTTCAGCATCATTTTCGATAAAAATAGCACTCAGGCCTTTTCCAAGACCTCCCATTTTCTTAGCCATACTGTCGCTCCTTTTTCAGAATTTCTTCTACAAGGTCAAGGTACGCGTGCGCACCCTTGCAGGATTTATCAAAGTAAATAACCGGCATACCAAAACTCGGAGCTTCAGAAAGTCTGACACCTCGTGGAATAACGGTTGAAAATACCTTTTTTGGGAAGAAACGCTTGACCTCGGTGACAACCTGCTGAGTGAGGTTGAGTCTGCCGTCATACATAGTGAGCAGTACGCCCTCGATATCAATGTGAGGGTTAGTCTGGCGTTTCACTCTTCTTACTGTGTTCATCAGCTGAGAAAGACCCTCAAGTGCGTAATATTCGCACTGGATAGGTACTAAAATTGTGTCTGCCGCTGTCAGTGCGTTAGTTGTGATAAGTCCGAGTGACGGAGGACAGTCGATAATTATGTAGTCAAATTCAGATTTGATTGAGACTATAGCTTGTTTCATACGATATGTTCGATTCTCCATATCAGCGATTTCAAGCTCAGCCGCCGCCAAATCAATACCGGACGGCATAATAAAGAGATTCTCAAACTGAGTTGCAACTATGACTTCCTGAGCCTTAGCTCCTGTCACAAGCAAATCATATGTAGTAAATTTACATGAACGCTTGTCAATTCCGACACCGCTGGTTGCATTTCCCTGTGGGTCAATGTCGATTAAAAGTGTTTTTTTCTTGTTGAAACCAAGTGCGGCGGCAATATTAACCGCAGAGGTTGTCTTTCCGACACCGCCTTTTTGGTTAGCAACAGCGATAACCTTTGCCACAAAATCACCTTTTTTAAGAATTTGTGCGAAGTTGCACATTATAGATGTAATTTTAGCACATATTGAAGTGAAATTAAAGTGTTTTGAGAGAATTTATTTAAAAATGTAGAAGTCTGCATCAGTTTCTATGAATTATTAAGATTTATTATGTTTCACGTGAAACAAGAAACTCAATAGTTTTGTTAATATCTCAAACTCAAATAACGCCAAAAGGCCACACAGATTTCTCCGTGTGACCTTTGGCAAGGGGTTCAGATAAGGAAATGGGTATGAGTGGATAGATGCTTTCGCATCTATGGGGAAAGCTTAGGAAGCCTTTTCGGCTGCTTTTGGAATTTTGACGGTGTATTCTATGTACTCGTCAGTTTCGCTTTTGGAGCTTGTTGCGTTGATACCAGACAAACGCATAGTATCAACCGCCTTATTTATAGTATTCACAAAGATTCTTACATCTTTGACAACAACTTTTTTCTGTGGTTTCTTTTCTTCTTTGAGGATATTGACGCTGTTTCGCATCAAAACATCTGTGACAAAAGCTTCAGTCTGGTTAACATTCATACTTTCGCTGATAACACGGCTGAGTACCTCACGCCGGAGTAATTCATCATCAATTCTCAGTAGAGCTCGTGCGTGTCGTTCAGAAAGAGAAGCGCTTGATATCCATTCTTGCTCTTCAAAAGTTAAACGCAGGAGTCTGAGCTTGTTTGCTATCGTTGATTGTTTTTTGCCGAGCTGTGTTGCTGCTTGTTCCTGAGTCAAACCATATTTTCGGATTAACCTAGCAATACCACGAGCTTGTTCAAACATACCGAGGTCTTTACGCTGGATATTCTCAATCAGAGCATATACCGCTGACTCTCTGTCAGTACACTTAACAATAACACACGGAACTTTTGTGATGCCAGCCATAATAGCTGCCCTGAGTCTGCGTTCGCCTGCAATCAGTTCAAATTCTGTAGAATTTATTCTTCTCACACAAAGAGGTTGGAGGATTCCGTTTATCACTATAGATTGCGACAGAGATTTAAGTTCATCATGTTCGAAAATCTTTCGCGGTTGTGTTTTATTTGGTCTGATTGATATTGTAGGTATCAGTAAAACTTTGTTATCGTCTCTACTCAGAAAGCTCATAGTCATCACCTCACAGGTTGTCCCCGCAAGAAGATAATACCACTTTCAGCGTGCTTTTCTTGTAGAAAGTTGTCTTCGAATATAATTTTGTTTTGTTATGTTGCGTAAAAAAACAGCACACTCTGTCGAATGTACTGTTTAATACCAAAATATTCAATTACAAAGGCTTAGATTTAATCTTACCAGAATTACGCGGATAGCGTGAATCTGTTTTTGAAATCTTGCTGATATTAATGATAGTGCGTTCTGATGAATCAATGAGATTATAAGTACTGACTTTTGAAGTCTTACCGCCAAGGAGTTTGATGGCGTTTTTAGCATTGCTGATTTCTTCTTCGCTGTATTTACCTTTCATCGCAAGAAAAGCACCGCCCACCTTAACATAAGGTAAGCAATATTCAGAAAGTACGTTGAGCTGTGCTACAGCTCGGGAAGTAGCATAGTCGAAATTTTCTCGCAGTTCTGCTTTTTTTGCTCCGTCTTCAGCGCGTGAATGAATAATCTGAACATTCTCTAGATTTAATTGTGATACAACCTCATTGAGGAAGATAAGTCGCTTATTCAAACTATCGAGCAAACACAAATTTATATCAGGTCGCATAATCTTCACGGGAATAGATGGAAATCCCGCACCTGTACCAACGTCAATAAGTGAAGCTCCTTCTCTAATATCAGCATATTTGAGAAGCAGAACGCTATCACAAAAATGCTTGAGCGCAACATCTTCCATCTCAGTCAACGCTGTGAGGTTCATTTTCTCATTCCATTCAATCAAAAGCTCATAGTAACGCTCGAATTTTTCAATTTGTTCGTTTGAAAGCTCTATACCTGATTTTTCAGCTTGGTCAATCAATATATCTTTAAACATTCTCATTTACCTCTGTAGTTCTTTCGTGGCTCGACTTAGCAAGCCAGATAAGGAGCACGCTGATATCAGCAGGGGATACACCGCTGATTCGTGATGCCTGACCAACATTGTGTGGTCTGATTTTGTTAAGCTTCTCCTGAGCTTCAAGTCTGAGACCATTGAGAGTCTTATAGTCAACGTCTTTTGGCAGGCGTTTTTCTTCAAGTTTACGCATCTGCTCAACCTGTGCAAGCTGTTTTTTGATATAACCTTCGTACTTAACAGCGATTTCAACCTGCTCAAATACTGAACTTGGAAGTTCAGGTCTATTCACATCAACTGATTCCAAAGCCTTATAGTCAAGCTGAGGGCGCTTGAGCAATTCAATTAAACGAATTGAATGTTCAACCTCAGTTGTTTCACGTGAAACAAGTATGTTATTGAGTTCATCAGATAATGGGATAACCGTATTCTTCGCACGATTTAACTCATCTTTTATAAGTTGTTGCTTTGCTAAGAATTTCTCGTATCTTTCCTGTGAGATAAGACCTAGCTTGAAACCTAGAGGTGTGAGTCGCTCGTCTGCGTTGTCCTGTCGGAGAATGAGTCGATATTCGCTTCTGGAAGTCATCATTCGGTATGGTTCATTCGCACCTTTTGTGATAAGGTCATCAATAAGTGTACCAATATATGAGCTAGCTCTATCAAGAACGAATTCTTCTTTGCCTAAAACTTTATGTGCCGCATTTATACCAGCGATAAGTCCCTGAGCTGCGGCTTCCTCATAACCCGAACTACCGTTGAACTGTCCCGCGCCATAAAGTCCAGGATAGTCTCTGAACTCTAACGTACTGTTCATTGAAGTCGGATCAATACAATCATATTCGATAGCATAAGCTGGACGCATAATTAGTGCATTTTCAAGTCCTGGGATAGTGTGATAAAACTGGAGCTGAACTTCTTCAGGCAGGGAAGAGGACATACCCTGCAAATACATTTCTTCAGTATCAAGTCCACATGGTTCAATAAAAAGCTGATGTCTCTCTTTATGCTCAAAGCGGACAATCTTATCTTCCAAGCTTGGACAATAACGAGGTCCTACACCCTCGATTTTTCCACCATAAAGTGGTGAACGGTGGATATTATCAAGAATAATCTTCTTTGTATTCTCATTGGTCCAGCTGATGTGACATACAACCTTATTGTCACCGAGAGATTCTGTTTCAAAAGAAAATGGTACAGGCGGATTGTCACCTTCCTGAACTTCAAGTGAATCAAGGTCTATAGTACTGCGTTTAACACGGGCAGGAGTACCTGTTTTGAACCTTCTGGTTGGAATACCAAGTTTTCTCAGACTATTTCCAAGGAAAGTAGCAGGGAAAACACCATCAGGACCCGATTCAAAAGAAACTTCTCCAATGAATATTTTTCCGCCTAAATATGTACCTGTAGCAATAATTACTGTTTTTGCTACAAATTGGGCTAACATACGAGTTGTAAGAGTCCATGTTCCGTCTTCGTTTTTCTCAATATCAGTAATTTCAGCCTGACGCAAATCAAGATTATCAGTAAGTTCAAGCTTATGTTTCATAACATCCTGATATTTTCTTCTGTCAATCTGAGCACGCAGAGAGTGTACAGCAGGACCTTTTCCTAAATTGAGCATACGCATCTGTAGAAAACACTCGTCGGCAGTCTTTCCCATTTCACCACCGAGTGCATCAATCTCACGCACCAAGTGACCTTTAGCTGTACCACCGATAGATGGGTTACATGGGCAGTTGCCGACAGCGTCCATATTTATAGTAAAAATAGCAGTTTTGCAACCGAGTCGTGCAGCGGCTAAGGCTGCTTCAATACCGGCATGACCTGCACCAATAACAGCTACATCATAATTTCCTGCAAAATATGTACTCATAATAAAACCTCACGGTATAATTAAAAATTATAATTTATTTACCAACACAGAACTGATGGAATACATTATCTACAACAGTTTCTGTGACACGTTCACCTGTAAGCTCACAAAGGTATGAAATAGCATCTTCAAGAGCAACAGTAACAGCATCGTATGTCATACCGAAATTGAGAGCTTCAACAGCTTCATTCAAAGCTTCAAACGCTTTTTTACAAAGACTTCTCTGTCTTTCGTTAGAAAGTAAAGCAATACTTGGGTCAAAATCAGTAGTACCTACTAATTTTTCGATAGTATCTTCAAACTCAGTTATTCCCTTACCATCTCTTGCTGACATATAAACTATATAGTCAGTTATTTCCTTGATTTTATCAATATCAAGTTTCTGTTCTAAGTCTTCTTTATTAATAACAGCAATACAAGTGCTGTTTTTTAAGTCACTAAGTAAATTTAAGTCATCTTCATCAAGCTCTTTTGATGAATCAAAAACCGCAATAATAAGCTCAGCAGTAGAAATTCTTGACTTAGCTTTGTCAACACCTATCTGCTCAATCATATTATCTGTATCGTGAATACCTGCGGTATCGCTAAGATGAAGAGTTATATCTCTAACAACTGCAGTTTCTTCAACAATATCACGAGTTGTGCCTGCAATCTGAGTTACGATACTTTTATCAAAACCCGTGATAAGATTCATCAAAGTTGATTTACCAACATTAGGTTTACCAACAATAACGGTATCGATACCTTCTCTTACAGCCTTTCCTTTATCATAATTTTTAAGTAGAGAAAATAACTTTTCTGAGCTTGATTTCAAAGAATTTTTGAGAGTTTCAAACTCGATTTCTTCTATATCTTCCTCAGGATAATCTGCCCAGGCACATAGATGAGCCGCACGATTCACAAGTTCATCTTTAATTAGATTGATATTTTTACTCAAAGCACCTTCATGAGTTGCAAGAGCAGATTTAGCAGCCGCATTCGATTTAGCTCCGATAATATCCATAACAGCTTCAGCCTGAGTGAGATCCATTTTGCCATTGAGAAAGGCACGCTTTGTGAATTCACCTGCATCAGCAGAAACAGCACCATTATCAAGAACAGCTCGAAGTACTTTTTTTGTCACATAAATACCACCGTGACAAGAAAGCTCGACTACATCTTCACCAGTATAGCTATGCGGCGCTCTGAAAACAGTAGCAATAGATTCATCAATTTTTTCGTTATTACTATGAACAAATCCGAAATGTGCAGTATATCCCTTTGAATTTTCTAATTTATTATCACTCAAAGCTTTGAAAACTCTATCAGCAACAGAAATAGCATCTTCACCTGATATTCTGATTACTCCTATACCACCAATACCCTGAGCTGTACTTATTGCGGCTATTGTTTTATCACTCATAATTTCAATCCTTTTTATATACCAAACTGTTTATATATTATTCTCACTATAAAATACAAAAGACTATACACATATATGTACACTGTTTTGCATTTTAAATTTACTATAAAATTTGAAATAAGTAAATAAAAAAGGGCGGAATAATCCGCCCCTTAAATTATTTGTCAATTCTGCCGTAGAGACCGAACTCGCCGCCCTCGTTGAGAGGTTTGCGATCAGGGTTAGGAGCTTTAACAGAAGTCTTTGGTTTTGAAGAACCTCTGTATGGTTTTCTGCCGCCCTGTCTGCTCTTGAAGTTACCCTTTGACTTTGGATCAGGGCCGATAACAACATGGCGGTTGATGCTCTCACCCTCACTCCATGAAATAGCGCCGTTAATTTTCTGAACGGCTGTGTGGATGATTCTTCTCTCATATGGATTCATAGGCTCAAGCGAAGACTTTCTGCCTGTTTTAGCTGCTTTGATAGCGAGCTTTCTGCCCAAAATTTCGAGAGTTTTTTCTCTTTTTTCTCTGTAGTCGCCTGTGTTGATTGTAACTCTGCAATAAGAGTTCTCAACATGATTAGCAACCAAGCAAGTGAGATACTGCAAAGCGTCAAGTGTCTCACCACGTCTACCGATAACAGAACCTACATCTTCACCGGAAATATCGATGTTGATGACGTTCTTTTCTTTTTCTTCTACTTCCATAGTGATATCGGTAAGACCCATTGCTTTGATAATAGAATCGAGATAGTCAGCAGCAGCCTGTGCAGGAGTTGTCTTGACAAAAACTCTGACTTTAGCAGGACGACCACCAAAAAGTCCTAAAACCTTTTTAGCTTGCATTTCGATAATTTCAAAATCAACATTGTCATCGTATGTCTCGACGCCGAGCATTTGACAAGCTTTTTCTCTTGCTTCTTCAACAGTAGCGCCTGTTGCAATAGCTTCTCTATTCAAATTTGCACCTTCTTTATCTAATGGGAAATAATTTTCTTTTTAAATACGCTTAACGCGCTTTTTCTTCTAACTCAAGTCTAGCGATATGAGCTGCCTCAGCTTTAGCATTCAAAATATCAGGTGAGTAGAATTTATTCATAATAAGTGTCTGAATAAAGCCGAATACAGTTGAGCAAATCCAGTAGAAACCTACCGCTGCAGGTACTGTGTATGCAATCCATGCAGTAAGCACAGGAAGCGCAATGAACATATATTTCATACATCCCTGCTGCTGGCTCATAGGGTTACCCTTCATCATCATCATGAAGATCTGTGAACCTACTGATGTTACAAGACACAAAATAGGAATAAGCAGAATCCAACCGCCTGCGAATTTCGGAGTTGAAAGAAGATCAAGACCGAAGAAGTTAAAACCGCCTGCGAGAAGATTGATTTTCTCTATTTCATCACCTGTCAAAATTTCTGTAACAGTGCTGTTAGTAGAAATTTTATCAAAAACTCTGATGAGCTCAATTTCTGAGTAAAGTGAACTTGTGTTAAGAGAAATACCCGGTAATGTGTTGATGTAGTCAGTAAGCTGAGCGACTTTATCACTAGCGATATGAAGCACGTTAGAAATAGGTCTTACAACTGAATAATAAATACCGAGCATAACAAACATAGGTAAAAGTGAAGTAAGACAACCTGAAAAAGGACTTACATTTTCTTTTTCATAGAGTTTCTGGAGCTCTTCATTGTATTTCTGTTTGTCGTTACCGTACTTTTCCTGTAACAATCTCTGTTTAGCCTGAAGTTTTGAGTTTGCTGCCATCGATTTCTGCTGTTTTACAGATGATGGGAACAAAATAACTTTGAATATCAAAGTAAAAATGATGATAGCAATACCAAAGTTATTGATGAAGTGATAGGCTGCCCAGAGTACATATCCGAATAAACTTCCGAAAATGTTAAAAAATTGCATCATAACTTAAAACCTCTTATCATTTACGTTTTTCTGGAACAGGGTCAAATCCGCCTTTTGAGAACGGATTACATCTGAGAATTCTCCATATACTCATAAATAAACCTTTGAAAGCACCGTGAGTGCTGATAGCTTCAATAGCATATTGTGAGCAAGTAGGATGAAATTTACATTTATTTTCACCTAAGAGTGGAGAAATAAAACGCTGATAAAATTTGATAATCGAGATAAAAAATTTTTTCATCTTATTCATTTAATACATTTGCCTGTTGCAAATGATTTTTCATAGCGACATAAATATCAGTGCTCTTAACATAAGGAGTTTTCGCCCTTGCGACAAAAACAATATCATATCCTTGCTTTATATTTGGTTGTAACATACCAAATGCAGCACGTATGATTCTTCTGCACCGATTTCGCTGTACAGCTTTGCCGATTTTTTTTGAGGTGGTTATTCCGATTTGAAGGTTATTTGTATTATTTTTGATAATATAAGAAACAAGCACCGGACTCACGAAGGATTTTCCTCTTTTGTAAGCACGCTGAAACTGCCTGTTTTCTTTTATTGTGAGAAAAGCTCTCATGAAAACCATCCTTAGTAGATTAGGCACGCAGTCTTAGTAGGAGTAGGAGATTGTAACTGCTTTGCTGTAATAGATAAAAAGAAAGACCACTGCCGACAGTGGCCTATTTCTTAGTATTAGTATGACAAGTGCTTTCTGCCCTTAGCTCTTCTTCTTGCAAGAACCTTGCGGCCGTTCTTTGTAGACATTCTCTTTCTAAAGCCGTGCTCCTTCTTTCTGTGAAGCTTTTTTGGCTGAAATGTTCTCAGCATTTAAAACCCTCCTTTCGGGTACATAACCTTACAATCTAGCATTATATCTCATAATTTCCACTTAGTCAACAAAAATTTTTCGCATTTATATAGTAATAACAAATAGTGGAGAAAAGTTTATTTTTTAACCCACAATATCTAGTATTTTTCTAATATTTTCACCACAATTTACAGATTAAAAAAATTTCTTTCACAGGGGGCTATATTATATAGTAAATATTTACTTTATAATGTAGTTTGTTATTGATTTTTCAACAATTTTTTGATACAATGTTAAATGTGATAATGGATAACTATGGTTAATCAGGTTTTAACCAAATTCAAAAGTAACGGGAGGATATAAATGGGTTCTTTTGATGAGGCTTGGCAAGTAATATGTGATTACTTCCAGAATGAGAAAAAAATAACTGATGTTGCTTATAAAACATGGATAAGCAGAATTGAGCCAAAAAATATAGATTTTGAAAAAGGCGAAATAACACTTTTAGTTCCGAATGATTTTCATAGACAGACTTTGATGCGCTGTTATATTCCTATGCTTGATGATGCATATCTTGCAGTTTTCGGAACAACATTCCAGACAGTTTTTATAGTTCCTGATGAAATTTCAAAAACTCAGGAAAAATTTCTTTCTAATGAACAATCAGCTGACGCAGGATATGAATTTACTTTTGATACTTTCATCGTCGGTCAATCAAATAAATTTGCACACGCTGCGTGTCTGGCTGTTGCTCAGAATCCTGCAGGAGCTTATAATCCTTTATTTTTATATGGTAATTCAGGTCTGGGTAAAACTCACCTTCTTTATGCTATCGGAAATGATATAAAGAACAATTATCCTGATAAAAATATCATTTACATAAAAGGTGATGACTTTACAAACGAGCTTATTGAATCTATCAGACTTGCAACAACTTCTGAATTCAGACAAAAATATAGACAAGCTGATGTACTTTTGGTCGATGACGTACAGTTCATCGGCGGTAAAGAGAGAACTCAGGAAGAATTCTTCCATACCTTCAACTCTCTCTTTGAAGCTAAAAAACAGATAGTTCTCACATCTGACCGACCACCAAAAGAAATCAAAACTCTTGAAGACAGACTGCGTTCTCGTTTTGAATCAGGACTCCTCGCTGATATTCAGCCACCTGATATTGAAACACGAATCGCAATTATCAAGAGAAAATCTGAAATTTTAGGTCTTAATCTTGAAGATGATGTGTGTGAGTGTATTGCTCAGAAACTGAAATCAAATATCAGACAGCTCGAAGGTGTTGTAAAAAAACTCAAAGCAAGATTTTATCTCACAGGAGAAACAGCTACTATTACAACTGTCACAGAAGCAATCTCCGATATCCTTAATAATGAAGCTCCTCCTGAGCTGACGGTCGAAAAAATTATCGATGAAGTTGCACGAACATTTGGCGTTGAAGCTGATGATATCCGTTCGCAGAAATCAAGAAGAGCTAATATTAATAAACCTCGACAGATTGCTATTTTCATCGTAAGAGAGCTGACATCCCTTTCTATGGAAGCTGTCGGTAAAGAATTCGGCGGTAGACACTACTCTACTATCGTTTATACAGTAAGTCAGGTTGAAAAGAACATGAAGACTGACTCAAACCTCAGGGAAACCGTTGAAGATATCATCAAAAATATCCGTGACAGATAGTTTCAAAATTTTACAAGTTTTCCTACTTTTTCATCAACATTATCTCAACATTAATTAACATGATGTTGATAACTTGTACTTTTCATTTTAGTTTCAACATTTATTAATTATTTTTATTAAGAATTAAAAATGAAATTTTGTGATGAATACTTGTCTTTTTTTGAAATTAACATTTCAACACCCCCTACTATAACTACTCTAAATATATATTATTAGAATTGATTAGATTATTTTGAAAGGATTTTTAAAATGAAATTTACTTGCTTACGCAGTGAGCTTGCATCATCTGTATCAAATGTACAGAGAGCAGTTTCAAATAAAGCTTCTATCCCTGCACTCGAGGGTATTTTAATCAAAGCATATGATTCAAAGCTTGTTCTCTCAGGTTATGACCTTGAAATTGGCATCACAACAACTATGGATGCAACAGTTAACGAAGAAGGTGAAATTGTTGTATCAGCAAAACTTTTCTCTGATATCGTGAGAAAACTTCCTGAAGAAATCGTATGTATTGAAACTGACGAAAGACTCATCACATATATCACAAGTGGTCAGGCTGATTATCAGATTGTTGGTATTTCATCAAATGAATATCCTGACCTTCCTCAGTTTGAACAGACAGAAAATATCTCACTTAACGCTGAAATCCTCAAAAATATGATTAGACAGACTATTTTTGCGGTTTCCGATAATATGGCAAAACCTATCTATACAGGTTCACTTTTTGAAATTGAAGATAAAGTACTCAGAATTGTTTCAGTTGATGGTTATAGAATGGCTATCCGACAGGAAAATATCGACAGCGACCACAATACAAGATTTGTTGTTCCTGGTAAAACTCAGAGCGAAATTTTGAAACTTATCAACGATGATAAAAAAGAAGTTGAAATTATCGTAGGTCAAAGACATATCAGCTTTAAAATTGAGAATTATTCTATTATTTCTCGTCTTATTGAGGGTAGCTTCCTTGATTATAAAACAACAGTTCCAAAAACAGCTCAGACAGAGCTTGTTATGAATACAAGACTTTTATCAAATGCAGTTGACAGAATGTCACTTCTTACAAGTGAAAAGATTCAGTCACCTGTAAGATGTTCAATCACAGCTGATGAAATGAAACTTTCATGTTCTACTGCTGTTGGTAAAGCAAATGATATTCTCCCTGTATCAACAATCGGTTCAGAGGTAGAAATTGGATTTAATAATAAATATTTACTTGATGCACTCAAAAACAGCGATACTGATGAAGTAAAACTTGTTTTGAATGGTCCGCTTGCACCAATGATTGTAAAACCGGTTAACTCAGACAGTTTTATTTTCCTTGTAGTTCCAATGAGATTATCAAGTGAGGGTTAATATGGATAAAGAAACTAATTATGTTACTATCAATAGAGACATAGAAATAAATGAGGAATTCATTCGTCTGGATAATTTGCTTAAATTTGCTGGTGTTGTAGATACAGGTGGACAAGCAAAATTTATTATTCAGAATGGTGAAGTTCTGGTAAATGGCGAAGTATGTACTATGCGCGGAAAAAAAATGCGTGATGGTGATACAGCACAATTTGAAAATATGTTCGTTAAAGTCGTTGAGGTGGCTGTAGATTGATTGTAAAAAAGCTTAAATTTGAAAATTTTCGTAATCTTTCAAATAATGAAATTATTCCCTGCGAAAAAGTTAATGTAATCTATGGTGATAATGCTCAGGGTAAGACTAATTTACTCGAAGCTATCTGGCTTTTTTCGGGTGGTCATTCCTTCAGAGGAGCGAAAGAAAACGAACTTATCAATTTTAATGACAGCTTTTTTAAGCTTAATATGGATTTTTATTCATATGACAGAGACCAAAATGCAGAAATTGTATTTTCTCAGAATAAAAAGAAAATTAAAATCAATGGCGTTGAAAAAAATAGTTCTTCATATCTGACAGAAAGATTTTCTTGTGTTGTTTTTTCTCCTGAAAATATGACTTTAGTCAAAAGAGGTCCTTCTTTAAGACGTAAATTTTTAGATGGTGCTATTTCTCAACAAAAAATCAAATATGCCTCAGCTTTATCAAAATATAATCAGATTATTAATCAGCGTAATGCTCTTTTGAAAGATATATTCAAGCATAAGGAGCTCAAAGATACACTTCCTATATGGGATGATTCTCTGAGTATAACAGGCGCGATTATTTTAAAAGAGAGAATGGATTATATAAAAGACCTGAAAATATATGCAAAAAAATTTCACGATGACATTTCGTGTTCAAAAGAAATCCTTGATATTGAATATATTTCAAATTGTGGCGTGACTGAAGAAGATCCTATCGAATTTATCATAGAAAAACTGAAATCAGCCTATGAAAAATCAAGAAATGAAGATTATCACACAGGTTATACTAATATCGGACCTCACAGAGATGATATGGATATAAAAATAAATGGTATATCTGCGAAAACTTTCGGTTCTCAAGGTCAGCAACGCTCAGCGGTGTTGTCTTTAAAACTTGCTCAGGCTCAGATGTACTATGATAAAAATGGTGAGAAACCCGTTATTTTGCTCGATGATGTTTTGTCCGAACTTGACCCGAAAAGACAGGATTTTTTACTCAATAAAGTTGATTCTTATCAGGTGTTTGTTACTTGTTGCGAAGAATCAAACAAGGAACAACTTAAAAATGGCAAAGTTTTTTATATAAATAGCGGAGAGGTCAGCTGATGTACTTACATTTAGGAAATGAGACTGTTATTAAAACCGACGATATAGTCGGAATATTCGATCTTGATACTTCAACTGTATCTAAACACACACGCGATTATCTCAGTAAATGCGAAAAAAATAAGGAAGCGTTCACGGTATCTTTTGAACTTCCAAAATCATTTATACTTTGCGATGATGGCAAAAATCAGAAAATTTATATTTGTCAGCTATCATCCAAAACTTTGCAAAAACGACTTTTATACTGAAAGGATGTAATATATGAAGCTTACAAAATGTCCATATTGTTCGAAGCAGGTAACATTTATGCAGGCATTTCTTATGAGAAACAGAGGTGAATTTTTCTGCAACAAATGTAAAAAAGAAAGTAACATTTTAATTAAGAAAACATTACTTATTCCGTTTATATTTGCGGTTATAATTTCACTTCTAATTTTGGCTGTATTTTTCTTTTTTACAGACAGAACCAACTTGTGGTTTATGCTTTTTGTAGCTGTTCCGTATGTAGGATTTTATTCAATAACTCCGTTTTTCGTAGTTCTCAAACCTCGCAAAAAGCATATGGACGTGCTTTATGATACAGGAATTATTGAAAGTCCTATAGCTGATCCTGACCCAACTATGGCAGGCACTTCGAAGGTTGTTCCTACATTTGTTGATGATGTTGTTCTGACAGATGATGATAAGCCTGTCATCAACGCTGATATATTCAATGCTATCAAAGAAGAAAGAAGAATTATGGAAGAACAGTCAAGCGGTGATACCCGCAGTTTTTCAAAGTTTGAGAATATTTCAAGTGGAACAAATATCGATGCAACAATGCCGGTTAGTAATTTGAAAGACATTCCTGGCAATTCAGATAAAAAAGGTTTTTATTCAAAGTTTTAATATATAGTATGACAAATAGTGAAAGAAATTTTGGAGGTTAAGTTTTGGATAATTTAGAAAAAGATTTGCAGCAAAATGAAATAACCAAAGTTGAAAATAAATACGGCGCTGATGAAATTCAGGTTTTGGAAGGTTTGGAAGCTGTAAGAAAGCGTCCTGGTATGTATATCGGCTCAACAGGTGAGCGTGGTCTTCATCATCTTGTATATGAAATTGTTGATAACTCTATCGACGAAGCTTTGGCAGGTTACTGTTCAAAAATTGATGTTTCTATCCTGCCTGGTAATATCATCAGAGTCAAAGATAACGGCCGTGGTATTCCTGTAGGTATCAACCAGAAAATGGGCTTGCCTGCTGTAACTGTAGTATTTACAGTACTTCATGCAGGTGGTAAATTCGGCGGTGGCGGATACAAGGTATCTGGTGGTCTGCACGGGGTTGGTGCGTCAGTTGTTAACGCTCTTTCAACTTGGCTTGAAGTTAGAGTTTGTGACGGCGAAAATATATATTATCAGCGATATGAACGCGGTCATATCATGAATGATCTTGAGATTGTTGGTAAATCAAATGAGAAGGGTACTGAGGTACTTTTCAAAGCTGACCCTGAAATTTTTCAGGACACAGATGTTTATGACTACAACATTCTTGCAAAGCGTCTTCGAGAGCAAGCGTTTCTCAATGCAGGTGTTAATATCGAGCTCAAAGATGAGCGTGACCCTGATAATATTATTAGTAAGATTTTCTATTATAAAGGCGGTATCAAGGAGTTTGTAGAGTATATTCATCAGAAAAAAGGCTACACTCCTATCCACGAAGAGATTATATTCCTCCACGCTTCAAATCAGGAAGATACCTGCGAAGTTGATATAGCTTTACAGTACAACGATAGTTATAACAACGATATCCGTTCTTTTGCTAATAATATTCATACTACCGACGGTGGTACTCACGAAGAAGGTTTCAGACGTTCGCTTCCTCGTGTTATGAATACATACGCAACAAAATTCAATAAAATTAAAGACAAAGACAAGGATTTAAAGCTTGAATTTGAGGATTATAAAGAAGGCCTCACTGCTATTATTTCCGTGAAAATAACTGAAGCTCAATTTGAGGGTCAGACAAAAGCAAAGCTTGGTAATACCGAAGTCAGAACTCTTGTTTCAAAACTCGTAAGTGAAAAGTTTTCTGAATTCTTAGAAGAAAATCCAGCTACAGCTACAGCTATTCTAGACAAAGCTCTCGCATCAGCTAAAGCCAGAGAAGCAGCACGAAAAGCAAGAGAGTCAGTCAGAAGAAAATCAGCTCTTGATACAGCAACTTTGCCGGGTAAACTCGCTGACTGTCAGTCAAAAGACAGCTCTGAAACTGAAATTTACATCGTAGAGGGTGACTCTGCGGGTGGTTCAGCTAAACAGGGTCGAGACAGACGCTTCCAGGCTATCTTACCTTTGTGGGGTAAGATGCTCAACGTTGAAAAAGCAAGACTCGATCGTGTTTATGGCAACGATAAGCTCACTCCTGTTATAACAGCCTTAGGTGCAGGTATCGGTGAAGAATTCGACCTCGAAAAACTCAGATATGATAAAGTTATTATCATGGCCGATGCCGACGTCGATGGTTCCCATATCCGTACACTTTTGCTCACATTCTTCTTCCGTTTTATGAGACCACTTATTGAAGCTGGTCACGTATATATTGCTCAGCCACCTCTTTATAGAATTACTAAGGGCAAGGAGCACCACTACGCTTACTCAGATATTGAGCGTGATGAAATCTTAAAGCAGTTCGAAGGTAGCAAAACTGATATTCAGCGTTACAAAGGTCTTGGTGAGATGGACTCAGAACAGCTGTGGGAGACTACTATGAATCCTGACACTCGTACAATGCTTCGAGTAGAGCTCACAGATGCTGAAATGGCGGACGAAACTTTCTCAATCCTTATGGGTGACAAGGTTGAACCAAGAAGAGAGTTCATTGAAACTAACGCTAAATATGTTCAGAATCTCGATATATAAGTAAGAAATGGATACAGACAAGTTGTTAGAAGGTGCTAAATTTGGATAACGAAAAGAACTTAACTAATATAAATGAAAATAATGACAACTCAGGCACTATGGGCAAGGTTATTGATGTTGATATCAACCGCGAAATGAGAAAATCGTTCCTTGATTACTCAATGAGCGTTATCGTTTCCCGTGCATTGCCTGATGTCAGAGACGGCTTAAAGCCTGTTCATCGCCGTATTCTTTACACTATGTTTGAAAACGGTCTTGACCCAAGCAAACCATATCGTAAGTGTGCCGACACTGTTGGTAACGTGCTCGGTAAGTATCACCCACACGGTGACTCTTCTGTTTATGATGCTATGGTACGTTTAGCTCAGGATTTCTCAATGAGATATATGCTCGTTGATGGTCATGGTAACTTCGGTTCTGTCGATGGTGACCCTCCTGCTGCTTACCGTTATACTGAGTCAAAACTTTCGAAAATTTCTCTCGAAATGGTTACTGATATCGACAAAGAAACTGTCGATTTTATGCCTAACTTCGATGACCGACTCAAAGAGCCTACTGTTTTACCAAGCCGATTCCCTAACCTCCTCGTTAATGGTAGTTCAGGTATCGCTGTTGGTATGGCTACTAACATTCCGCCTCACAACTTAGGCGAAGCAGTTGATGCAATGTGTCTGCTCATCGATAATCCTGATGCAGAAGTTGCAGAAATTATGGAATGTATGCCTGGTCCTGACTTCCCTACAGGCGGTATCATTATGGGTAGAAGTGGAATCAGAGCAGCATACGCAACAGGTCGAGGCAAAATTATTGTTCGAGCTAAGACAGAAATTATTGAAGCTAAAAACGGTAGATTTAAAATTATCGTTACTGAGCTTCCTTATGTTGTCAACAAAGCTCGTCTTATCGAAAATATAGCTGAACTTGTAAAAGACAAGCGTATCGACGGTATCTCAAATATCGAAGACCATTCTGACAGAAACGGTATGCATATTGAGATTGATATCAAGCGTGAGGCTTCTCCTCAGGTAGTGCTCAATCAGCTCTTTATGCTTACTCAGCTTCAGTCAACCTTTGGTTGCATTATGCTCGCTATCGTTAACGGCGAACCTAAGATTCTTACACTCAAAGAAATGCTCCAGCATTATATCGACCATCAGGTTGATGTTATCACTCGTCGTACTATCTACGATTTGAGAAAAGCTCAGGAGCGTGCTCATATTTTAGAAGGTCTGAAAATCGCTATAGATAATATCGATGAGGTTATCGCTATTATCCGTAAATCAAAAGACCAGCCAAGTGCTAAAATCGGTCTTATGGAACGTTTTGGACTTGATGATGCTCAGGCTCAGGCTATAGTACAGATGCGTCTTGGTCAGCTTACAAATATGGAGCGTGGCAAAATCGAAGACGAAATCGCAGCTTTAGCTATCAAGATTGCTGAATACAACGAGATTCTTGCAAGCGAAACAAAGAAACTTGAACTTGTTAAAGAAGAAGCTATCGCGGTTCGAAACAAATATGCCGATCCAAGAAGAACTGAGATTTGTGCTATCAGCGGTGAAGTTGATATCGAAGACCTCATTCCAAAGGAAGACTGCGTTGTAACTATGACTAAGTTTGGTTACATCAAGCGTATGGCTGAGGATACATACAAACTTCAGCGTCGTGGTGGTCGTGGTGTTTCAGGTATGACCCGAAAAGAAGATGATATAGCAACTGAGATGTTTATTTCTAATTCTCATGACTACATTCTCTTCTTTACCGACAAGGGTAGGGTTTATCGTCTCAAGTGTTACGAAATTCCTGAGGCTTCCCGTCAGTCAAAGGGTATGAATATCCTCAATCTCCTGCCTATTTCAAGTGATGAAAAGGTAACTTCAATGATTAGAGTTCCTGAGTTTGATGAGGACAAGTTCCTTATTATGGTTACTCGTCAGGGTATTATCAAACGTATTGAACTTAATGCATATAACACAGCTCGAAAGGGCGGTCTCATTGCTCTTGATCTTAACGAGGGCGACGAGCTTGCGTGGGTTAAGATGACCGACGGCAATAGCGATGTAATTATCGCGACAAGACTTGGTATGGCTATCCGCTTCAACGAAAATGATGTTCGTCCGATGGGTCGTCAGGCTCGAGGCGTCAAGGCGCTCAAGCTCAAAGAAAATGACTATGTAATCGGTATGAGCGTTATTGATGAAGACGGCTATGTTCTCACCGTTTCAACAACAGGTTATGGACGTTTGTCACTTCCAAGTGACTATCGTACTCAGAGCCGTGGCGGTAAGGGTCTGACTAACTACCACGTTGAAAAATATGGCGAGGTTGCAGCACTTTCTGTTGTATCAAAAGATGATGATGTTATCATCATTTCAGCTAACGGCGTTATTATCCGTATCAAAGCTGATACTATCCGTCAGTGTGCTCGTCCAAGCAAGGGTGTCACCGTTATGAAGATTAAGGACGACAATGAGGTTGTAACTATTGCCTCAGTTCCTCATGACGATGAAGAAAATGTTGAAAGTATCGAAGCTGATGCTGAAAATACCGAAACTGAGAACACAACTGAAGAATAATAAAGAAGTGGGCACAGTTTTTGTGCCCACTTACCACTTAATAAAAGGGATTATTATGAAAAGATTTATCTGTGCACTTTTGGTAGTGATGATGATTTTTTCCCTGTGCGCCTGCAAAGGTGAAAAAGCCAAAAGTGATATCAATATTGAAGAAACAACCGAAAGTTCAGCCTATCCTGTGCCAAAAGAAAAGAGATTTGAAGAAAGTGAAAATAATCTTCATGCACGCTTCACTTTCACACTTGAAGAGTTTACATCTCTGCTGAATGATGAGTGCAAAGCTCTGGGCACAAGTGATGTTGAGACTTTCTTTGATTACGATAACTGGGAGTTAATTTCCGAGAACCTGATTGATGACAATGGTATAGCTTACAGCTCATATTATTATGCTACTGATACTCTGTCCATCACAGCAGCGGTCGAAAATGAATCCGGTAAGGTGATGAATATCGGATGCGGTACAACCTACACCGAATTTGTCAATGCTGATGAGAATTATCAGTACACCGTTATCCTGACTTCAGCCATTATCGCTATGGTTGCGGGCGGATATGAGAAAGATGACCTCGAGTTTTTGTATTGCATTTTCTTTGATTCAGCGAAAAACAACGAGAAGTTTTACTACGAAAACGGTGTATATATGATGAACCTCAGCAAAGCCGAGGGAGAAGAAGGCTCGGTTGTTTTATTTATGACTTCCCCATGCAGTGAAGATATTATTTCTACTTGGGAGCTGACCGATTACAACGATTATGATGGTTCAGCAAAAGATTTATGATGATTTTGACACCGATTTTTTGAAAGTCGGTGTCTTTTTTAAAAGAAAAATAAAAAAATTTTTAAAATTTGAAAATTTTTGAAACACTTTGGGGTGTTAAAAGCGTTTTATATATGAAGGGGGGATTTTATGGCGGATGTATTATATGCCGGACTCAGTTTTGAACAAACTGTGCAAAAGTTTTATCAGACTGTAGCATCGGTATGTGTTTTGCACCTGCAGAACAACACAGATGCCGAGGACTGTTTCCAGAATACCTTTATCAAGCTTTACGAAAAGTCTCCCACCTTCAACGACGAAAACCATCTGAAAGCGTGGCTTATAAGGGTTGCAGTGAACGAATGTAACAGTTATCGAAGAAAAAACAAGTGGTTACTCCCCCTTTCTCAAATCAAAGAAAGCTCCATCAGTTTTACAAAATTTGATGACAACGACATTTCGTGGGCACTGGTACAGCTCGAGGATAAATATCGCGATGTACTCTATCTGCGTTATTGCGAAGAGTACACAGCTACGGAAATCGCTGATATTCTAGGTAAAAACCCTAATACCGTCAGAACTCTGCTCAAGCGCGGAAAAGAAAAGCTTAAGAGCATTTATGGAGGTGATGGCGCATGAGAGATAAGAATTTTGATAGTATCAAAAATTTCAATGTCCCTGAAAATTGGGTTGAAAATGCACTGAATATCCCTCAAACTGAGAAAAAATCCCCCGTTGCTTTCATAAAGTTCAGTCGTACACTTTCGGCTGTGGCAAGTCTGGTTCTTGTTTGTGCTTTGAGCGTGGCTGTTTTCTTCTACACTCAGAAGGACGACATCGTTGTCCCTGACTATTCTGTCAAAGAAAGCGAAACAGCAGTCGAAAGCTCACAATCACAAACTAACTATGAATCCACACAAAATTCAAGTATTGTGGAAAATCCTACAGATAAAAACAACTTGATTTTACCAAATGGTATCATAAGACCATCGCTATCCCCTCAGTTGCCGACAAATGGTGAAGCAAATCAGAACAGACCAGTAAGACCAACATCACCATCACAAAGCGAGACATATCCGAATGTCGAGCCAAGTGAGAGTCCGACTAAGCCTGTTAAACCTGAACCGACACAGCCAGGTACAGTAAAACCTACAATTCCTGATACTGAACCACCTACAGTTAAACCAACTGAACCTGCTCCTACTTCACCTGTCAGACCAACACAGCCACCTCCACCGGTTGAACCGTTGCCGACTGATCCAGTACCGACTGGGCCAGCACCAAGTGAGCCGGTTGTTCTGCCGACTGAGCCAGCACCAAGTGAGCCAATTGGCCCAACTGAGCCGTGTGAACAAAACGAATGTCGTGCATACATTCTGAAAGAAAATATAGTAGGAAGCGGTAATATCTACTGCAAAGTTTTCCTCAAAAATGGTGGTACTGCAGAAAACACCGAGAAATACTTAGCATACAAAGTGCGTGAGTATACAGATGATGTATTGTTTGTTTTCTTCCCTGATAAATACAACCTAATCAAAAAATCAGGATACTATTACTGCTATTTCTATAATGAAAACGGCAAACTTGTTGGAGTAGAAGAGGTATATTTCTACGCACGATAACACAAATTAAATTACTTTTAGCGGAGGCACAGCTTTGTGTCTCCGTTTTTTTGGAAAAAATTTATTTCTTGTGAAACCTTTTTGTACTATAATGTGTTTTAATATATGAGGGGGGAGAAAATTGAAGGCTTTTTATTTTGCAAATTTAAGCTATGAACAGGTAGTTCTGAAATACAAAGATACTGTAGGAAAAATCTGTCTTTTGCGTCTTAACAATCCCCTTGATGCAGAAGACTGTTTCCAGAACGTATTTACAAAACTCCTCTTAAGTCGTAAGAACTTTGAGAACGAAGAGCATCTCAAGGCTTGGCTGATAAAAGTAGCTATAAATGAATGTAAAAACCATATTCGTGATAACAAATCCCTTCTCCCCTTGAAAGACTGTGAAAAAACCGCTGTATATTTTGAACAGGACAGCTGTGATATTTCCTGGGCTATGATGAAACTGGGCGACAAATATCGGAATGTTCTGTACCTTCATTACATAGAGCGATACAAAATCGATGAGATAGCAAAAATCTTGGGAAAATCCCGAAATACTGTGAAAACTTTGCTCAAACGTGGCAGAGAACAGCTCAAGAAAATCTACGGAGGTGATGATGTATGAGAAAAATAAATTTCAATAACATTGAAAATCTCACCGTCCCTGAGTCTTGGGTCGAAAAAGCCCTGTTGTTGCCAGAAAAAGTGGAGAGTAAAAAGGTGATTCACTTTTCAAAACACACAAGGCCCTTAGTAGCTGTGGCGAGTCTGTTTTTGGTGTGTGCTTTGAGTGTCTCCCTCTTCTTTTTCACTCAGAAAGACGACATACTGAAAACAGACCCCGATTTTAGTCTTGAAACCGCTATATATGAAAGCACAGTTCAGAGTACTCATAAGACAGAAAATTTCACAGGCGAAAGTGAAACTGAGGAAACTGAAAACACCGAATCCGAATCTACTGATGCACCAACTGAATGTGAAACAGAAGGTATTTATATAGAAAATATAGAAACAGAAGATATATGTACAGAGGATATAGAAACAGAAGGTAAAAACGAAGGAGATGTCGATGATACCACAGACCCGAATGCATCTTCTCCAAATGGTGTGATATGTAATCCAAATGGCAGTAGACCTGATGGAGGAGAACTTAACTCAGGCGGAGTATCTGATGGAAGTAAACCAAACTCCAAACCTATATCAAAACCAACCGTGAAACCAACCGTGAAGCCAACCGTGAAGCCGACCGAAAAACCGACCGAAGCCCCGAAAAAGTGCGAAGCATATGTTGATGCTTCACTCATTTCCTCTGGTGATGTTGTATATGGTGTTTTTAAAGCTTACTCAAGTCAAGAATATAATACCGAACAGATATATGAATGTGTGGCTGATGTACAGTTTAAAGAAGAAAAGGCATATATAAGCTTTTTGCCTGTCGAAGAAGGATTTGTTACTAATTCGGGATGGTATGAATATTATTTTTATATAAATGATGAAATACTGCATCACGGATATATTTATATAAAAGTTTAGGATGAAATTTTTACAAGAGTGTATTATTCAAACGAAGCTTTATCAAATAATCAAACAGAAAATCAAAACTATTTTGCCCGACATTATTTAAATGTCGGGCTTTTTAATTGTTACAATATGGTAGTAAAACTTGCCCGATATCTTTACTTTGTTATATAATTATCTTGGTATAATATCTTAAGAAGGTGCTATTATGGAAAAGAAAAAGGTAACCGTTTTTGTGGCAGGTCAGAAACTCAATCTCATCACATCTGAGTCTCAGAAATATGTATCAGACATCGCTTCAAAGGTCGACACAGCGATTATGTCGATGTTCACAAGCTCCAATATGAGCCGTGAGAAGTGCGCTGTTATGGTTGCGCTTGACTTGTGTGACGACGAAGCAAAGCTCAGACAGGCTATGAATGAAGTCAAAGAGCAGGTCAAAGACTATATTGTTGACATTTCTTCTCTCAAAGCTGAAAATGCTGAGCTCAAGGCTGAGATGGAAAAGCTCAAAAATGAAAAGAAAGAGCTGTTAAATTCCAAGAAAACTCTGATAGCATCAGCTGTTGAGATTAAAGACAGTAAAAAGGTTGAAACTAAAACCGAGGAAAAAGAAATCAATGCTGATGATGACCTCTCCTTTGATTTTGAAGAAGAAAAAGTCGAAGAGCCAAAAAAAGAAGCTCCAAAAACTGAGAAAAAACGCCACAATCACAACCACACAAATCCATACAAAGAGCGTTTTATGAAAGAACAAAAAGAAGAAAAAGGTTACACACCTGTCCGTCAGTACAGCCTTTTTGATGATAAGGAAGACTAATGAATAAAATCGAAATATTGGCTCCGTGCGGAGGATATGAGAGCATTTACGCTGCTGTCAGAACAGGCGTAGATGCTGTGTACCTCGGTGCAAAGGATTTTTCCGCGCGAGCTTCAGCCCACAATTTTGATATAGAAGAGCTCAGTCAAGCGGTGCGTTACTGCCACTCATATGGAGTGAAAGTTTATTTAGCACTAAACACTCTCATTTTCGACGATGAGCTTGATGAAGCTTTGAATCTCGTGAAAAATGCTGCTAAATGCGATATTGATGCGCTTATTACTCAGGATATCGGCCTTGCTCAGGCTGTGAAAAAAGTTGTCCCAACGCTCAAACTCCATGCGTCAACCCAGATGAGCGTGCAATCCCTGTCGGGTGCTATGGCGCTCAAAGAGCTTGGATTTTCACGTGTTGTTCTGGCGCGTGAAATGACAAAAGCAGAGATAAAGCATATCGCTGATAATTGTGATATAGAACTTGAGGTATTTGTTCACGGTGCGCTTTGTATGTGTGTGTCGGGTCAGTGTTTTATGTCAGCGGTTTTAGGTGGCAGAAGTGCCAACCGTGGAATGTGTGCTCAGCCATGCCGACTTCCGTTTGCAACGGGTGACACAACTCATGCACTGAGTCTGAAAGACAACAGCATCATTGAATATATCAGAGAGCTTGAAGAAATCGGTGTAACAAGTGCAAAAATCGAGGGTCGAATGAAGCGTCCTGAGTATGTAGCAAGTGCAGTTAGTGCTTGTGTTCAAATGCGCGATAATGGATTTGTTGACGAAAAAACTCAGTCTCACCTGAAAGCGGTTTTCTCTCGTACAGGTTTCACCGATGGATATTATAACAATCATCGCGGAAAAGAAATGTTCGGCTACCGCAAGCGCGAAGATGTTGTTTCGGCAACCGAAAAGTTACTAAAAGAAATCCGCACTACCTACAAAGACGAATTTCAGCGCGTTGATGCTGATTTTAAACTCGTCGTTGAAGTCGGAAAACCGATGGAACTCACAGTTACTGATGGTACAAATAGCGTAAGCGTTACGTCGGAACATTCAGTAGAGATTGCTATGAATGCACCTGCAACATGCGATAAGCTGAGCGCTTCTCTGTCTAAAACAGGTGACACTCCATTTATCGCTAAAAATATAGAGTGCAGTATTAATGGCGACGCTTTTGTTCCTGCAAAAGAGCTCAATGCTCTGAGACGTGAAGCTCTGAAAAAACTTAGCACAATGCGTGAGATTTACAATAATCACACTATAAATGATTTGAATTTTTCTGATTTCGAGCTGACAAATCACAAGGACAGTAGCGTGAAAAACTCTACCCGTGCCCGTGTACTTGACCTCAATATTCCTGAACAGTTCAAGAATTTCGAGTATGTTTTTATCCCGCTTTTCTTGTGTGAGAAAAATGAAGAAGAAGTCAGAAATCTCATCAAAGATGGTTATAATATAGCTGTCGAGATTCCTCGTTCGATGTTCTCACTTGATGAAAAAATTGAGCTAGCACTCAAAAAATGCCTTGAAATGGGTATCGCCCACGCGATATGTCACAACATCGGCGCGGTGTATCTGTGCAAAAAGTGTGGGATTGAATTCCACTTGGGTTTTGGTATGAATATCGCAAATTCACTGTCCCTTAATTTCGCCGAAAATTTCGGTGCGAAGTCAGTCGAGCTTTCATTTGAGCTTGATATAAACAGGTTGAATAATCTGAAAGGTTCTATCAAAAGAGGTGTTATCGCCTACGGATATTTACCGCTTATGATGACTCGTAACTGCCCGAAAAAGTGTGGAGGTTATAACTGTACAACTTGCAAAATAACCGATAAATTGCAAGACCGCAAGGGCGAAGAATTCACGGTTATCTGCGACAAAAATGTCAGTGAAATACTAAACTGCGTACCGCTTATTTTGCCAAAAGAGATTTATAAGTCAGAAAACCTTGATTTCACAGTTTTCAACTTCACTGTGGAAAACTCTGTGGAAAACAAGGAAAAAATCCTTAAAAATATCAGCGAAAACCGTAGTTTTCCGCGATTCACATATGGTTTATATGTAAGAGGTGTGAAAAATTTCACAATCTTTTAAAGAATTATTATAAAGAAATTGCTTTAATTCTTATTAGAAATTATGATTTTTCACAAGTTTCTTTTAAGTAATTATGCATCAGAATTTTAAAAATAAATTTGCAAGAACTGATTGAAATTTGCAAGAGAGGTGCAGTTATGCAGACACTAAAGGTGAAAAAACTCAGAGAAAACGCAAAAATGATACAGCGTGCCACAAGTGGTTCAGCAGGAATGGATTTGCACGCGTGCATTGATGAAAGCGTTACAATAAATCCGGGCGAAATCAAAGTTATTCCGACAGGACTCGCTATAGCTCTCGAAAGCGCGAACTATGTGGCATATATTTACGCTAGAAGCGGACTTGCTATCAAACACGGCATCACACTTGCAAATTGTGTGGGCGTTATTGATTCCGACTATCGTGGCGAGGTTTGCGTTGGACTGACTAACATTTCAAAAGAGCCGTATACAGTAACACCTTACGAGAGAATTGCTCAGCTTGTTATCGCTCCTGTTTCAATGTGCGAGGCAGTTGAGGTCGAAGAGCTGGATGACACCGAGCGTGGCGCAGGCGGTTTTGGTTCAACAGGAAAAAACTGAATTTATTGAAATTTCAATAGTGCTTTGCCCTTCTGTTTTTCAGGAGGGCTTTGTTATTATAAAATTAACAATTTGTGGAGTAAAAAATATTGAAATAATACCGCTTTTCGGTTATACTAAAAAAGAATAGGGAAATGTTCATTTTGAATATGATTTGATATTCTCACAAAGGGGAATTTTTATGTTATTTTCTAAGGATATCGGTATCGACCTTGGTACCGCGAATACTCTTGTCTATGTCAAGGGAAAAGGTATCGTTATGCGCGAACCTTCAGTAGTAGCAGTAGATGTCAGAAAAGACACAGTTGTCGCTGTTGGAAAAGAAGCGAAAGATATGATTGGCAGAACCCCTGGTTCTATCGTTGCTATAAGACCACTCAAGGACGGCGTTATCGCTGATTTTGAAATCACAGCAACTATGCTCAAATATTTCATCAAGCAGGTTGTCAAATCTAACTTTCTTGTCAGACCAAGAATTGTTATTTGTATTCCAAGTGGTGTAACTGAGGTTGAGCGCAACGCTGTTGAAGATGCTGCAAGACAGGCAGGTGGTAAGTACATCGAGCTTATCGAAGAGCCAATGGCGGCGGCTATCGGCGCAGGATTGCCTGTTTTTGAGCCACAGGGCAGTATGGTTGTTGATATCGGTGGCGGTACTTCTGAAGTTGGTATTGTGTCGCTTGGTGATATCGTTGCTTCTTGTTCTGTTCGAGTTGCAGGCGATAAATTTGATGAAGCCATCATCACATATATCAAGAAAAAGCATAATTTGCTTATTGGCGAGCGTACAGCTGAGGACATCAAAGTAGCTATCGGTTCCGCATATCCTTATGAAAACGAAGGCGAGATGACCGTCAAGGGACGAAACTTAGTTGACGGTTTGCCAAAGAATGTGAAAATCACAGCGGCAGAAGTGAGAGATGCTCTTGCTGATCCGCTTGCTACTATTATCGAAGCTATTTTGTCAACTTTAGAGAAAACTCCGCCTGAACTTGCCGCTGATATTATTGATAACGGTATTATGCTCACTGGTGGTGGTGCATTACTCAGAGGTCTTGATCTCCTCGTTATGCAACAGACAGGAATGCCGGTTTATGTTGCTGAGCGTCCGCTTGACTGCGTTGTTGACGGAACTGGTCGCAAGCTTGACCCAAATTTCAAGGTGCAGAACGCCCCTAAGTTTATTTGATTATGATTTATATGCACCGCATATCTTTATGCGGTGCGATATTATTTTAGAAACAGGATGACGGTATGAAAGAGTTTTTTAAATCAGGTATTTTCAAATTTTTTATATCTACCGTGTTTGTGGTTATTGTGCTATCGGTTTTCACAAACTCGATAGATAGTAATATGCTGTCTTCAACGGTGAATTCGATTACCTATCCGCTGTCAAAGGTGACCGCTGCGGTGAGTCACGACAAGGATAAGCCATCTTATGATGAGCTTCTAAAAGAAAACGAAAAACTCAAGGAAGAAAATGCACAGCTTCGCAATCAGCTTGTCAATTACCACGACACGCTGACAGAAAACATAAGACTGTGGAAGTTTTATGACCTTAAAAAGGAAAATCCTGAGTACACTCTTGTTCCTTCTATCGTTCTCAGACGTGATTCAAATGATGAGTTCTATTCTTTTACACTTGATAAAGGAAGCACTTCAGATGTTTCGGTCGGAGACCCAGTTGTGTCACAAAACGGACTTGTCGGTTGGGTGAGTGAAGTCGACCTACATACGAGCAAGGTGGTCACTATTTTATCACCTCAGACAAGTGTTGGTGCGATTTGTAACAAAACTTCGGACACAGGCGTTGTCACAGGAAACACCAGATACTGCGACAAAGGCTACACAACTTTTTCAAAGCTTTCTGCAAATCACAAAGTCAAAAAAGGACACATCATAACAACAACAGGCATCAGCGGACTTTATCCTAAAGGTCTTATTATTGGTGAAGTTGTTGATGTGTGCTTTGACACTTATGACAGCTCTCACTACGCAGTGATAAAGCCATACGATGATATCAAAAAAATCAAAGAGCTCGCTGTTATTACCGAATATACCGGTCAGGGCGAGATTCTTATCAACAACAAATCGGGTAAAGAATGATGAAAAATGTGAAATTCTTTCGGTATCTTGCGTACTCACTCGAGATAATTCTGTTTTTTGTTCTGGCGTCAACGCCGTCGCTTTTGCCCGAGATTTACGGAGCCACTCCGTGCTTGCTCATTAGCCTTGCCATCACTATTGCGGTTTTTGAACCTCCGATTGAGAGTATGTTTTTCGGAATAGTATGCGGAGTGTTGACTGACTTGGGGTATTCTAACTCGATTGGTATTTTCACCGTTTTTATGTGTATCGTTTGCTTTGCACTCGGATTTGTCAGCAACAACATTATTCAGGCTAAGTTTCTGAATGTGATGCTCACAGCGACTGTTGTTATAAGCGTCGTATTGTCACTACACTTCTTGTTTGCTATTGCCATCAAAGGCTACAGCGATATTGGCGTGTACTTTGTTAACCACTACATCTCACGTATTGTGCAGACTATTCTTTGCACAGCGGTTCTATATTTTGTTAATAAATTCATATTCGACACCCTGAGTGACGGATACTAAAAGGAGGGACAACCTGTGAACAATGAAAAAAGAAAGGGTAACGGACGAATTATTGTTTGCATAGTTATGGTTGTCCTGATTTTTTCGCTTTTTGCGATAAGACTTTTCAACTGGCAGATTGTAAACTCCGATAAATACAAGGTGATTTCAGCGCAGTCCACATCGTACACCGAGGTGAGCGATGCCACCCGTGGTGAGATTCTCGATGTAAAAGGAAAACCGCTGTCTGTCAACAAAACCGCATATAATATTGTCATTAATAAAATTTATGTTAAGGAAGATACGCTTAACGATATCATATTAACTCTTATAGATTTGTGTGATATATGTCAGACTAAGTGGGTCGATTCACTTCCGATTTATATCAGTAATGGTGAAGCAAAATTTGAAGAAAACTGTTCTTCTGAGCTTTCATACATTGTATCAGAAAGTATGCTTAACGACAGCGACCTTGTCACAGCACAGCAGGTGCTTGACGCTATGTCAAAGAGATACGATGCTGAAAATATCGAGGATATAAGTCGTAGGCGTGATGTTGTATCCGTTCGATACAATATGGAAAAAAGCGGTTATTCATATTCTCAGGCATATGTTTTTGCGAAGAATGTTTCTGATGAGACTGTAGCGGTTGTGTCAGAAAGAACCCAGACCATCGCAGGCGTTGAAATAAGAGTAACCAATGAACGAGTTATCAAAAACGGAACACTTATTCCGCATATTCTCGGTGTTGTGGGTTCACTCTCTGCCGATGAATATGAGGAAAATAAAGACAAAGGCTACGGAATGAACGATGTTATCGGCAAGTTCGGAATCGAAGCCGCACTTGAAGAACACCTACGTGGTGAGTCAGGTGTGAAAACTATCGTCAAAGACGAAAACGGCAACATTGTCAGCGAAACTGAAACAGTAAAAGCAAAGCCAGGGGACACAGTTTATCTGACTATTAATTCAAACGTTCAGGCGGTTGCGAACTACTCCTTGCAAAAAAATATCACTCGTGCCCGACTTGAGGGCGAAAACGAAGTGAAAAACGCGAAAGCTCAGAACAAAAAGCAACAATCACGCTTGGGTGAAGATTGCTACTGTGGTGGTGCGGTTATGTTATCGGTCAAGGATAATTCTGTAATCGCGGCGGCTTCTGCTCCTAATTATGATATATCAAAATATTATGACTCTGAGTACAACGCATGGCTCAACACAAACGAGCACTCACCGATGTTCTCGCGAACTTTCGATGGCTCTTTCTCGCCCGGTTCAGCGTTCAAACCTTGCGTAGCCCTCGCGGCTTTGCAGGAAAAGGTTATCAAACCTCATACAACTATCACTTGCACAAAGCACTATGACTACTATCCGAAAGATGTTGTCAACTGTATGGGAACCCACGGTTCAACCGCTTTACATAATGCGATGACCGTGTCGTGTAACTATTACTTTGCTGAAACAGGAAGAAGACTCGGCATAACAACCCTATATATGTATGCCGAAAAATTCGGTATGGGTGTCAAAACAGGTCTTGAGATTAACGAGTCGGTCGGTGTGCTTGCAGGACGAGACTCAACTACATGGTATGAGGGTAACACAGTTCAGGCGGCTATCGGCCAGAGTGATAATACTTTCACTCCGATGCAACTTGCGACATACACCTCGGCAATCGCGAACAACGGTGTTAGATACAAGACACACTTGGTCAGAAAAATCGTGAACTATGAGCGCGACGAAACTGTGCTTTATAACGACCCGAAAAATCCTGAGATTGTTGCTGATGCGGGTATTTCGAAAACGAATATGAAAGTTGTCAAAAACTCCATGCGAAATGTTGTCAAAAGCGGTACAGCAACGCTGGTTGACTCATATCCTAAATCAGTTGCCGCAAAAACAGGTACAGCTGAAAATGCAGGAAGTGACCACGTTATTTTTGTTTGTTACGCACCTTTCGAAAAACCTGAAGTAGCGGTAGCAGTTGTACTTGAGCATGGTGCAAAAGGTAAGTATGCTATGTACACCGCAATGGATATGATGGATGCATATTTTTATAACAAGACTTTAAAACAGGTTAAATCAAAAAGCTGGGGAAATTAAGCACAGAGCAACGAGGCGTGATATCGCCATGTTCAGTCCAAAACCCCCATTTTTCTACCACTTTGATAAAATATAAACGGAAAATTTATAGAAACTGCATAATTTTTAATATCGATATTCTACAAAAAGAGCGACCCGAAAAAGTTGCTCTTTTTTTTATTTTGTGCTAAAATGTAATACGAGGTATTATTATGAGTCAAGTAATAGTTGTTGCGTCAGGCAAAGGTGGCACAGGTAAAACCACTGTGAGCACTTCTCTTGCGCTGGCACTCGTACGAAAAAATAATAGAGTTTTGATTATCGATTGCGACAGCGGTATGCGTGGCACCGATATGATGCTTGGAATCACCGACAGGCTTGTGTATGATATGTCCGATGTTATTTCGGGTAGCTGTTCATACGAAGACGCTCTTTATGAATGTGACGGAGCCAAAGGTCTTTTCACTCTTGCAGCTCCTATATCAGCTGAGGACGAAATCAGTCCACAGGTTATGAAGCAGTTTGTTAGTGAACACAGAGACGAGTATGACTTTGTTATCATTGATGCTCCTGCAGGTATCGGTTCCGGCTTCGAGGGTGCGGCTATTTCGGCTGACAGAGCGCTTGTTGTTGTCAACACCGAACCTATCAGCGTTCGAGGTGGAGTGAACATCAAGGAAAAGCTTTCGGAGCTTGGTATCACTGATGTCAGACTTGTTATCAATCGTTTTGACAAGGCGAGATTTTTAGCTATGAAGCTGTATGATGACCTCGATCAGATTATCGATACCACAGGTATCCAGCTTATTGCTCTTATTCCTGAGGATGTCCGCATCACAGCTCTTTCCCAGCGCGGTGCACTTGCAACTAACTGGGCGAGTTCATCCGTTATTTTTGACAGCATAGTTGAGCGATTGTTGGGGAATGATGTACCGCTCACTGTTAAATTATAATTTTCACTTGAATAATTTTGGTTACTTAATGTTTTGGAGGGAAATTTATGAATATTGCGTTGATTGCACATGACGAGAAAAAAGAGCTTATGGTTCAGTTTTGTATTGCGTACTGCGGAATTATGAGCAGACACAACATCTGTGCTACAGGCACAACAGGTAAGATGGTCAGCGAAGCTACAGGACTTGAGATTCAGAAGTTCCTCGGTGGCTCACAGGGTGGCGACCAGCAGATTGCAGCGCGTATTGCGTGTAACGAAATCGATATGCTGATGTTTTTCCGTGACCCACTCACTCCAAAGCCAAATGAACCAAATGATATCAACCTGCTCCGCCTTTGCGATATGCACAACATCCCTGTTGCTACTAATATCGCTACTGCCGAGGTGCTTATCCATGGTCTTGAGCGTGGCGACCTTGATTGGAGAAATATTGTTAGATAATTGAAGTTCAAACCTTCAATATTATGGCACAAGTCTGTCTGTTTTTAACTCAATAAGTAAAGTTAAAGCCCGTATCGTTATGATACGGGCTTAGTTTTTTTATAGTTCGTCGATGAGTTGTGCCAGGACGAGCTGAATTTTTGTTGCGTCAAGTACCGAGAGTTTTTCGTCTTTGTCGGTGTCAGCAACGCTCAGTCCATCCTCGCTTAAATCCATAAGTTTTGCAAGGTGCAACTGAATTCCTGTTGCATCAATTACCGAGAGTTTCCCATCGAGGTCTGTATCTCCGAGTTCATACGGAGCTTTTTCAACCGTGAACTTAACGGTGTTCATACTAGGTATTTTTGTGAATTTACAGCTTGAGTAAACCTTAGCTTCGTAGTTTCCTTGTGGCAATTCAACCTGACAGTATGTATCAACAAGGTCTGTAAGCTCAACTACACATTCATTTTCGCTCTTGCCCTCTTCCCAGATTTTCACATCATAAGAATCGGTGTAAAGTGTCATATTCCACCAAAGAGAAATCGGTTTACTTGCGTCTTCTGCTCTGGCTTCGATATATGAGCTTTGCGGAGCATCGACTTTCACAATTTTGAAGTATTGAGTGGAACTTCCGTCATCAGTCTGCAAGCAGATGTTGAGTCCGTCTTCACTCGAGGTTGTACCCTTGTATGCGTCAAGTGCAAGATCAGCACATTTTGGCTTAAATCTGCATTTGCTTTCTTTACCATAGATAAACCATCTTTTCGCAGGTGAATCGGTGTTTTTATATACTCCGACATTTGTACCAGGGGTTGTTCCGCTGTATGAAACATTGAGCACTTTGTTGTCAAAACAGGTGCGAACTATGTAAGCACCGTCACTCTGTCGCTCGAACTTCCAGACCTGATTCGACTCGCCTGTGAGTGCCCTGACCGAAACATTTCGATTATCGTTTGTGAGATACTTCTTGGTTTTGGTGTTCTGGATGTAAGCGTAAAAGTCGTCGCCGACATCGATATGCTTTTCAGCAGGATAACGGAGGATACCCTCCCAGTTTGAGTAGTTTGTGTATTTAACAGGACAGATTTCTCGACCTGTTGAGTCACCGGGGTCGTTTGCGTCATAGTCGTCGATAGTGCCCTCGTGAGCGCCAACCTGCATATTGTCACCGATGTAAATTTCGGTGTGGCTTCGTGTGTTCAAGAGAATGTCGCCACGTTTTAAGTATTTAGAAGTACTCAAATCAATCTCGGATTTAGGAATCCAAACGAATCCCTCATCAATGAACGGCTGTTTCATATTACCACAGTGGACGGCGTTTGTCAGCTTGAAACCAGCACTACGAAACGCTGAGATAACAAACGAAGCACAGTCGTAGTCAGGATTTCCCCAGCGGTTGAGCTGAGAGTAGCCGTGAGAATCGTCGTTAGCAGTATCGATAGCCCACTGAACCGCCTGTTCAATAGTAGCGGATGTGATAAGTGTTGCATCCGTTTCGTCGATATCGACTTCCGCCGAGTATGACGGAACAATCGCGAGAGAACAAAGTAGTAATATGCAAAGAAGCGCAGATAATATTTTCTTCATCAAATGCCTCCTATTATCAATTTAGTAACGCCATTATACAACGAATGGGAGAAGTTCTCAAGTATGAAAATATTAACATTTGTTGAATAGATTGTGAATATCCTCGTAAACATATTGGAAAATTGCGGTATATAACCACTATTTTGAAGTGAAAAATTATTCCTACCCTATTGGAAAACGCTTTGAAATGTGATATAGTATACACTAGATAAGTTTGTGAATGAGAGAGGTATGGAACAATGGCTATACTCACAAAAAAAGTTAGAGGAACAGAAGACGTTTTGCCGCGTGACAGCTACCGTTGGCAGTTTGTCGAAGACATCATGCGCAAGGAGTCAAGCGCCTTTGGTTACAAAGAAATCCGCACTCCTGTTTTTGAGCACACAAAGCTCTTCTCCCGTGGTGTTGGCGAGACAACTGACGTTGTTCAAAAAGAAATGTATACATTCGACACTAAGGGTGGAGAAAGCATCACTCTCCGTCCTGAGGGTACAGCAGGTGCGGCTAGAGCACTTCTTGAGCACGCTATCTATAACGATGGTTTGCCTGTGAAAGCTAGCTACTTCGTTTCCTGCTATCGCTACGAAAAGCCTCAGGCTGGTAGACTTAGAGAGTTCCACCAGTTTGGCCTTGAGTGTTACGGTACTTCTAACCCTGCAGCTGATGCGGAGCTTATCTGCGCAGCTAGGTCTATTTTTGACAGATTGCAGATCAAGAATCTCCGTCTTGAGCTCAACTCAATCGGCTGTCCTGAATGTCGAAAGAAATATCACGAAGCGCTCAAAGAGTACTTCGAGAATTCAAAGGGCGAGCTTTGCGAGACATGTTTAGGCAGACTCGAGAGAAATCCGATGAGAATTCTCGACTGCAAATCCCCTGTTTGTTCCAAAATCGCCGAAGATGCACCGAAGGTGCTCGATTATCTTTGTGACGAGTGCGCTGACCACTTCGAAGCGGTCAAGTCGCTACTTACCAAAGCTGGCGTTGAATATATCGTGAACCCGACCATCGTTCGTGGTCTTGACTATTATACAAAGACAGTTTTTGAGTTTGTTTCAACCGATATTGGTGCTCAGTCAACTGTATGTGGCGGCGGTCGATATGACGGTCTTATCGAACAGCTCGGCGGTCAGCATATGCCATCCCTCGGTTTTGCTCTTGGTATTGAGCGACTTCTGATGCTGATGGATGCACAGGGCATCGAGATTGAAAAGCCTGCTACTTGTGATATCTACTTTGCATCAATGGGTGACAACGCTCAGGCGAAAGCTTTCGAGCTGACACAGAAAGTCCGTTCAGCTTCCCTTTATGCTGAGTGCGATGTTGTTGGCAGGGGTCTGCGAGCTCAGATGAAATATGCTGATAAAATCGGGGCTAAGTTCTCAGTTGTTATCGGTGACAACGAAATTGAAGAAAATAAAGCTAAGCTTAAAAATATGCAGTCAGGTGAGCTCAGAGAAATCTCACTAGGGGAAGATTTCCTCACTGAGTTTTATGATGCACTTTTTGATGCACAGAACCCTGATATGAAGTAAGAATAGGAGTGACTTAAAATGGCAGAATTCATGACAGGACTGAAAAGGTCACATTATTGCGGTGATCTGAGAATCACTGATGTAGGACAGGAAGTTACAGTTTGCGGTTGGGTACAGCGCCAGCGAGACCTCGGTCAGCTCATTTTTATTGATTTGAGAGACCGCACAGGTATCGTTCAGCTTGCTTTCAACGATTCAACAGATAAAGAAATTTTTGAGAAAGCTTTCTCAGCCAGATCTGAGTTCGTTCTCTGCGCAAAAGGTATCGTGCGTGAGCGTAGCTCAAAGACAGACAAGGTTGCAACAGGTGACATCGAAATCGAGGTTACTGACCTTCGAGTTCTCTCCAAGGCTCACACACCTCCGTTTGAAATTGTGGATGATTCAAAAACAAGCGAGGATATCCGTCTCAAGTACAGATATCTCGACCTTCGAAGAAAGCCACTTTTTGATAACCTCTACCTTCGTTCAAAGATTGCTAAGGTTGCAAGAGACTATTTCTATGAGAACGGTTTCATCGAGATTGAAACCCCAATGCTCATCAAGTCAACTCCTGAAGGTGCTCGTGACTACCTCGTTCCTTCCCGTATCCACAATGGCAAGTTCTACGCGCTTCCACAGTCACCACAGATTTATAAACAGCTTCTTATGCTTTCTGGTTTTGACAGATACATTCAGCTTGCCAAGTGTTTCCGCGATGAGGACCTCCGTGCTGACCGTCAGCCTGAGTTCACTCAGATCGATATGGAGCTTTCATTCGTTGATGTTGAGGATATTCTCGAAATCAACGAAGGCCTTTTCAAGAGACTTTTCAAAGACGTCTTAGGTCAGGAACTTGAGACTCCGTTTGAGCGTATGACATACAAGGACGCTATGAATCGCTATGGTTCAGACAAGCCTGATGTTCGTTTTGATATGCAGATTAAGGATTTATCTGAGCTTGTTAAGGATTGCGACTTCAAAGTATTCACAGATGCAGTAGCTAATGGTGGCAGCGTTCGCGCTATCGTTGCGAAAAATGCCGCTTCAACTCTCACCCGTAAAGAAATCGATAAGCTCACCGAGTTTGTTCGTGGTATCGGTGCAAAGGGCCTTGCATTTGTTCGCTGGGTTGAAGATGCTCCAAGCTGTTCTTTCTCAAAGTTTATGAAAGAGGGCGAGCTTGAGAATATCCTTCAAACAGTTGGTGCTGAAAAGGGCGACGTTGTATTGATTGTTGCAGATAAAGATTCAGTTACTCTTTCAACTCTCGGCGCACTCAGACTCAATGTTGCGAAGAAACTCGACATCATCCCTGATGTGTTCAAGTTTGTTTGGATTGTTGACTTCCCATTCTTCGAGTATGATGAGGAAAGTGGCGAGTGGCTAGCTATGCACCATCCATTCACAATGCCAAAAGAAGAGTGTCTTGAATATCTCGACACAGACAAGGGTAAGGTTATCGCTAAGGCATATGACCTCACATTAAATGGCACAGAGCTCAGCTCAGGTTCTATCCGTATCACTGACTATGAGCTCCAGCAGAAGATGTTCAAAGCTCTCAAGCTTACCGATGAAGAGATTGAAGCTAAGTTTGGCTTCTTAGTAGAAGCATACAAGTACGGCGCACCACCACACGGCGGTATGGGTATCGGTCTTGACCGTATTGCTATGATTCTGTGCAAGTGTGACTCACTTAGAGATGTTACCGCATTCCCTAAGGTTCAGAACGCTAGCGAGCTGATGAGCGAATGTCCATCAGTTGTTGATCAGGAAAGCCTCGATGTTTTAGGCATCAAGCTTGTTGAAACTGAAGAATAATGTAAAGAAAAAGCCTGCTTCATATGAAGCAGGCTTTTTTTATAGTTGTGGGATAAGAGAAGCTAAAAATAGCTGAATTTTTGTTGCATCCATAATGGTGACATCGCCATCGTAGTCTGTGTCACCGTTTGAGAGCGATTCATCGCTCAATGTAGCAAGTAGTGCGAGATGCTGTTGAATAGATGTTGCATCCATAATAGTGACTTTTGAATCGAGATCAACATCACCTAGTTGATTAATCTTGCTGATGATTTCGAAACTACGGTCATATTTTAATGCATATTTTTCAACAGTTGAGTCAGCGAGTGCGATGATTTTTGCGTTTGGCGGCAGGGTGTCTGCGCTGTCAAAAATATCGAGGTTCACACTTTCTATCGTGATTCTTTCCAAACCATCACACGCATAGAATGCGTATTCATCAATTTTAAGCGCATTAGATCTTAAAGTCAGCTCTTTTAGTTTCAGGCACCAGGAAAAAGCGTACTTGCCGATTGTGATTTCGCCGTTGCCGATAGTAACATTGCTAAGAGACACACAATCCATAAACGCATACTCTCCTACTTCGGTAACGGTGGCAGGAATGTTAATACTTTTGAGATTTGTGCATTTTGCGAAAGCGTTGCTTCCTATAGTTGTCACACCTATTGGGATATTTATGTTTTGAAGGAGTTTGCATTCACCAAACGCACGGTAGCCGATAGTTTTCAAGTTACTTGGTAGTGCGACAGACTTAAGCTTACTGCACTTGGCGAAAGCCTGATTCTCAATTTCAGTAACTGAGTCAGGGATTTCGACAGAACACAGATTGTGACAGTCATAAAAAGCCTTTTTTCCTATCACGGTGACCTTTTTGCCGTCGATTTGAGATGGGACTGTGAAGTGAGAGTCCAAACTGTCGTATTTGGTGATTTTTATGGTAGAGTCACTCAAAGTTTCATATTCGAGAATGTCAAAGTCCAATTCTGTACCAGTAGCGGTTATACCATAATTGAAAAGGAGCACAAAAGACAGAATAAGACAGAAAAGTTTTTTCATAAAATCGTCCTTTATATAGTCGCTATTTTTGATTATATCATCATAAAAGCTTTTGTCAAACAAAAACTCAGGCGTTTTGCGCCTGAGTTTATCTTATATATTGGTATTTACGATTTTGAGTGTGAACCAGAAATTGCTTCCGAAGTTCTCTTTTGAGATAACACCATATTGAGAATCGTATTTGTTCAGGATGTTCTTTACGATAGAAAGTCCGAGGCCTGTGCCGATTTTGGAGAGCTTGTGCTCTTTGTCGACTTTGTAGTATCGGTCCCAGATATACGGAAGGTTTTCTTCACTAATTCCTGCGCCATGGTCGATGACCTCGATTTTTACTGAGTCAGACACAATACTCTGTCTCACAATGACAGTTTTGTCTTCTCCACTGAAGTTTACCGCATTGTTGATAAGGTTGTAAATAACCTGAGAAATTCTCAGCGGATCGGCATACACAAAAACATCTTCCTGATGCTCAAAAATGATGTTATAGCCGTCCTGTTCACACAGCTTCGTGTAGCGTTTGAAGATATCCTTGATACAATCGGTCAGGCAGAAAACAGAGTTTTCGATAGTCGCGGTGTTTGACTCGAGTCTTGAAATATCCAGCAAGTCGTTCACAAGTTGAGAAAGTCGGTTGGCTTCGTCAATAACTATCTGGATGTTTTGCGGAGAGTTTTCGCCCGGAATATCACGCATAACCTCGCTGTAACCAGTTATCATAGTCAGCGGAGTGCGCAAATCGTGCGAGATGTTTGCAATCAGTTCGCGCCTGAGCGAATCAACCTTTTTTAGCTCTTTCGCGGAGTAGGTCAGCGTCTCGTTGAGCTCGAAAAGCTCCTTGTAGCTGCCGCCCTCAAAACTGAGGTCATAATTCTGGGTAGCGAGTTGTTTGGCTTTTCTGGTTGTTTCTCTGATAGGCTTTGAGAGATAGTAAGCAGTGATAATTGCGATGAAAATACTGATGATAACGATGAACACGGTCATAATGAGAAGTTGAACCTTGAGCGTATCAACAGTACTGCTGACAGGCGAAATCGCCGATTCGACTATAACCAGATATTGTGTAAAGCCGTTGTTGGTGATGATAGCAGTCGAAAGCAGTCGCTCGTTGTCTCTTTCAAGAGGAGGAGCAAACTCAGGGTTGGATGGAAAGAAATCGTTTTCATTCCTGCCCGTTTCCACTGTGATTTCGCCCCCGTTTTTGAGCGCCTGGTCATAAAGTTGATAAACAGAGCTAAGGTTAATCAGCGAGTGGCTGCTGAGAAACTCGTGAGGAGCATAAATCGGATTGAGAATCCCATTGTTATTGGCATAAATCGAAATGTCCATATCGTTCTGTTCTTCAATTTCGCTGAGAATAGACGAAAGGTCATCATCTTCGATGTTGTGAGTGATGCTTTGTGCACAGTGTTTGACCTGAGCTGTTTTGATGATGGAATAAAAATCGTCGAAAAGCACCGTCTGAAAAATCCACATAATCGTTAGCAATACAGCAGAAAAAGTCAGAAACGCAAGGCACAGATAAACACTTAAATTCAGCTTTTTGTTATTCTGTTTCAAAGCGATATCCCACCCCTCGAAGTGTTACAACAAGACCAGCATATTCTCTGAGGCTTTTTCGAAGCAACTTTATATGTGTATCGAGAGTTCTGTCGTCGCCGAAAAAATCATATCCCCAAACCTTGCTGATAAGGGTTTCGCGGGAAAGTGCGATTCCCTTATTTTTCACCATAAAGAAGAACAAATCGTACTCCTTTGGTGTCATATTGATGCGTTCGTTGTCGATTTCGACTGTGCGCGCAGTAAAGTCAACACAAAGCCCTTTGTAAACAAAGCGGTCGTTTTGCTTTTTCTCGTCTTTGGAAGCTCGCTTGAGTATCGCACTTATACGCATCATCAGCTCTTTTGGTGAAAACGGCTTGACAACATAGTCATCAATACCAAGCTCGAAACCATGAATACGGTCGTATTCTTCACCCAACGCAGACAGCATAATAATAGGAGTTGAACTTTTCAGCCTTATTTCTTTGCACGCTGAAAAGCCGTCGAGTTCAGGCATCATAATGTCCATAATGATGAGGTCATATTCAGCGTTGCTACACATATCGACAGCTTGTCTGCCGTTTTCGGCTTCGTAGACGGTATGTCCCTCGAAGATAGCATATTTTTTGATGAGCTCCCTTATGCGGAATTCATCGTCAACAACAAGTAGTTTGCTCACAAAATCGCCTCCTTTGTGTTAACTGTAATATTCTTATGTGACAGTTATATGTTGAAAACTAAAATAAATTTGAAATTACATATTGCTCATATAGTTGTCGACTAGGTCGGCAGCAAACTCTACGAGCTCTGCGCATGGGCGCTTTTTGTAGTATTTCTCTGTTCTGTCTTCAGGAACAGGCACGCTATTTTTCTCAGATAAACCGAGCAACTCGCGACAAATGATAGAACCGTTATCATCTTCAAAGGCTTTAGCGAGATTCTGGATGTGAGAATATAGCTCCATTTTGCTTTCTTTATCTGTTGGTGAGGTGTAGCCGTGTTTCATATCGAACACCATAAACATACCGCTTACCGCACCACATACTTCCCTGAGTCTGCCCATTCCACCGCCGAAACCTGATGAGAGTTTCATCGCTAGCTCAAAGTCAAGTCCGAAATCCTCAGCGAAAGCGCCGAAAACCGCCTGAGCACAGTTGTAGCCCTCAAGAAACAGGGCTTTTGCTTTTTCTCCTTTTGTCATAACCATTCTCCTTTTAAAACAAAAACAGCGGGTAGAAAACTACCCGCTGAAAATGCATTATCTAAATGTAATCAATCTACCAGTAGCAAATTAAAGAAGACCTGCACGGAAGAGCTGGATTGTTGTAGCATCAAGTACAGTAACCTGACCGTCGCCGTCAAAGTCAGCGAGAGCGATCTGAGCGTCTGTGAACTCGATCATAGCAGCCTTGAACATCTGGATCTGTGTAGCATCAAGAACAGTAACCTGACCGTCGTTGTCTACGTCACCGAGGAGACCAGCTGGCTCTGTACCTGGCTCTGTTGGATCTGGCTCTGTTACCTCAGAAGACTCATCTGTTGGGAGTTCAGGATCTGTTGTCTCTGGCTCTGTTGGAGCATCTGTGTGCTCTTCTGTTGATGGCTCTGGAGTAGCCTCTGGGATAACGTGGTTGCCGTTCTCATCGAAGTGGTCGTCACGTAAGCAGTCAGCTTCTGTGCCGTCCTTTGTGAAACCGTAGCAGCCGTTACCATAGTAGTAGTACCACTCACCACCGCATGTCTGCTTGAGTGAAAACTCAGCGATAGAAACATAGTCAGGGTCGATAACGAAGATCATGTTGTCGAATGAATCTGTACCGTCTGGGTAGTTGTCAGACTCGCCAGCTTCGTAGTACTCAGATGGAATGTTGATTGTCTGAGCAGCGAGGTAGTAGATATCGAGAGTGTTATCCATACCGCCGTCAACACCATTGTTCCAGATGATTGTTGTTACAGCCTGTGGAACGTCAGCGTAGAATACTCTTGGAGCTTCAGCCTTCTCTGCGCGATAGCCAGCCCATGCTGTTGGAGCAGCAGGAACTGTACCCCACCAGTAAATACCAGCTACGTTAGATACCTTGTTGTACCATGATGGAGCGTACTGACCAAGCATTTCTGGCTTGTTTTCAGCGTCGTCGCCCTTTTCACCGTTAGTACCGTCAGGCATAAGGAAAAAGTATCTGTTTGTTGCAACTTCTGTCTCGTTTAAGATCTCATACTCTTCAACAGCTTCAGCAACTGTCTGTGCGCCTGGCTCGAAAACTGAGTAAGCAGCAGTTGAGATTGCTACGCAAGAAACAAGTAAAGCAACTGCGAGTAAAATACCAATAAGTCTTTTCATTTCGAAATCCTCCTAATATAATTTGGTGAATACATTATAACACAATATCTGTCAATATACAAGTATAAGATTTCCACAAAAACATAATAATTATTTTATGGAAAATACCGAGAGCAATTATATTTCATGATGAAAGGCAAGAGTTTTGGCGGAATGTAAATTATGTGCTTTTAGTCAAAATGCCTATAAACTCGTCTTTCTCACTTGTCAATCCCGTCTCTTTGTGTTATTATGATTATAACTGTAAAAATATCAGCATTTTGTAACATATATTATAAGAACAGGTGATTAACTTGGCATTTAAACAGGATAAAATCAGAAATTTCAGCATTATTGCTCATATTGACCACGGCAAGAGCACTCTTGCTGACAGAATACTCGAGCATACCCAGAGCGTTGCTGTGCGTGATATGGAGGACCAGCTTCTTGATGATATGGACCTCGAGCGCGAGCGCGGTATCACCATCAAAGCTCACGCAGTAACACTCGAATACAAAGCTGATGATGGCGAAACATATCAGTTCAACCTCATTGACACTCCTGGTCACGTTGACTTTAACTACGAAGTTTCTCGTTCTCTTGCTGCGTGCGAGGGTGCGGTGCTTGTAGTTGATGCTTCTCAGGGTATTGAAGCTCAGACTCTTGCGAATACTTATCTTGCGGTTGACACAGGACTTGAGATTGTCCCTGTTGTCAACAAAATCGATTTGCCGTCTGCTGATCCAGAGCGTGTTATCAACGAGATTGAGGATATTATCGGTATTCCTGCTCAGGATGCGCCACAAGTCTCAGCGAAAGCGGGTCTGAACATTCACGCGGTGCTTGAGAAAATCGTTTCGGACATCCCGTCCCCTGTTGGCGACAAGGATGCTCCGCTGAAAGCGATGATTTTTGACTCATACTATGATTCCTACAAAGGCGTTATTATATATGTAAGAATAAAAGAAGGTCAGATTCACAAGGGCGATGAGTTCAAGCTCATGGCTACAGGTTCAACATTCAACGTTGTTGAGTGTGGTCATATGCGCGCGACTTCCCTTGAAGAAAAAGAGGGCCTTTATGCAGGCGAGGTTGGATATATCACAGCTTCCATCAAGAGCTTGTCTGATGCTCAGGTAGGCGATACTGTTACACTCACATCAAACCCTGCGGATATGCCACTTCCGGGTTATCGTGAAGTGCAGTCGATGGTTTTCTGTGGTGTGTATCCTGCTGATGGTGCGCGCTATGGTGACTTGCGTGATGCTCTCGAAAAGCTCAAGCTCAACGATGCTTCTCTTTCTTTTGAGCCTGAGACTTCTGTTGCACTCGGTTTTGGTTTCCGTTGCGGTTTTCTCGGTCTTCTCCATATGGAAATCATTCAGGAAAGACTCGAGCGTGAGTATAACCTCGACCTTATCACAACAGCCCCTTCGGTTAACTACAAAATCACTCGTACATCAGGCGAAACCGAGATGATTTCTAACCCAACCAACTACCCTGACCCTGCGCTCATCGCTTCTGCCGAAGAGCCGATTACTGATGCTCATATTTACGCGCCAAGCGAATATGTCGGTAACATTATGGAACTTTGTCAGGACAGACGCGGTACTTTCATCGGTATGAACTATATTGACTCTGAGCGAGTTGATATTCACTATGAACTTCCGCTTGCTGAAATTATATATGACTTCTTTGACACTCTCAAATCAAGAACAAGAGGTTACGCTTCTTTTGACTATGAAATGAAAGAGTACAGAGAGTCTAAACTTGTAAAACTTGATATTATGCTCAACGGCGATACAGTTGACGCGCTTTCGTTCATCATTCACGCGGACAAGGCGTACGCAAGAGCGCGTAAAATGGCTGAAAAGCTCAAGGAAAATATCCCACGCCAGCTCTTCGAGGTGCCTATTCAGGCTTGCATCGGCGGTAAAATTATCGCCCGTGAAACTGTCAAAGCTATGCGCAAGGACGTTCTTGCGAAATGCTACGGCGGTGACATCACCCGTAAGAAGAAGCTTCTCGAAAAGCAGAAAGAGGGTAAAAAGCGTATGCGTTCCCTCGGTACAGTCGAAGTTCCGCAGGAAGCATTTATGGCCGTCCTCAAACTTGATACGGATTGATAATATTCAAAATAAAAAACAGCAGGTACGCTACCTGCTGTTTTCTTATTACTTATTCTCAATATCGCTTAGGATATCTTCGATGATTTTATCTGTGCTTTTGAGTTCGTCTGGTGTTGGGTTTCCTACATTCTTTTTATCTTTGAAGATAAAAAGCTTTGAGAAAACGTAGTTGAGTATAACAACGATAACGCTGACGATGATTTTAGCAAGCATACCCTCGATGCCTAAAATCGCCTGGTCAACACCGAATTTGATGAGAAGTGGAAGACCAACCCATTCGATAACACCGGTCGCAAGACGTGAAGAAACGAAAAGTCCGAGTTCCTTTGCGACAAGTTTGAGGTTCCACGATTTGCTATCGAATACCCAGAGCTTGTTTGTTACATATGCAAAAATCACAGCACATACCCACGAGAGTACGTTGGCTGAAGTTGTGTGTTCAATGGTGATACCGAGAAATGATATGGTTGGCACGATTTTTGTAAATAGTGCGAATGTAACCCACGATACAACCGTTGTAGCCACACCGAAAATCAGATACATAATAATTTCGTGGAATTTATCCCATAGTTTTTTTATCATATTATCCTCCTAAAAAAGCGTGCTTTTGCACGCTTTTTCTTACAATATATCTTCGTTTTCATTTAAGTTCGTTTCGTTTGCGATGTAAATAGGGCGACGCTTGGTTTCAACATAGATTCTGCCGATATATTCGCCGAGGATACCCACAGAAAGCTCGATGATACCGCCCAAAAAAAGAACAGCGCAAAGGGTTGTTACATAACCCGGAACATCAATACCAAAACACAAAGTCTGGATGAGTGTGACGAGAATATATACAAATGATAACGCGGAAATAACAAAACCCATACCTGCGATGAGTCGAAGCGGTGTGACCGAGAAAGCTGTGATGCCGTCGAGAGCGTATTTGAAAAGTCCCCACAAGCTCCACTTGGTGGTGCCGACGGTGCGCTCAACATTTTTATATTCAATCCACTTTGTTTTGAAACCTACCCAACAGAAAATACCTTTTGAAAATCGCTGGACTTCAGAAAGCTCAAGGATAGCGTCGACCATCTTGCGACTCATAATGCGGTAGTCAACCGCACCCTCAGGCATTTTTACATCGCTGATGTTGTTCTGGAAGGAGAAGAATACTTTTGACACAAACTGGCGGATTTTGCTCTCTCCTGTTTGCTTAGCGCGATAAAGCGCACAGCAGTCGTTGCCTTCTTCAATGCCTTTGATCATATCAGGGAACATCTTAGGTGGGTGCTGCAGATCAGCATCCATAACGATAACATAGTCAGCGGTGCAGTTTTTCAGTCCTGCATACATAGCTGCTTCCTTTCCGAAATTGCGAGAAAAAGAAATGTATTTGACATTTGAGAAGCGTGAAGCCAGAGTTTTGAGCACATCGAGTGTGCGGTCTTTGCTTCCGTCATCAACAAAAATGTATCTGAAACTGTATGATGGGATAGTAGCTATAACTTCGTTAGTCTCTTTGACAAAAAGTTCGAGCACTTCCTCTTCGTTATAGCAAGGTACAATAATATCTATAGTGTTCATAATTTCACCTCAATCGCCTTTAATTATACCAACAGCATAGAAAAAAGTCTATTTTTTTTGATAAAATTAAAAAAAAATTTTGTGAATTTTTCAAATAAGTGTTTACCTTATGAAAATTTATGGTAAAATCTATAATGAATAATTATGTGGAGGCGTGAAATGGGCTCTAATAAAGTTAAAAAAATTGAAACCAACAGTTCGTTCTGGGATATTATGAATCCTAAAGACAACGACAGCTTTCTCAGGCGTAATCTTTGGATTATGCTGGCGTTTTTTATCCCGTTTTTGATGATTTATGTCTGCTTTGCGGGATTGAAAGTTTCACCATTTGGTGACCAGCAGATTCTTGTTACTGACTTGTGGCACCAGTACTATCCGTTTCTGGTTGATTTTCAGGACAAGCTCAAAGAGGGCGGGTCACTTTTGTGGACCTGGAAGTCAGGTGGCGGTACTAACTACCTTGCACTTATGGCGTATTATCTTGCAAGTCCGCTGAATTTCTTCTCCGTTTTGGTGCCGGTTGATAAACTGCGAGAGTTTCTTGCGTTTATCACTTGTGTGAAAATAGGATTCGCAGGATTATTCTTTGCTCAATTCCTGCGCATAACTTTCAAACGACGTGACGTTGCAGTAACCGCATTCGGTATTATGTATGCTTTGTGCTCATTCATTATGGGTTACTACTGGAACGTTATCTGGCTTGATACAGTTGCACTCTTACCGCTTGTTGTCGCAGGTGCTGTTGCGTTGCTCAAAGATGGCAAATTCAAGCTCTATGTTATTTCGCTTGCACTCGCTGTGCTTGCTAACTATTACATCGGTCTGTTTGTCTGCATTTTTGTTTTCCTTATCAGCGTTGTTTATTGCATTGTTGAATACAAGGATATCAAAACTTTGTTTGCAAACTTCTTCAAAATGGCAGGCTTCTCGGCGTTGTCGCTATCGATAACTGCTATACTTACTGTGCCGACAGCTATTGCGCTTGGTTCGACACATTCTTCGAACAACGTTTTCCCAACAACTTATGCTATCAATATCGGTGATACTCCTGATTTCAAGGGCACTATGCAGGCAATTGCGAAGGTTATTTCTAATTCGGTTGCATTCATTGAGCCAACAACTAAAGAAGGTTTGCCGAATATCTATTGCGGTATGATTGCTCTTGTTCTGGGACTTTTGTTCTTCACTTGCTCAAAAATCAAGATAAGAGAGCGTGTAGCTGGCGGAGTTCTGCTGTTGTTCTTTATGCTCAGTTTTATTATCAGACAGCTCGACTTTGTATGGCACGGCTTCCACTTCCCTAATATGTTGCCTCACAGATTCTCATTCTTGTTCTCATTTGTTCTTGTGACAATGGCGTTCAGGGCGTTGATGAATATCGAGTTCACAAAGCTTACTCATATCATTATTGCGTCAGGTCTGGTTGCTGTTGTTATCTACATCGCAAGCCAGCATCACGATGATAAGAAAATCATCATCGGTTCTGCGTTTATCGCAGCGCTTATAATTATCTGGCTTGTTATATATGCGCTGAGAATCGTTCCTAAGAATGCACTTGCGCTGGCACTTTTCATTATCTGTCTTGCTGAGGGTGTTTGCACAGCATATATAGGCACAAAGACAGTAGGAACAACTACAGCTCTTTCATACCCTCTTGGCACTATAGATACTGCTGATATGGTCGAAACTATCGACAAGCTTGAACGAGGAAATCAGGATGTTTTCCATGCTGAGGTTACCAAGTACCACACATTGAATGATAACGCTCTTATCGGTATTGATGGTATTTCGATGTTTTCATCAGTAGCTAACGCTGATGTAACTGCATATATGGAGAAAGTCGGCTTGTGCGGTTGGGTAGCAAGTAACCGTTATACCTATCAGGATAACTCGGCATTTACTAACTTGCTGTTCAATATGAAATATCTCATCTCACCAAATGGTATTTTCCTTGATAAGAATCACTTTGATCTGATCAACCAGTCTGCAAATGTTAAGCTCCTCAAGAATAAGTATTATATTCCGCAGGGCTTTATGGTGAGTGAGGACCTCCTCAAATTTGATGTTACAACTGCTACTTCAAATCCGTTCTACAACCAGAACGAGATTTTCCGACTTGCAACAGGTATCGAAGGTAACCTGTATGAGCCTCTCGAAGTAGTATCTCAGGGTCATACAGATTACGCTAAGTTTGTTGTAACAAAGAACAGCTACGGTAGCTACAGCTATAACCTTGTTGATACATCAGAAACGCCACACCTGAAGTATAATTATACAGCGCCTTATGATGGCACAGCGTATGCATATTTTGATTGCAGCAACTCTGACAGTGTTGACCTCAGAGTTAACGACAATACAGTTTCTACAAACTATATAAAGCGTCCATACATCATGAATATGGGTTCGGTAGTTGAGGGTGACAAGCTTTCACTTTACTCAGACCTCACTGATGTGACAACAGGTACAGCAACTGTTTACTGCAATATGCTCAACGAGGAATTATTCCAGCAGGGTGTACAGAAGCTCTCACAGAGCGTGCTTAATTGCACAAAATCAACCGATACTCTCATTGAGGGTACTATTGATGTCAAGGAAGATGGACTTTTCTACACATCTATCTCTTATGACAAGGGTTGGAAAGCTTATGTTGACTCAGAAGAGGTTGAGGTTACTCCTGTAGGTAACGCACTTGTTGCGTTTAAGTTGTCACAGGGACATCACGATATCAAGCTTAAGTATTGTCCAAGCGGCTTTACTCTCGGTCTTACTATGACATTACTTGCTATTGCGATTTTTGTCGGATTTTGTGTTCTGTCTTCAAAGAAAGACCTTTTCAAAAAGTCAAAAGAAGAAACCGCAAAAGCAGAAGTTTCTGAATAACTAAAAAGAACCGCCCGCATTGTTGCACAGGTCCGTAAAAAACGGACAATAGAAAAAAGCCACCCCCTATGGTAGAATTAAGAAAGCTACCATAGGGGGTTTTTGTATGCCAAGAGAATATAAACATATAAAACAATTCGAACAAGAAATATTAGACTTAAAAGAACATGGATGTTCCAATAGAGAAATAGGCGAAAAATTAGGATACACCCAAAAACAAGTACACGATTGCATAACAAGATACAATAGAAACAAAAAGAAACTTGAGTCGGGAGTAACTATCAAACCCAAAGGCAGA
>JBGVLC010000006.1:0-23421 GCA_045124035.1 Ruminococcus sp. | reverse complement strand
AATAACACTCCTGTCAATATGAAGTGCCATAAGTGAACCTAGAAAATCTCTGTGACTGAGTTTATATTCGTTTTTAAAAGAAAACTTGAGTGCAGTAAACGGGAACTCGCTCTTATCTGAAACATTAGCTCCAAACATAACACGCTGAGCGTCATCATATCCGCCCCAGAACATACAGGTGTCATCGAGATACAAATTACCTTTTAAAAGAGATGCCTCGTGTTCATTTAGAAAACCTAAGAAACACGGAGAATAGCGCTTTTGAGAAAGATATATAGTATCTTGAGCTTTAGATAATAAAAGCTTGTCCTCATCAGATTTTATATCCAGCATTATCAGAAGTATAAACCACTATGTTCAAGTTCATCCAAAAGATCGTCGCCTGTAAGGTCAACGTTGTTAGGAATGATAATGAATGTGTTAGCAGAAACCTTCTTGATCTTACCGCGATTAGCATAAGCAACACCGCTTAAGAAGTCAATGATACGTCTAGCCATATCCTTATTGGTGTTTTCAAGATTCAATACTACTGTATGTGTTTTAACAAGCTCATCAGCAATATTTCTTGTTTCTTCTCCAAACTTCTCAGGCTTAAAAAGAGCAACCTGAAGTTTAGCAGTTGTACTGATATTAACAAGATTATTTCTACGATTACTCTCCCTTACTGGACGCTCGCTATAATCATCGAAATCATCAAATCTCTTAGAGCTTCTACGAGTTTCTTCTTCCTCATCGTCACGCTCGTTGTAGTCGTAGTCATCATCGTATTCGTATTCGTCGTCCGGAGCATCCCACATACGCTTGAACTTATCTACGAAACCTGCCATATATATAACCTCCGATTAAACTATATTATAATTTCTCGCGCCAAATAGCGCAGAACCTACTCTGACCATATTAGAGCCACACAAAATGGCCTCATAATAATCATCGGACATACCCATCGACAATACATCCATACTTATATTATCTATGTTTTTGTCCTTTATGTCAATAAACATTTTATGCATATTATCAAAATATTTACAATTTTTATGTATATTATCACAAATAGGTGGGATAGCCATCAATCCTTTGATGTTAATTGACGGTAAATCCTTGATTTCATAAAGCAAATCCATCAGTCGTTCAGGCAAAACGCCTGATTTGTTCTCTTCACAGCCAATGTTAACTTCAACAAGGATATCCATACTCCTGTTTTTCAAAACAGCCTGACGGGAAATTTCACTTGCAAGCTTAAGAGAATCCACTGATTGAATCATATCAACTTTATCAATAATCTGTCGCACCTTATTAGTCTGGAGATGACCGATAAACTGCAACGAACTGCGCTGTAAATCATAGTCATCGAACTTTGACAAAAGCTCCTGTACCCTATTCTCACCTATATATCTAAGTCCAAGTGAAATAGCATGATTTATCGTTTGTGCATCTACTGTTTTAGTTGCTGCTAGAAATGTTATATCATCAATAGTCTTACCGCATTTTTGAGCAGCTTTCTCAATATTCTCACAAATCAGTTTGTAATTATACTCTACGTCAATCAATGAGCTTGCCATCGTACAAATCCTCTCCTTCTATAACGACTTCATCGTAAAGTTCAATAGTAGTTCCATTAAACAAAACATCGTTCGATGGATTTTCACTACATATGATATAATCCTCATCAGAATATATGATATACACCTGTTTGAAAATTATCTGGTTACCATACTTAACGTAAACACCCTGAATTTTGCTTTCTTTCGTGGTTTGTTCACCGTTTTCATCAGTAACGGTTTTAGTCATAATATCATCATGTAAAGCAGCTTTGTTGACTTTCAAGCCCTCATATGTATTAAGCTCAATTTCAACAGCTTCGCTTCTGATTTGTGATAAAGCAGGACTCATATAATTACACTCAATAATAGCTACAGCTTTATCTTCATCAGCAAATTCGTTTACACTTACTACTTTAGCAGGTATAGAGGCACTAGTCGCATACGGTATTTTAACAGTAATAGAGCTATTACTATGTGTGATAGCTACAGCCTGTTCATTAGATACGGGACAAGCTAAATACCAGTTAACCCCTTTTATAACTTTACCTACAAAGTTATCAGGATCAACACTATCAGCTTTAACTTCATTTAAATCAGAATATGAAATCTGATCTAGATCGTCTATGGAAAAAGACTTTTCAAACCCATCAATCGATGAAACGAAGTAACCAGCATTTTCTGTTGTAATTTCACCTGTGCTGTCATTACTGCTATTTTCTAAACTTTCTTTTTCAGCTTTAAGTTCCTCAATTTTATTATCAAAATTTTTCTGGTCACCTGTTATTATTTGCTTCCTGTAAATAGCAGATAACAGATCGCTTTCAACAGAAGAAATAGATTCAAAATCACGATTATTAACTGTGTTAATAAAAGATGTGAGTTTTTGGTCGAGCCTGTTATTTACAGAATCAAGTCCAACATTAGCAGAGCTCAGAACATTGTTAAGTGCCTCAAGCTCAGAAATCTCTTCGTCTATATCACAAATTCGCTGAAAATTGACAGCATCAGCCTCACTACTGTAAATATTAGCAATAGTACCATTAGCTGTGATTTTTTCACCATTTGAGACTTGATACACTAAAACACCACCGGAGCTATTCTTAATATACTCCTCATCCCTGATAACAAATCCCGTTGTGCTTATTGAATCAGAAACTGTAGCTTTATATACCGTTTCTGTAACAACGCTATCGCTACCCATAAAATTAGTAGTAACAAAAATAAAGATTATAGAAATAATCAACGTTGCAGACAAAACACCGATAATAATTCTTGAAGTTAACCTTCTTGTAGCGGCTTTTTGTTCAGTAGTACGCTTTTTAAATTTTGGTGATTTTAAATCATTAGATTTTTTATTCATCAAGTAATACCTTCTTTATAAATAAAGTTGAAGTATCCAAAATTTCGTTTTCATTCAAGACATCAATATCTAACCAACAAATACTTTCATCTCGTTTAAACCAAGTAAGTTGTCGTTTTGCATAACGTCTTGTTTGCATTTTCAAATTCTCAAGACAATCATCTAAAGTTGCTTCGCTATTAAAATAAGGGATCAGTTCTTTGTGACCGATCGCCATCGATGAAGTTGAACTCAATGATTTGTTCAAAAACTCTTTCGCTTCTTCAATCAAACCATTTTGTACCATAGAATCAACGCGCATATTTATTCTGTCATAAAGATACTGCCTGTCTGTAGCACGCAATCCGATTTTAGCAACCTTATACGGTGATTCAAAGCGTCTGGAATTCTCATTGTGCTCAGTCATAGTAATATTTGTAGTTTTATAGACTTCTATCGCTCTAATAATTCTCTTGACATTCTTTTCAACTGACAACTTCATAGCTGATTGCTCATCAAATTCAGCTAATTTAGAAAGCAAGTGCTCAACACCAAACTCCTCATATTCTCGTTGAAGTTTCTCTCTTAATGCTTCATCCGAGTCAGCTTCTGAAAATGCGATATTGTTGATGAGGGAATCAACATAAAGACCTGTACCGCCAACGAGAATCGGCATTTTAGATCGGGAGTGAATATCTTCAATTATACCGTGAGCCATATCACAGTACTGAGCAACAGAAAAGCTCTCGTTGATATCAAGAAAATCCATCATATGATGAACAATGCCATCTTGTTCATCAAGAGTAGGTTTCGCAGTAGCTATATCCATTCCTTTGTAAATCTGCATAGAATCGGCAGATACAATCTCACCATCGTACAATTTAGCTAACTTGATAGATAGTGATGTCTTACCACTGGCTGTAGGGCCTACAACACAAATCATAGGAATTTTATTATTCTTCATAACAATCACACTCTGCCAAACTGTTTTTCAATTTCGCTCTTTTTGATAACAATACACAAAGGTCGGCCGTGAGGACAATATCTAAGAGTATCATCATTCTCAACTTTTCTGGCAATATCTATAAGTTCCATGTCAGTACTGATATTTCCTGCTTTTATAGCTGCTCTACAGGAAACATTGTGATAAATCCAGTCCATCTGTTCAGTTCTGATACATCTTTTATTATCACTTAAGTATCCTGCCATCTCGATAACAGTCTGCTCTATGTCCTCTTTTTCGAGATATTGAGGTGCACTTCGTACAAGCACAACGCCGTTGCCGAAATCCTCAACCTCAAAACCAGCTTCAAGAAACAAATCGAGATTAGAAATAACGCTATTATAGTCAATTTTATTCAGGGTTACCGAAACAGGAACGAGCAACAACTGTGAGAAGCCACTACCTTTTTCCTTTTTCAACTTCTCATAGATAATTCTCTCGTGAGCCGCATGTTTATCAATCAAAATAAGCTCTTTTGAATTCTTTTCTATTATTATATAAGTTTTAAAAGCTTCACCTATAAATTTGAAACTGTCCTCAGTAACATCAATAAGCGGCTTTATGTCCTCTTTCTTCTCTTGAGCATAAGTTTCAATCACAGGAGGTGGTACTACCGAAACACAAGGAACTTTGATTTCTTCAATATCGTTATCTATAACAGATTCCTCGATTATTCTTACACTCTCTGCAGGCTCAGTTTTTTCGAAGATATCATTAATAACTTCGAGAGGTTTAACTGAATCAGCAACCTTCACATTAAAATCGATTGGCTTTTTAGGTTCAGCATTAACTTCTTCATCAAGTAAAGCAAAAGGATTGATTTCAATTTTAGGTTTTATAGTTGGAGAAACAACAGGTTTAGGTGCAACCTGCGGTTTATTTTGCTCATCTCGTTCTCTGAAAACTTTTTGAGCAAGTTCAAACGGATTAACTTTATTCACCTGTTTAGGTGTATTGAACACAGCGTTTTTTCTGGTATCACCAGCATTGAGCGCTGACTTCACAGCGTGATAAACAGCGTCAAAAACAGGTCGCTCGTTAACAAATCTTATCTCAATTTTAGCAGGATGCACATTGACATCTACAGCTTCAAACTCAATATTGATGTTCAAAACGCAAGCTAAAAACTTGCCGACCATAACACTACCCTTGCCTGCTTCTTCAACGGCAGCCATAGCAGTTCTGCTTTTGACAAAACGTCCATTAATAAAAAAGTTCTGCATATTTCGGTTAGGACGAGAATTTTGTGGTTTAGAAACATAACCCTTGACAGTTATGCCGTTGAGTTCATAATCAACGGGAATCAAAGAATTCGCAAAATCTCTGCCATAAACTGAATATATAGCAGACAAAAGCTTTGAATCGCCAGACGTTTTTAAAACTTGTTTTGAATCTTTTATGTAAGTTATTGAAACCTCAGGATGTGATAACGCAATTTTATCAATAACATTAGAAACAGCGTTGCCTTCACCAACATCAGTTTTGAGAAACTTCATTCGTGCAGGAATGTTGTAGAACAAATCCCTGATAATAAAAGTTGTGCCATCAGGGCATCCCGCATCATCAAGGGAGACTTCTTCCCCACCGCGTATCACATATCTTGTTCCAATCTCTTCATCAACAGATTTAGTGATAAGCTCAAGATGAGATACCGCAGAAATCGAAGCAAGAGCCTCACCTCTGAAACCAAGCGTTGAAATAGAATCAAGATCGTCCTGCACTCTTACTTTACTCGTTGCGTGTCTGAGAAAAGCAATTTTAATATCCTCTCTCATAATACCGCAACCGTTATCGGAAACACGCATAAAAGTAGTGCCACCGTTCTTGATTTCTACGGTAATCGCTGTAGCCCCTGCATCTATTGAATTTTCTACTAATTCTTTAATAACAGAAGATGGCCTTTCAACAACTTCGCCCGCAGCAATGAGTTCTGCTACGTGCTTATCAAGAACATTGATTCTTCCCATGCGTGTTCACCTACCTTTATTCAGTCATATTTTTCAATTCATATAATAAGTTCATAGCTTCTATAGGAGTAAGTGTGTTAAGGTCAATACTCTTAAGTTTATCGCTAATAGCATTAGAACTGTCAGGAATCAACGAAAGCTGATCACTTACTTCATGTGTAGCTATTGATTTTTTAATAACAACGGGTGATTTTCCGTTTTCAAAAACGAGATCTTTCAAAATCTCTTTCGCTCTGTTTGTAACAGAATCAGGTATACCGGCGAGCTTTGCTACTTCGATACCATAGCTGTCGTCAGCTCCACCAGGAATAATCCTACGTAAAAATGTGATATCATCGCCACGTTTTTTCACAGCGATATTATAGTTCTTAACACCATCTATTATCTCTTCAAGCACGGTAAGCTCGTGATAATGAGTAGCGAATAGTGCTTTTGCACCAAGGCGTTTTTTATCAGCAACATATTCGAGCACTGCTCTTGCGATACTCATACCGTCATATGTTGATGTACCTCGACCAATCTCATCGAGAATCAAAAGACTTTTTTTAGTTGCATTTTTGATGATATTAGCAACTTCGCTCATCTCAACCATAAATGTTGACTGACCTGAAGCCAAATCATCAGAAGCACCAACTCTGGTGTAGATGCTGTCAACAATTCCTATCTCAGCAAAAGACGCAGGAACAAAACTGCCTATCTGCGCCATGAGAACAATCAGTGCAACCTGACGCATATATGTTGACTTACCAGCCATATTAGGACCTGTAATAATAGCAACACGATTAGATTCGTTGTCGAGATATACATCGTTAGGTACAAAAGGTGCTGTATCAAGCAAAGCTTCAACTACAGGATGTCTGGAGTCTTTGAGTCTTATAACACTAGAAAGGTTAACCTCTGGCTTAGTGTATCTGTTCTGTGATGCAACATTAGAAAGTGAAACAAGAACGTCGAGTGTAGCTATACAATGAGCTGATTTTTCAATTCTACCGAGATTCTCAGCAATCTTTTTCCTGATAGCATCAAACAAAGCATATTCCATAGCGATGGCTCTGTCTTTAGCACCAAGAATTCTGCCCTCAAGTTCTTTGAGTTCAGGAGTAATGTATCTTTCACAATTTGTGAGAGTTTGTTTTCTTATGTAAGTTTCAGGTACTAACTCTTTGTATGAGTTAGTTACCTCAATATAATAACCGAAGACCCTATTGTATCCGACTTTGAGTTTAGGAATGCCTGTCAACTCTTTTTGTTCAAGCTCTATTTTAGCAAGAAGAGAAGTTGAGTCAGTCATATCAGAAGTGAGAACATCAAGTTCGTTTGAATAACCGCGCTTGATCATTCCACCCTCTCGTACAGAAAAAGGAGGTTCTTCAACTATTGCGTTATCAATAAGCTCCCTGATATCTTCAAGCGTATCAAGGTCTTTGTAGATTTCTTTCAGATAAGTTGATTTAGAGTCAGAAATCTCTGCGTGAATCTGAGGCAAATTCGAGATAGCTGCGCAAAGCGATCTGAGTTCTCTAGCATTCGCAGAACCATAGACGATTCTGGTCATTAGTCGCTCGATATCAAAAATACCAACAAGCATTGCCGAAAGTTCAAGTCGCTTGACAGTATTATTGACAAGCTCCTCAATAGCATTCTGGCGCTTCAAAATCTGAGCAACATTCATAAGCGGATGTTCAATCCAAGAGCGAATCATACGCTTACCCATAGCAGTCTTTGTGTTATCAAGAACCCACAACAAGCTATGTTTCTTTTCTTTAGTACGCATTGTCTGTGTGAGTTCAAGATTTCTACGGGTATTATAGTCAAGACTCATATACTGGTCTTTTGAATACAAATCAATATTCTCAATTCGCTCAAGTCCAGTTTTCTGAGTCTCTTTCAGATAATTCAAAAGCACTCCCAAAGATACGATAATATCCTTGTTGTCAGCAACAAGCTCAGCTTGTTTAACACCGAAATGAGATAATACTACATTTGAGCAGTCAAGAAAACCTGCGTTTTCGTCGTCGATCTGTTCGACATAACAGGAGAGCTTGTCCTTGATGAAAGAGAGCAAATCGCTGCTTTCTTTAACTGTTCCACCAAGAAGAATTTCTGTAGGAGAGTATGAGGTAAGTTGAGTTTTGAGCTGAGAAATGGCATCTTTTGAATCAAGTGATGTAACATTAAGCTGACCTGTTGATATATCACAAAAACAAAGTCCGATATTATTTCCCGATGAATAAGCACTACAGATATAGTTGTTAACGCTTTCATCAAGCATGCTTGTTTCCATAACAGTACCAGGTGTAATAACGCGAATTATATCACGTTTTACTATACCTTTAGCAGTAGCCGGATCCTCGGTCTGTTCGCAAATAGCGACCTTGAAGCCTTTTGAAACCAAGCGTGCAATGTAGTTTTCAGCACTGTGGAAAGGCACGCCACACATAGGCGCACGCTCAGCCTGACCGCAATCACGACCTGTCAGAGTGAGTTCAAGCTCTTTTGATGCGATTTTCGCGTCTTCAAAGAACATTTCATAGAAATCACCGAGTCTGAAAAACAAAATGCAATCCTGATTTTTTTCTTTTATGCTGAAATACTGCTTCATCATTGGAGAAAGCTCAGCCATTACCCTCAACCCTTATCCTTGAAATAAATTATTAGTGGCAGCCACCACAAGTAGAACAGTCATGTGTGCATGAAGCTGAGAAATCTGTTGTGTCAGGATCCTCACCCTCAGCTGACTGTGTGATAATAGCAAGAACACGCTGTAAAACTGTGTCGAGTGCTGTCTTAGCATCATTGTATGCAGTCATATTCTCGTTTTGCATAATCTGTGTGTAAAGGCTACGCATTTCTTCGTTGAGCTCTCTGAGTTTATCTTCGTTTCTATCCTCTTTGCAGGCTTCGTTGTTGATTGCCATTCTCTTTAAGTTAAACTCACCGATAAGATCCTGAAGCTGTTTGTCATTGTCAGCTGCAACTTTTGCTGTCTGTAAATCCTTGTACGCTTTTTCATCCTGAATAGCGTGTCCCATCTGTCTTGCAAGTGCTACTAAATCCATAATTATTACTCCTTTATAAGCTCGCCATTTAAAATCCAATTACGAGCTTTAGTTATTTTAATATTTACAAATGAACCGATAAGACTTTCGTCTCCGGCAAATTCAACGATAATGTTTCCGTTAGTTCTACCTGACATCATACCGTCTTTATTTTGACATTTTTCTTCGACAAGAACTTTTTCGGTAGAACCAACCATTGATGCGCATCTTTTGGCAGCGATTTCCTCCTGAACTTTCAGAAGTTCCTGGAACCACTTTGACTTTTCTTCGTCAGTTGCAACATCCTCCATTTTTGCAGCAGGAGTTCCCTTTCTGCGTGAATAAATAAAAGTGAAAAGCGAAGTGAATTCAACTTCTTTGATAAGAGAAATAGTCTCAAGGAAATCATCATAAGTCTCGCCTGGGAAACCAACAATAATATCACTGGTGAGTGATAAATCAGGAATACGTGATTTCGCATAGTTGATAATATCCAGATACTTTTCTCTAGTGTATCTGCGATTCATCATCTGAAGAATTTTGTTGGAACCTGACTGGAATGGCAGATGCAAATGGTGACTTATGTGTTTACTCTCAGCTATTGTATCAATAAGCTCTTTTGTGCAATCCTTAGGATGAGATGTCATAAAACGAAGAATATAATCGCCTTCTATTTTATCAATCTCTTTCAAGAGTGAAGAAAAACTAGGTTTTCCTTCCAGATTCTTACCATATGAATTGACATTCTGACCAAGAAGGCATATATCCTTATACCCTGCTTCAATCATCTGTCGAGCTTCTTCAATAACCACCTCAGGTCGTCTGCTCTTTTCTCTACCACGCACATATGGAACTATGCAGTATGAACAGAAATTGTCACATCCGTACATAATCGGCAAAAAGCCTTTGAAAAGTCCATCACGCTTAATAGGAATACCTTCGTAAACATTTTCGTCAGTATTTCCACGAAGAAAAACTCTTTTACCATACAATAAGTTTGTGTATAAAAGTCTCGGGAATTCATGCAAACAATTTGTTCCGAAAACCAAACCCACAAAAGGAAAACTGTCATGTATTCTTTTTGCTACGTGCTCTTGCTCCATCATACAACCACAAAGAGCAATCAATACTGACGGATGTTTTCGTTTCAGGTTTTTTAAAGCACCGACATTTCCGAAAACTCTGTCTTCAGCGTGTTCTCTAACTGCACAGGTGTTAAATAAAATGAAGTCAGCTTCGTCAACATTTTCAGTAAACGAAAAACCCGCCTCATCCAGCATACCTTTGATACGCTCGCTATCAGCAACGTTCTGCTGACAACCATATGTTCTGACATAAGCAAGAGGCACTTCCCCACGCTTTCTTATAGACATAAGTTCAGCAGTCAGACTTAGATATTCACTTTGAGAAATAGCGTCTGTTTGAGTCTTTATGTTATCCACCAAGACATTATCCCCCTAATTATGTATTATTCATTGTATTTTATCACAATATTGATTGTATTTCAATAGATTTTATCATTATCTTGCGGTATTTAATAGTAATTTTACAATTTCAATCAATATCTTGATACTATCCCATAAGTAGTAGGAACAGTTCCAATAATAACTGTCTGAGATATTTCGTATTTTGTTTCAAAACTTATAGATTCAATTCTTATAGGATTTCCAACATATATATCAACCTGAACATCAAGTTGTATATGGTGTGTAGTCTGGTTAAGCCCTGAGCTTTCCAAAGAACTTATTATCTCGCATGAAATTGTAGGTTTAGATTCAATATTAAAATGCACATACGGACCAACATCGGTAAACAAAGTCATACCTGTGAAATTACCAAGCTTAACATCTATCCCATCAACACACATCAAGTGTTCAATGTATTTCTGTCCTTTTTTAGTAATCTCTGTTTTAAAACTGTTCACATAATATGGGTTCTCTGAAATTGAAGTAATCTGATTAGCTTCGTTAAAACTGATTTTTAATAAATCATTACAGATATATTTGTTCTCATTGATATATTCGTCAACCGCCGCATTAATCGCTGAATGAGACACAGTTTTTATTTCTGCAATAATAGCAAGTTCAAGTCTATCCCTTACGGTTAATTCAAAAAATATGATAACCGCAATTATTAGTGTAATAGATATGTAAAAAAATCTACGTATTATCCTCTTGAATTTATTAGGTTTCTTTTTAGCGCGCAAAAAAACACCCCTCGTTATACTATACGAGAGGTGTCAAAAATGTTAATTTATTACTCGTCTTCACCGCAGCAACAACCACAATCGCAGTCATCGTCGCAAAGATCAGAAAAATCAAACTCTAAGAGTTCACCACAACTAGGACAAATAATCTCACCTTCGAGAAGGGTTTCCTCGTCAACGCAGATCTGCTCTTCACACTTGCCACAAGTTACCTCGTAGAAAGCTTCATCATCGTCGTAACAATCACAAAAATCGTCATCGCAATCATCACAATCACAGCAATCGCAGTCGCAATCATCATAGAAATCATCTTCAAGAGTAGTGAGGTCCTCGTCGATAGCATCTACCTGCTCAGCAAGCTCATCATAAAGCTCTTCAGTAGACTCAACAGCAAGTGCCATATCATCAAGAAGTTCAATGATAGCGTTTAATACCTTAACTTCTTTCTTGCTGTTATCAAGTTCAAGACCATCAGCTAAGCCTCTGATGTAAGAAATTCTTTCAGATAAAGTCATAGTAGTTCTCCTTAGCTTTCCTTAGCTCTACCAAGATATTCGCCTGTACGAGTATCAATCTGAACAAGTTCGCCCTCTTCGATGAAGAGTGGAACTTTAATTTCAGCGCCTGTTTCAACAGTAGCTGGCTTTGTAGCATTAGTAGCTGTATTGCCTGCAAAACCTGGGTCTGTCTGTGTGATAACAAGCTCTACAAAGTTAGGTGGCTCTACACCGAAAACATTACCTTTGTAAGAAAGAACCTTACAAGTCATATTCTCTTTAACAAACTTGAAGTTGTCGCCGAGGATAGAAGCGTTGATTGGAACCTGCTCCCATGTTTCTGTATCCATAAAGTAGTAGAGATCGCCATCGTTGTAGCTGTACTCCATTTCCCTTCTCTCGATGAAAGCTGTAGGATATTTGTCGTTAGGGTTAAAAGTTTTTTCAACAACAGAACCAGTGATAACATTTCTGATCTTTGTTCTTACGAACGCAGCTCCCTTACCTGGTTTAACGTGCTGAAATTCAATGATAGAAACAACCTGACCATCCATTTCGAATGTTACGCCGTTTCTGAAATCACCTGCAGAAATCATTGTTTATTCCTCCAATAAAGTATTTGAAATAGCAAATTTCATAAATTTACACATACAATTATACAGACAAATTAAGTAAAAATCAATAGTTTTTATAGAATTATTAGTTCTTTATCAATTTTCGCCAAATCTTCACAACCTGTATCGGTCACAAGATACATATCTTCTATTCTGACACCGAATTTATTTGGCAAGTAAATTCCAGGCTCATTTGTAATTATTGTGTTTGTTTGCAGAATTGTTTTGTTTGTGTAATACACAGTTGGTGTTTCGTGAATTTCAAGTCCAACACCATGACCGGTAGTATGGCCAAAATACTCACCATAACCTTTTGATGTAATATAGTCTCTTGCAGCATTATCAACATCAGAGCAAGTACTCCCCGCTTTTATGAGCTTAGCAGCTTTATGATGAGCACAAAGTACTACATCATAGACCTCTTCCATTTCTTCAGTAGCAAAACCTAAAGCTATAGTACGGGTCATATCAGAATGGTACCCTTCATAGACGGAACCAATATCAAAAGTGATAAAATCACCATTTTTTAGCTGTCTTTCAGTAGGTACACCATGCGGAAGTGATGTGTTTTCACCACTTATAGCAATTATATCAAAAGCTACACTCTCTGCCCCATTACACTTCATAAGATACTCAAGCTCAAGCGCAAGCTTTCTCTCGCTTACTCCGGGTTTTATAAAATTCAAAAGCTCAGTATAACTCTTTTCAGTAATAGCCTGTGCGATCTTTACTTTATCGATTTCCGTTTTGGATTTAATCATTCTTAAATTATGAATCTTATCCGATAAGTTAAAATCAGTTAACACCTCGCACTTGAGACATTTGCTGAGCTTTTTCTCTTGAGCAACGGTCACAGATTCATCTTCTAGATATACAAATCTGATATTCTCATTTACCAAAACATCGTTTATTGAATCATAAATAGATTTATAACATACAACATTTATGTCTTCAACATTCTTTTGTGCTGCTTCAAAGTATCTGAAATCTACAAAAAGAGTCGCTGATTTCATAGAAATTAAAACAGCACCTGCTGATGATTTAAACCCTGAAAAATACAACCTGTTCACATCAGATGTTATAAGAACAGCAAAATCATCATTAGGTATGAGGCTTCTTAATTTTTCGATTCTAGTTATCATATTCCAAAGCCTCACAAAGATGATCAATAGCTATAAAATAAGAGTCAATTCCATGCCCCATTACCTGTTCCATACAAACATCTTTTGTCACAGAAATCTTTCTGAAATCTTCTCTTTTTGATATATCGGACATATGGACTTCAACAAAAGGAACTTCAGCAACACACTCAATCGCATCTCTCAGAGCATAGCTATAGTGAGTTAACGCACCAGGATTAATAACAACCCCATCATAGTTATCACGAGTTTCATGAATCTTATCAATGAGTACACCCTCGTGATTAGACTGAAAAACATCACACTCAAAACCTTTTTTATTTGCGTACTCAATAATCATATTGTTGATATCGTCTGCAAAAACAGTTCCGTATACTTCCGGCTTTCTAACACCAACCATATTCAAATTTGGTCCAAACATAACTAAAATTTTCATAACATCACCTGAATAATAAAAAACGGACAAGTTAGTATTAACCTGTCCGTTTCTTTTTAATTATTTGAATTTACGTTTGCGAGCAGCTTCGGATTTCTTCTTACGTTTTACAGAAGGCTTCTCATAAGCTTCTCTTTTACGAACTTCAGCGATAACGCCTGCTCTTGCGCACTGCTTTTTAAATCTTCTTAAAGCGCTCTCAAGAGATTCGTTTTCTTTGAGTCTTACTTCCGACATTTATTTCCCTCCCGTCCGCCATAAGGCATGGGTAATTCGCATAATGCTTTGATGATTATACAATATTGTGTCAAAAGTGTCAAGAGTCTTCTGCAACAAAATATAAATTTTGACAAAATTGTCATCAAGGCTTAACAACAATATTTACAAGCTTACCCTTAACATATATTTCCTTGACAATATTCATTGAAGAAATTGCTTCCTGGACTTTCTCGTCTGCTTTTGCAAGTGAGATAGCCTCGTCCTGAACAGCGTTAGCTGGAATCATGAGCTTAGCTTTAATTTTACCATTAACCTGAACAACAATCTCAACAGTATCGTCAACGCATTTAGACTCGTCAAACTCAGGCCACTTAGCCTCAGCTAAAATACCATCGCCAAGTTTGCAAGCTTCCCATACTTCCTCAGTAACATGAGGAGCGAATGGGTTCATAAGAATTGAGAAAATCGCAAGCTCTTTCTTGTTGATAGAACCGAAGTTTGAAACAACATTGATGAGAGCCATCAACGCAGCAATAGCAGTATTGAATTTGATATTTTCGATATCTTCAGTTACCTTCTTGATAGTCTTGTGGAACTCTTTCTCAAGTTCAGGTCTGATAGCATCGCCATCAACAACGATGTTCTGGAGATTGTAGTAACGCTCGATGAATCTACGGCAACCCTTGATGCTTGAAGGGCTCCATGGAGCAGCTTTCTCAAAGTCACCGATAAACATTTCGTACATTCTGAGTGTGTCTGCACCGTACTCGTTAACGATATCATCAGGGTTAACGACATTACCACGAGACTTACTCATCTTCTCGCCGTTTTCACCAAGAATCATACCATGGCTTGTACGCTTTGAGTACGGCTCCTTAGTTGGAACAACACCAATATCATAAAGGAACTTATGCCAGAAACGGCTATAGAGCAGGTGAAGTGTTGTATGCTCCATACCACCATTATACCAGTCAACACAATTCCAGTACTCGAGAGCTTCCTTAGAAGCGAGAGCCTCGTTGTTATGAGGATCCATATATCTTAAGTAGTACCATGAAGAACCAGCCCACTGTGGCATAGTATCTGTCTCACGGTATGCCTTCTTGCCACACTTAGGACAAGTTGTCTCAACCCACTCAGTCATATTGGCAAGTGGTGACTCACCATTATCTGTTGGCTCGTAAGACTCAACCATTGGAAGTTTGAGTGGAAGTTCGGACTCAGGAAGAGCAACATAGCCACAATCATCACACTTAACGATTGGAATTGGCTCACCCCAGTATCTCTGACGTGAGAACACCCAGTCTCTGAGTTTGTAGTTAGTTTTCTTCTCTCCTCTGCCGTTTTCAGCAAGCCAGTCGATAATCTTAACCTTAGCATCCTCAACAGAAAGACCATCAAGAATACCTGAGTTCACCATAATGCCTGTTGCACAATCTGTGTATGCTTCTTCCTCGACGTTACCGCCCTTAACAACTTCGATAATAGGGAGATCAAATTTCTTCGCAAATTCCCAGTCTCGTGTATCATGAGCAGGAACAGCCATAATAGCACCTGTACCATAAGAAATAAGAACATAGTCAGAAATGAAAATAGGAATTTCTGTGTTATTAACAGGGTTGATAGCCTTAACACCAGATAACTTAACACCAGTCTTATCCTTAGCAAGCTCAGTACGTTCAAAGTCAGATTTCTTTGAAGCTTCAGCCTGATAAGCTCTTACTTCATCTATATTTTCAATCTTATCAGCCCATTTCTCGATGAGCGGATGCTCAGGAGAAATAACCATATATGTAGCACCATAAAGTGTATCAGCTCTTGTTGTGTAAATGAGAAGCTCATCACCTAATGTTGTATCAAACTTAACCTCAGCACCATAAGATCTGCCAATCCAGTTTTTCTGCTGGAGTTTTACTCTCTCTGGGAAATCAACTAAATCAAGGTCATCGATAAGTCTGTCAGCATACTTAGTGATTTTGAGCATCCACTGTGACTTAACCTTTCTAACAACTTCGCTAGCACATCTTTCGCATACGCCGTTAACAACCTCTTCGTTAGCAAGAACACACTTACATGAAGTACACCAGTTAACAGCCATTTCCTTTTTATATGCGAGACCCTTTTTGAAAAGCTGGAGGAAAATCCACTGAGTCCATTTGTAATAATCAGGATCAGTAGTGTCGATCTCTCTGCTCCAGTCAAAAGAAATACCAAGTGACTGAATCTGCTTTCTGAATCTATCGATGTTGTTTTTTGTAACAATCTCAGGGTGAATGTGATTTTTGATAGCAAAGTTCTCAGTAGGAAGACCGAAAGCATCCCAACCGATTGGATAAAGAACGTTGTAACCCTGTAATCTACGCTTTCTTGAAACTACGTCAAGAGCTGTGTATGGACGTGGATGTCCTACATGCAGGCCCTGACCTGATGGATATGGGAACTCGATAAGAGCAAAGAATTTCTCTTTATCTGACTTTTCCTCAGCGTGGAAAACACCCTTATCTTCCCAGACTTTTTGCCATTTAGGCTCTACTTTTTTATGTTCGTATCTCAATGAAAACCCTCCTAAGGTTTAAACTACAAATTAGTCAATAATATTTGAAATATCTACATCGATTCCGTCTTCCCACAAACGCTCGAGGTCATAATACTCTCTTGCTTCGTTTGAGAAAACATGAACAATGATATCGATATAATCAAGCAAAATCCAAGAGTTAGAACGATAACCCTCAACGTGGCTTACTGATATACCCATATCGTCGAGCTGTTCTTCTACTTCATCTGCCAAAGCTTTAACGTGAGTAGAGCTGTTACCTGTTGCGATAACCATATAGTCAGCAATAACAGAAACATCTTTTATCTCGATAACTTTAATGTTAAGTCCTTTTTTCTCGCTAAGAATTTTAGCGGTTTCTTTAGCCTGTTCTAATGTTGTCATATATTTCACCTGTTCAATAAAATTTCATTATAAGCGTTAACGGCATCAACTGATAGTTTGCCTTCAATATTAAGCAATTTTTTCAAAGTGAACTGTATACCGTATAACATTCCCTCTTCAAGAGATATATCTGCTTTTTCTCTGATAACTGAAACATCAGGGAAATCACGCTCAGCACTTGTAAAATCAGCAAGAAAGATAATTTTTTCAAGCAAAGACATATTCGCTCTTGCTGTAGTATGATACCTGATAGCGTTTATTATGTCTATATCCTCTATACCGAGTTCAGTTCTGATATAAACAGAACCAGAAATAGCGTGCCAAAGCTTAGGAGAAGCTTTTTCGACATCGCTGAGAATTATATCACCACTGTTCATTATTTGCAACTGCTTTTTCTCTTCAAACTCTTTGGTGATATCGTGCAACACACCAGCAACTGCAGCTTTGTTTGGGTCAGCACCGTATTTTTCAGCTAGTCTAACAGCTTCAGCACTCACATTCACGCTATGAATATATCTTTTGTCCCCCATAAGCGGACGAATAATTTTCTTATAATCTTCAATATTCATAAAATCACCTGTACAAACCATTGAGCTCGATATATTCCAAAACTCTGTTATCTATAAACTTTGAAACTTCTTCACCGTTTTTAATCAAATCGCGAACCTTAGTTGATGACAAATCCTGAATATATTCCTCAGTAATCTGAGCTTTACAAGAATACTTTTGATAATATTCATACTGCTTCACAAGATCTTCGAAATCGCTTTCGTTTCGTGGAGCCGTCAAAATCGTAACATTATCAAAAATATACTGAAATTCATGCCAGCTTTCCAGTGTCATAAACATATCAGCACCCATAATGAAGAAAATCTCACTATTCGGAAACTGTTTCTTAAAGTAAGCGATAGTATCACTACTATAACTTACTCCCTCTTTTTTCATCTCAAAGTCAGAAACACAGAAGTTATCATAAGAAGCAGTCGCTAGCTCACACATTCTGAATCTGTGATACGCAGGAATAACAGAAGAATTATCCTTGAGTGGAGTCACAAAAGTAGGAACAAAGTATACCCTATCCAAAGAAGCTTCATTCACGAATCTTTTGGCTAAGTTTATGTGAGCATTATGAATAGGATTGAAGCTACCTCCAAAGATAGCAACTTTCATCACTTTTTGCTCCTTGGCAGTACGATAACCGGTTCATCTTCGTTTTTACGATAAAGAACAAATTTTGTACCAATTACCTGTACAACATCAGCGCCGATTTCCTGAGCTACAGTATCAGCTACCTCACGGACAGATAATTCACAAGTCTCCAAAACTTTACCTTTGATAAGTTCTCTTGCTGTAATTGCTTCATCAGCAGTTTTATAAATCTGGTCTGACAAACCGCCTTTTCCTACCATAAGAATTGTATCAATAGGATTAGCGAGAGATCTCAAATATGCACGCTGTTTACTTGTAAGCATCATTAACCCTCCATATAATCTTGTAATTTAAGTTTTAGTTGTCTAAGCGCATTGCCACGATGACTGCACAAATCTTTCTCATCTGCAGTTAACTGTGAAAAAGATTTCTCTCCGACCATAAACACAGGGTCATAACCAAAGCCACCTTCACCAACTGGAGCGTAGCCTATTTTTCCGTCACACTTACCATAAGCTTCAACAACTGTACCGTCATCCATAATCGCACAAATAGCACAAGCAAAATGTGCCTGTCTGTTATCATCTGGAATTTCTTTCATTTCATCTAACAGTTTTCTATATCGGTCTTCATCAGTAAGACCTTCTCCGCCGAAGCGAGCTGAATATATTCCGGGAGCTCCACTAAGTGCATCAACACATAATCCCGAGTCATCAGCAACTGTGCAGTATTCACCTTTGAGTAAATCAAAAGCAGATTTTGATTTTATATATGCATTTTCAGCGAAAGTTGAGCCGTTTTCTTCAACATCACCTAAATCTATTCCGATTTCTTTTGCTGTAACAGCTTTGATGCCGAGTGGATCTAATATTCTTTGCATCTCCGCCAGTTTCTTTTTATTATTTGTAGCAACAACAAATGTTTTCATAATTATTCCTTTACAAATAAAGCTTTTGTGAAATCATCAGCGTTGAACGGTTGCAAGTCATCAACCTTCTCACCTACGCCGATAAACTTCACAGGAATCTTGAGTCCTTCTTTGATAGCAAGCACTACGCCGCCGCGAGCTGTTCCATCAAGTTTTGTAAGAACAATACCCGAGATACCTGTTGCTTTCGAAAACTCCTGAGCCTGATTTACCGCGTTCTGACCAGTTGTTGCATCAAGCACGAGCAAAAACTCCTTATCAGCATCAGGAAGCTCACGATCAATAACTCTTCTGATTTTTGCAAGCTCATCCATGAGATGGCGTTTGTTATGCAAACGACCTGCAGTGTCACAGATGATGAGGTCACTTCCCTTTGCTTTAGCACTTGAAATAGCATCAAATACAACAGCAGCAGGATCTGAACCTTCGTTCTGCTTCACTATATCAGCGCCACTTCTTTCAGCCCAGACCTGAAGCTGTTCAATCGCTGCAGCTCTGAAAGTATCAGCAGCAGCCAAAGTAACCTTCTTACCATTCGAAATATAGTGGTGAGCAAGCTTTCCGATAGTAGTGGTCTTACCAACACCGTTAACACCGATAACTAAAATAACAGATGGTTTTGTATTGATAACCATATCATTACCGTCTCTGAGCATATCAGCTGTAAGTTTTTCAAGCATTGTTGTTATTTCAGAAGGGTCAGTAACACCCTCTTCTTTAACTTTAGCTCGAAGCTCTGTGCAGATATTCTCGGCTGTGTGAACACCAACATCAGCCATAACCAGAAGTTCTTCAAGTTCTTCAAAAAGCTCCTCGTCAATCTTAGTGAATGACTTGAGCATTGAATTAATTTGACCGACAAAACCGTCTCTGGTTTTTTTCAGTCCTTCTTTAATTTTACTAAAAAAGCCCATAAAATCTCCTTTATCAGTTAGCGTTTAAACCTAACTTAGTTGCGACTTCAGTTGTTCTGAGCTCAAGAAGCTTAGAAATACCTTCATCCTGCATTGTTACGCCATAAAGCACATCTGCTTCTTCCATTGTACCGCGTCTGTGTGTGATAAGAATAAACTGTGTACTCTCTGTCAGGTTTCTAAGATACTGAGCAAATCTGTCAACATTAACTTCATCAAGCGCCGCTTCAATCTCGTCCATTACACAGAAAGGTGCAGGACGAACCTTAAGAATTGCAAAATAAAGCGCAATAGCCACAAGTGCCTTTTCACCACCCGAAAGTGCCTCAAGATGAACAACGATTTTTCCAGGTGGATGAACTACGATATCAATACCACTTGTCAGGATATTATCAGGGTCTGACAACTGAAGTGAAGCAGTACCACCACCGAAAAGTTCTTTGAAAGTAGCGGTAAAGTTCTTGTTGATTTCAGCGAAAGACTCGACAAATACATCTTTCATCTGTTTAGTCAGATCGTTGATAAGTCTCTCAATTTCTTTCTTAGAGTTTTCTACGTCAGCAACCTGAGCCTTCATAAATTCATAACGCTCGGATACTTCTTTGTACTCTTCAATAGCAGAAACATTAACATTACCAAGAGACTTAATCTTCTGTTTAAGCTCTGCAAGTCTTGATTTGGCAACACTCAAGTCCTCGATATCAACAGCCTGTTTCTGAGCTTCACTTCGTGTAAGTTCATATTCATCCCAGAGCTTAGCTATGATATCATCGAACTGTTTCTGTAAGTTAACTTTTCTCTCTTCAAGACGTGAATACTCGTTTGACGCAAGCTCGCGCTCACTGTTTTTATCGCGTTCAGCCTGTCTGAGTTCAACGCTACGCTTTTCAAGATCATCACGCTGAGAGTTTGTAGCATCAATCAATGCATTTGCATCTTTTACTTTCTGTTTCAAAGCATTGATAGTATTTTGTGTATTTTGAATTTTTAATTCCAAATTAGCATTATTTTTCTCGATGGTTTCAATCTCAGCTCTAAGTTCCTTAACACGCTGATCCTGATTAGTACCCGATGCTTTTGCTAGTTCAATCTCAGCTTTAAGTGTTTCGATATCTTTCTGCTTTGTGACAATGCTGAGACGAAGATCCTGAAGCTGAGCAGATAAAAGCTCTCGCTTTTGTGAAAGTGCTTCTTTGTCACCTGACAAACTGCTGATTTGTAAATCTGTCTTTTCGATTTCTTTTGTGTACTCTTCGAGAACTATTTTTGCCTGCTGTTGTATAGCTTTCTGAGACTCAATTTTCTGTGATGACTCAGTAATCTCATTTTCAATTTCGACAACAGAGTTTCTCATATTATTGAGTTCATTTTTGCAAGCAATATACTCAGTCTGTACTTTGACAAGTTCCTGTTGTGCTAAAGACAAGTCAGCTCTTGCACCTAAGATCTGAGCCTCGCACTGTCCGAATGACTCCTGTGCTTTCAGAAAATCCTGCTTAGCGTTTTCGGCTTTTGCGAGTAATTCATCTGCTTTTTTCTTAAGCGAAGCGATTTCGGTTTCACGGGATAACAAACCGCTTTTCTTATTCATAGAACCACCGGTAAATGAACCACCAGCGTTAATCACCTGACCATCAAGTGTGACAATCATAAATCTGTAATTATACTTCTTAGCGATAGTAGCGGCACAGTTAAGGTCCTCAACAACAACAATCTTGCCTAAAAGAGAAGCTTTGATGTTGTCATATTGTTTATCGCAAGAACACAAATCAGAAGCAACGCCAACATATCCGTAGCAATCATCAAGGCCTTTTTCATCAAGAGTTCTGCCTTTGATAGTTGTTATCGGTAAAAATGTAGCTCTACCAGCATCAAGCTGTTTTAAAGTTCTGATAGCTCGTTTTGCATCTTCGTCAGTCAGAGTGACGATATTCTGCATTTTGCTACCTAGTGCTACCTCCATAGCAACGTTGTACTGTGACGGTACTTTTATAAGCTGAGAAACAGGACCACAAATACCTGAAACGGAACCCTTTTTAGCCTCTCTCATAATAACCTTTACACTGTTATAGAAACCTTCATAATTTGCAGAAAGGTCCTCAAGAAGTTTTGCTCTACGAGACTTTTCCTGAGCATCAAGGAAAAGGTTATCAGCTGTAATTTTGAGTTCATCACGCTTTTTGGTGCGGGAATCAATTTTGATTTCCAAACCTTTGATGCTGTTGTTGAGTGCATCGACTTTTTGAGAGCTTTCCTTTACTCTGACATCAAAGGTTGAGTACATATCTTCGAGCTCAGCAAGCTGTTCGCGCTTCGTTTTCACGCTGTCCTTGAGAGATGATACTCGTGACTCGAGCTCGAGAATAGTAGATGCACAAGTCATATCTGTAACTCTCGCATCAGCAGATTTAGCTGAAAGTGAAGCTATAACTGCTGAAAGCTGTTGAAGTTGTTCGCTACTACGGCTTGAGTCTGTATTTATATTATTAAGTTCATCAGCGGTGACATCGTAGTTTTTCTGTAAATCAGAAATCTCAGTATCGAATTTCAGGATTTCATTTTCTTTATTAGAAATTTCTTGCTGAATATCAACATTAGAAGTTTCTGCTTTATCGATTTCACCTTTGATTCTCTCGATATTTTCATTGTTATGTAAGATATCGTTTTCGGCAACAGAAACGGAGGATTTGTGGAAACTTATTTCGCCCTCACTCTGAGTTATGCCCTGACGAATTTCGTCAACTTTCGAAAGAAGTGAGCCATTCTGGAGATATATCTGCTCAGTCTCCTGTGCAATTCTCTCAAGCTCTCTTTCAGCTTCTTCGTACTGATTCTTAGACACAGCGATTTTATCCTCATGATCCTTGAGAATAGTCGAAGATTTATTGAGAGTATCAAGCCAGAGTGCGATTTCGAGACCTCTCTTTTCCCCTGAATACTCTAAAAACGCTTGAGCTTTCTTAGACTGAGTTTCGAGTGGACCGATACGGTCATCAAGCTCAGTAACAATATCACGAAGTCTGACAAGGTTATCTTCGGTGTGAACGAGCTTGCGTTCTGCTTCAGTCTTTCTGTATCTGTAACGAGATATTCCCGCAGCTTCTTCGAAAATCTCGCGTCTGTCTTCGCTCTTAGACGCGACAATCGAGTCAATCTTACCCTGACTTATCATTGAATAGCCATCTCGACCAAGGCCTGTATCCATAAACAATTCGTGAATATCCTTAAGTCTGACAGATGCCTTATTGATAAGATACTCACTGTCACCACTTCTGAAATATCTTCTTGTAACAGCAACCTCATCACCGTTGAATGGCAAAACTCGGTCTTTGTTATCAATAGTCAGAGTAACTTCGGCGTATCCCTGTCGTTTTCTTGTATCTGTACCGTTGAAAACAACATCCTCCATTTTAGAGCAACGCAAAGACTTCGGTGCTTGTTCACCAAGAACCCAACCGCTAGGATCACTGATATTACTTTTACCTGAACCATT
>JBGVLC010000005.1:0-6784 GCA_045124035.1 Ruminococcus sp. | reverse complement strand
ACACTTGCGTGTTGTCCGCAATCTCTCGATTGCTTACTGATGTTTTTTAGTGTCATCTCACTTGTAATTAATTGAGTAATTACACTCAAAGTAATTACGGGTTCTCACTTACTAATTCGTTGTTTAATTTTCAAGGTCCTTTGCCGTTCGACTGTTGGTTACGAGTTTGTAATCGCGTCTCACAGCGTGATTGTTATTATACTCTATCGTTTCTCATTTGTCAATAGTTTTTTTAAATTTTTTTCAAAAATTTTTGAACCATTTTTCAACAAATGATATTCAATTGAGTATGACGGCTTTCACTTTTGATTATCTCCCCTCTCAGGAAGATTATTCATTTGTTTCAAGCACCGAGTTATTATTATATACAGTTTTCTTCATTTGTCAAGCACTTTTTTGAAAAAAGTTTTAAATTATTTTCATCATAATATTGCAATAGATTCCTTTTGTTGGTATTATATAATAACAGACGATTTATGGAGGTTTTTCTATGAATAATAAATATGTTATCACTATCGGAAGACAATTTGGCTCGGGCGGAAGAGCCATCGGACAGAAGCTCGCCGAAAAATTGAATATTCCTTTTTATGATAAAGAACTTATTTCTATGGCTGCAAAAGAAAGCGGAATACATCCGGAAGTTTTTAAGAACGTTGACGAAACCGCTGCTAACAGTTTGCTTTACTCTTTATCTATGGGTATGTACAGTTTCGGCAACGGTCCTCTTGCTATGGGCGACCTGCCAATAAATGATAAGCTATATATCCTCCAACATCAAATCATCAAAGACCTCGCACAAGAAGGACCATGCGTTTTCGTTGGCCGATGTGCTGACTATGTTTTAAAAGACAACCCTCACTGTATCAACATTTTCATTCACGCTGATATGGAATACAGAAAGAAGCGCGCAGTAGTTGTTCACAACATCGAAGAAAGACGTGCTGAAATAATAATCAACAAAACAGATAAAACAAGAGCCAACTACTACAGTTTCTATTCCGGACAAAAGTGGGGAGTTACTCAGAACTATGATTTGTGCATCAACAGCGCAAAGCTTTCTGATGAACAGATAGTCGACCTCATCTGTACTTATGTAAATCTTAAATCTGAATAATAATCAAGAAGGGTGCCAAGAAAGATTTTGGCACCCTTACTTTTTGCCCCTAAAAACGAGTCGAGGGCACTTTTACTTATATATACTATTATTGATCACTTAATATGACAGTTAACGGGTCAATAAGCTTGTCCCCTACTTTCACTTCAACATGAATATGTGTAGGGTCGCTTTTTTCGCAAGGTATCTGGGAAACAGTTCCCAGCACCTGTCCCTGTTTCACCTGGTCTTTCATTCTCACATTAGTCTCACTATCGACTCCGCAATAGTAAACAGAATACTCGTCGCTGCTTACTTCTATAATAACGCCGTATCGCTCGTCGAAAGAAATGCTGTTAACCACGCCGTCACACATTGCGTATACACTTTCGCCCTCTTTTGCAACAAAGTCCGCACCAGTATGGGCGCGATAATCTTTCATAGTACCATTATATACGGCTGTCTCGCTGTACTCTCGCAACACGCTTTTGCTGTCAACGGGATAAATCAAGCTTTCAGTTACTTTCAGCACAGCGCTGAGAGAATCGAGCTCAGCTTCTGCATCTGCATCAACATCAGCGATAGTAGGTATAGTTGATGACTCATACAAACTAAATCCATGTTCTCTGGTTTCGCTGACAGTAGCATTATCAGGACTAGCCTGTGCACTTTCGATTGAAGTTTCGGTCACGCCCGTCACATCCTGTGCTACAGGAACGGTTTCTTCCATAAGAGATGAATAGTATTCCTCATCACTTTTAGCGAGGTACTCGCTCACAGATGTGTAGGTTGAATACACAGCTAAACCTACCGCTACAAGACAGATTGACAGTGCAATGTAAAAGCCTACTCGTTCAGTTGGTTTACCCTTAGCATTATGTTTATATTTTTTCATAGAAAACGCCTCCGTCAGTATTATTGACGAAGGCGTATATTTTATACAGTTTATTTATACCTTTTGAGCGATGTCTGAGATGGCGAATCAATAAGCTCGCCTGTTATACTGAAACGAGAACCGTGGCACGGACAATCCCAAGTCTTCTCTCCCTCATTAAAACTAAGTTCACAACCGAGATGCGGACAATGAGCCGACAGAGCAAAAATTTCATCATTCTCATCTCTGTATACAGCACAGCGTTTTCCGTTATACATTACAATCTTACCGCTACCGCGATCAATGTCACTCACTTTATTTAGAGGAATTCGAAACATTGACTTCGAGAGATTTTTCACCGCGTGGGTTGTTTCATTTAATATAGGCTTTATGATTGACGCACTGAAGCGTGAAGGACTGAACAAATCAACAAGCTCATTAGAATTATCCGAAATCAAATCAGATACAAGCTGAGCACACATCATAGAGTCAGTCATTCCCCATTTTGAATATCCTGTGAGCACATACCAATCAGGCTTTGACTTCGCATACACACCTGCATACGGCATATGATCAGGACTCATACAATCCTGTGCAGAGAAGCTATATACAACTTCACAATCCGGATACAGTTGTTTTGCTCTATCCGATAAAAATTGATAAGATGGCACAGCTGGATTTTCACCTGTTCTATGCGAACCACCCGAAAGTAAAAGGTATCCGTTAAAACTCCTGAAAGATAAACCGCCCTTGTCCGCACTATGGTACATCGCTTTCAAGTTCTGCGCATTTTTTAATGCTAGAACATAGCTTCTGGATTGGTGCATACGCACAAAATAAAGTCCTGGAAAGTTTACTATAGGATAGTGGGTTGCAAAGACTATCTTTTTGGCTTTAATTTTACAACCATCACAGTAGGCAATATTATCCTCAATTCTAAGAACGTGTGTATTTTCGAATATAGAAATATAATCGCAAAGCTTACTGATAAATGGATATGGGTTGAATTGTGCTTGGTTTGTATATCGTAACGCAAGCTTCACAGAAAAAGGAAGCTCGGTACGTTTTGTAAGCGACGAACTTATCCTGCATTTATTTGTAAAGTTATATTCTTTTATGAGTGTGTCTGTTTCCCTGAGGGAATACAAACATGACGGCAACCTAGAGAAATCGCAATCGATACGATTATCAAAAATAAGTTTGTCAAAATCATCAATAGCTTTTTCATTAGCGTTAGCATACAGTACAGCTTTATCAAAACCGTAGCTTTTTTCAATTTGCTGATAGCACGCACCATGCTGTGAAGTTATCTTCGCTGTTGTGCGTTCGGTTTGCCCACTAGCTATGGCCGAAGACTCAACCAACACCGCATCTATATTATTCTTTTTAAGAAAATAAGTGGTTAGTACACCCGATATGCCACCACCTATCACGAGCACATCACACTCGATATCTTCGCTGAGTTTTGAATGAGATTTCAACATCGCTGTAGATTTCCATACAGATTCGTGTTTTGACATAATATCACCTGTTTTAGTGTTAACAAAAACAATACTTTTATTATGCAATCACATTTGATATAATCTGTGTGACGGAATCTATATATAAGGTAGTATTATTACGAGGGGTGATATCATGACCGATGAAATGATAATAGATTTGTATTTTTCGAGAAATGAAGACGCCATCACTTTCACTAAAGAAAAATATAATAAGTATCTGTATACAATAGCTTACAATATATTAAGAATAATGCAAGACAGCGAAGAGTGTGTCAACGAGACATATCTGGGAGCATGGAATACTATCCCTCCAAAGAGACCAAATACGCTCAAGACTTATCTTGCAAAACTAGCGAGAAACATCTCACTAAAACGTTTTCGTCATAACACTGCACAAAAGCGTGGCGGTTCACAGGTAGACTTAGCTCTTGATGAGCTAAGAGAAGTTATGTCGGATGAATCAGTCGAAAACACATTAGAAAAAGAAACTCTTCTTACATTCATCAAAGAATTTGTCAAAAACCTCAACGATGAACAAAGACAAATCTTCATAGCAAGATACTGGTACCTTTACTCCGTCAAAGACATCGCAATAAAACTGGGATACGGAGAAAGCAAAGTTAAGATGACTTTGAAAAGAACAAGAGACAAGCTTATGGAAGAACTCAGAAAGGAGGAGTTACTATGACAAACGCAGAATTACTGTTAGATGTTATCGGCGAAATCGATGACGAATACATAACCGATGTCGAAAGAAGAATTTCAATAGTCAGAAAAAGGCGCAAAGCAACATGGTCAAGTATGGCAGCTGTGTTCGTAGTAGCATTCTCGGTTCTCATCTTCACTATCACCTCAGACTATATACCGAAGTTAGGGAATTCAAGTTCAGATACACTACTTAATGAAGCAGAAAAATATTCAACAAGCGAATCGGATAACAAATCAAATTCCAATAACAATGGTAGTAAGGACGAATCAGACGAAGAACATCTCTTCGGCGAATATGGAAGTATATCAGACAACTCCAATACAGGATCCGGCGCTCACGGTATGTACGGAGTCGCGTTTGAAGGTTACTTCTATTTTGAGGTTCCAAGCGATGGTATCTACAGATATAAAACAAATGGAAATTGCGAAAAGCTGGTAGATACCACAGACGGCGAATGGTTAGACTTCATAGTCAATAAAAACGGATTGTACTACACAAACGGTAAAAAAGCCATATACCGTATTGCTCACGACAGCAACACTTCTACAAAGCTAGCAGGACTATCATTTGCATACAATATAATTAACACATATGGCGAAAACGACATATGTGTTCTTACAAACTTTGATAAGAGGATTATAGTTGACGGAATCACAGGAGAAGAAAAGCCGGAATATCTAAGCACTGTTCCAATCAAAGCGACAGATGATTATATGATTTTCTCGAAAGGCTATGACTATAACGATACCGATATGTGGTGGAACTATTACATCAAGAGAGCTGACGGTACCGATTCGAGCGCAATGCACACACACGCATCAACCCCAGAGGGTAATGATAAGTTCTTCTTCTCTATTGATTATGATGACAATCTTTTGTACTACGATATAGAAACAGGTACAGAGAGTATTTTGTTAAACGAGAAAGACCTTTCATACAAAGATTTATATTCCGACGGAGAGTATATTTATCTTTGCGATTACCACAACGAAGATAGCGCTCAGGAGTTAAAACAGCCACCGATGTGTTACAAGATCATATATAACGAAAAAGGCAAACCGAGCAAATTAGAGCTGGTTGATGATAATATAGTCAATTAAAACACGACCGCGATTGAGATTCAATCGCGGTCTTATTCTTTGTACAGTCGCCTTCGATTCCAACCGCTTCCACTATTATTGTGTAAACAAAAAGAAGATACCTTTCGGTACCTTCTTTTCTTTTATATGCGAAAGAGCAATATAACGGTGCGTAAATATAGGTAAGAAAAGCGAAAAGGTGCGTAATTATTTCAAAACTTCGCTATAAATAAATTGTGTATTTACAGGGATTTTGAAATAATCATTATCTCCGTTATCAATCAGCACCAGTGTGTTCTTATCTTTAATCTCAAACTTGAAGGTTGTGCTTTGTGAGGCGGCGATAACCTTACCATCTGTAATCTCGTATGTGCCATGTTCTGCATAAGAAATGACAGAGCCTGCACCAAGCGAAAATTCATTTTTATCAGTATCGAACCATAGATACGGCGTTAGCATTTCCTCATAATCGCCAACAGCATAATAATTTCCGGAACGAACAGGGGTTGTATCGGAATCACAACCTACGCACGAAAATAGCATCAACAAGCAAAATAAAAAGCAAATAATCCGTTTCATTTTGTACTCTCCTTTGCAGATTTACAGGATGCAATCAAAAGTCTGCGGATATTGCCACAAAGTTTCTCTGTGTGTTGATAAGTTGTAGTATCTATCCTTTTGGTTTCATACATTAGCTTTAGCCAATAACTTGTTTCGTTGGATTCCTTCAAAGCAATTTCCAATTTTGCTACAAAGTCTTTCTTGCTCTGTGCGTACTGTGCTTCGTGAATATTGGCTCCAACGGATGTACCTGCTCTTGCAAGCTGATCGGTCATATAAGAGCTTTTCGGTGCAGTTACACCGTCAACAAGATTAACAATAGCAACCGCAAATTCAAAAGATAAGTCAAGTAATTTGTTTTCGGACATAAACACACCTTCTTTCAACGGTATTATATCATAAAATGTTGCATTTTTAATGATATATCGCTTACGCGATATGATATACGGCGTTGCCGCATGATATATTTACTCTGCAAATATGATATAATATCCGTTCCTTCATATGCCGAAGGCATATATCATCGCACGACAGTGCGATATCATATCGAAGATATATCACCCGTTCCGCAAGGAACGGATATCATTATAAAAAACCTCTTTTGCCAGGTAGACAAAAGAGGTTTTTTACATGGTGGAGACTATTGGAATCGAACCAATGACCCTCTGCACGTCAAGCAGATACTCTAACCAGCTGAGCTAAGCCTCCGAATATTAAATTAAGTGGAGCGGATGACGGGGCTCGAACCCGCTACCTCCACCTTGGCAAGGTGGCGCTCTACCAGATGAGCTACATCCGCAAGAAATCGCGTAAAAATATAAAGTTCATAAACAATGCAAAGGAAAATCCAGTTACATCTTATTATGGAAATAAAAAAGCACTTAAAATTTTAAGTGCTCTTGTGGAGCGGATGACGGGGCTCGAACCCGCTACCTCCACCTTGGCAAGGTGGCGCTCTACCAGATG
>JBGVLC010000004.1:0-66356 GCA_045124035.1 Ruminococcus sp. | reverse complement strand
CCTACGAATTTAATATTTTTCTTCTCAACAAATCTGCAATATAATAGGGTTACTAAGGAAAATACTAGGAAGCCATAGTAGAGTAACAACTCACTAATTTCTCCAGCTGGCATTATGCCGTGCAAAGGATCATAGCCCATGCCATATAAAATCCCGATTATTACTCCTTCTCCCAAAACTGCCGAAAATACATATATCAGGATGAATGCCAATAATTTCTTTATTACGTATTCAGCGGATGACATATTTGTTTCGTTGTTGAACGGATTTAGATTATAAATAATACCTTTCTTCATCAATGTTTCCTCCTTGTATCACTTGATGAAAGTATCGTATTACTTTTGTTCTAAAAACACTACCAACCATATCAATCAATCTGTCAACACCCTTTAACAATCCTGTTAAGTCCAGTTGCACCGCCTAATTTACTGGCAAAAGCAATGTAAAATTCTATTACAATATATTTGGACAAGAAAGCCAGGCAGCCAGTCTGGCTTCTTTCCATCTCATGCCTAAGCTACAATAAGAGGAGCAACTGGCTGACGTTCAAATTCTTGGGTTTTATGTCCGTAAATAAGACAGTCAGCCATCCTCTTGTTGTGGCATTCGATTTAAGCAGGTTGAGCCTACCGAAATACCGGGGAGTTCGTGTCACTCAATAGATTGAATCGGCAATGAGAAAATGATGGGTTCCGGTTGCACGATTTTTGTATTGGAGGTAGATACATGAACTCGGTTGGCATTGATGTTTCCAAAGGCAAGAGCATGATCGCCGTCATGAGACCATTTGGAGAAGTGGTGATCTCTCCCTTTGAGATCCGTCACACGGACAATGATCTATGCGAACTGGCAAAGCTGCTTAGGAGCTTGCCCGGTGAGACCCGTGTAGTAATGGAAGCTACGGGCAATTACCATTTGCCGGTAGCTTGGATGCTCAATGACTCCGGTTTTTATGTTGCGGTAGTCAATGCAATGCTGGTGCATGACTACGGGAACAATAGCTTGCGACGAGCTAAGACCGACAAAAAGGACTCTGTCAAGTTGGCAAACTACGGTCTCGATCATTGGCTTTCGCTACCGAGGTATGTTCCGGAAGAAGATACCAGGCTTATGCTCAAGAACTGCTACAGACAGTACCAGCAGTATTCCAAGGTTCAGACTATGCTGAAAAACAACCTGATTTCGTTACTGGATACCACCTTCCCAGATGCAAACCGCCTGTTTTCAAGTAATCTGCGTGCCGACGGTAGTGAGAAGTGGGTGGATTTTGTGGCAGCTTTCTGGCATTGTGAATGTGTTTGCAGTTGCTCAGAGAAAGCTTTCACCACCAAGTACCAAAAGTGGTGTAAAAAACATGGCTACAATTTCAGCAAAGAGAAAGCACTGGATATATACGCTTCTGCCTGTGGCCATTTTGGTGTAATGCCGAAAACCAACACTGTTAAGCTTTTAGTGGAACAGGCTGTCTCCCAACTTCGTGCAGCCTCAGCAGCATTGGCTTCCTTGAAACAGGAAATGCAGTCCTTGGCCTCTTCTTTGCCTGAATACCCTGTGGTTATGAAGATGTTTGGCGTTGGGCCAACGCTCGGCCCGCAGCTTATGGCAGAGATTGGTGATGTCCGCCGATTCCATTCCAAGAAGGCACTGGTGGCTTTTGCAGGTATCGATGCCCCTCCTTACCAATCTGGCCAGATGGATATTTACAGCAGAAGCATATCTAAGCGTGGTTCATCCTCGTTGCGCCGAACGCTGTTTCTTGTAATGGGAGTCTATTTGCAGACCTCTCCGGCGGATGAGCCTATATACCAATTCATGGACAAGAAACGTGCAGAAGGCAAACCTTACAAGGTCTACATGATGGCTTCTGCTAACAAATTTCTTCGCATTTACTATGCTTCCGTGAAGGCTTATTTAGATGCCTTAGACGAGACTTAACTGCTCTTCGTACATATTGGTCGGCCACCATCTAAAATTTGTGATGCGAAGTGGCTTGGTTTGCTATGCCCATTTCCCTTGCTAAAAAGTTCTGAAATTTTCGCTTGACTTTTATTAGCAGGTCTTATTTATCGAACTGTTCGACTTATTGGAATTTGCTTAACCAACCGAACAAATCAGTTTATTAAACCTCTTTGCAAATAATGGTGGTATATTATGACCTGCTTTTTCCCAAATTTCAAATCTACAATTCTCATTTATTTCAGCCATTTTTCTGATACTGTTAAGAACCTCGTCCTGCTCTTTTTCACCTGCTATTGCTATTACAGGCACTTGTATATCAGAAAATCTTGGAACGCTATCAATCGTTATTCCGTTATACACAATATTGCTGATTGTTTCCTCTTTTACATTTTGCATCTGTAAAACAAATTCCTTGCAAGCTTTTGGAGGCAAGCCGTTCATAATGCCCGTAAATCCGCAAATTAACTTGTTTTTCAGTTGCCTAAGTTGCTTTATATTCAACTTTTCTATCTCTGAAAGGAAAGGTTCTTCCTTGATGAGCCATGGACTTACTATAATTGCCGATTCAAACAGTTCTGAGTGCTCAGACACCAACTTAAACGCAAGTTGTGCACCAAGAGAAAATCCAACAAGCATAACTTTTTTGTTAAGGCTTTTGATATAATCCGCAAGTTCCATAATACATTCATCTGTCTGAAAAACTCTCTCTGTATTATCACCAAATCCCATTATATGAGGAACGACGATATGAAACTCTTCAGAAAGAGAGTATTGTCTACCGAAGGTATGCACAAAATGCACACCGTGAAGCATTACAATTGTTTTTGAATTACTTTTGCCGTATTCTTCTACTTTCATGTAAATCTCCGCCAAATTCAAGTTTGTCGGGATAATTATAGCATTCGCACAAACTAAAAACAAGCGTTGCAGTTTGAGGACATAAATGTATCGTGTTCCTCATCCGCAACGCTTTTTTGTTGTGATTTTTTATGCTCTTTTATGCTTTTGCCGACAAAATCCCCAAACCTACGCTCATTATAGGGGTATCGTTAAACGACTGATTTTGTAGCGAAAATTGGAATTTTTCATTTTACAGAGAATGACAAAACGGTCTCTGATTCATTGATATGTATTTTACGAGGATTATACTTTGCACACATCTTATTCCACAGTTTCTTAGCAGGTATATTAGCTTCATTATATTTTACTTCCCAAGAACCCTTATACCTATCAAAAATCATTTCTACTGCTTCTTTTGCAATGTGTTTTTTGCGATATGCCGGAAAAATCGTGAACTCAGCCAACACATAGTCAGGTTTTTCATCAATATATGAATATGGATTTATCATTACAAAACCCGCCAGGTGTTTATCATCGTAAATAAACATCGCTTTTCTCTGTGCTTCTGTAAAATATGCATCAAAATACCCGTAGTGGTAATTTCCTGCCTCGTCCATTTCATCATCATAGTAATTGGTCATTTCATAAAGATATTTCTGATGAATATTCCAGAAAAGCTCTCTGTCTTCAGGTCTGATATCTATCAATTTAATCATAAAACTACCTCCGCAAAGTAAGATTTGTCAATTCCATCAGATGCTTTTCTTAAAACATATAATACGATTTGCTTCATCAAATCCCATTGCCAAATGAAACTTTAAACTGCCAATGTTGTCTAATTCACAATCGCTTGCAAATTCAGTACAACCCATATCTTTAGCCCACATTTCACAAGCTGAAAGCAGTTCTTTTGCATAACCATTTTTCCGATAGTCTGCTTCTACGAAAACACCCTCTAAATAACCCACCGGTGAACTTTTTGTACCTTCAACATAATCTGTTCTCAAACCGCACTGTGCAAAACCTGCGGGCAAGTTGTTCCTATACTTGATAAAAAATACTAATTTATTATTCTTAAGTCCTTCTGAAAATTCTGCTTCTAACTCATCAACAGTATGACTACTCCACATCTGAACAGCCATTTCAGCCAAGACACGAGTATCGTCCTTAGTTGCTTTACGTATCATGGGAAAACACCTCCACAAATTGGAATTTACAAAGCTTTACCACCCGACACTTTTATTACTTGTCCCGTAATCATTCTTGCCTGTTCACTTGCAAGGAATAAAACAGTTTCTGCAATATCATCTGGCTGAATTAATTTTCCCATTGGGATTAAAGGAACAACTACTTTTTCAAATTCATCATCAATCCAACCTGTTTGAGTTGGACCAGGTGAAACACAATTTACAGTTATTCCATACTGTGCCACCTCAAGGGCAATACTACGAGTAAGTGCTTCTAAAGTTGCTTTACTTGCTCCATAAGTAATTTGACCAGCAAAGATTTGTGATGCATCTGTTGAAACGTTAATAATCCTTCCATAATCACCACGATGATTAATAAATTCTCTTGTCATCAAAATACTTCCACGAACATTAACTGCAAATGTATCATCTATCACATTTTGAGTTATAGTTTCTATAGTATCACAACCAGTTTCATCATCTGTCGCTGCATTGTTAAATAAAATATCAATTTGTCCATATTTTTCAAAAACTATGGAATAAATATTTTTTACATCGTCCTCGTTCGAAATATCACTTTCTAAAACAATATAATCGGCACCCATTTCTTTGAGTTTAGATTCTACAGCATCAGCATTTCCTGCATTTGCTCCATAATATCTATCTACACCATTTCTATCCATTTTCGTCGCATCATATGGTCTATCTACCTTCTTATATACCAAAACCACTTTCGCACCTTCACGAGCAAAGGCAATAGCCGTTGTTGCCCCAATCCCCCATGGATTATTTGCTCCTGTAATTATAGCCACCTTATCTTTTAATCCGTAATCAATCATTTATAACACCTCCACAAATTCAAGTTTATCGAGTTGATTATAGCACAAACCTAAACATAAAATCTTTTACATTAAAACCCGTTTGTGATTCAATGTTCTCTCAGGCATCAAAATCTTTGATTTTGTTTATGCCGTGAGGTTATTATAGCACAACAAATAAAATGATAGCAATATAAAAAACAAGCGTTGCAGTTTGAGGACATAAATGTATCGTGTCCCTCATCTGCAACGCTTTATGCTTTTTATGGCAATTCTTTTTCTGTTGGGGACACAAATGGTCGGCTGATATTGACAAGCTCACATCAAATATGCTAAAACACACCTTATCGTGTTAATTTTTGTTGTTTTTTGATAAAAAATGTGTTACCATATACGTATCCTATAGTGATATCAACTAGACCTAACGAGGTGATTTTATGAAAAAGAGAATATTCAAAAAAACTCTGTGCGTCATTATTACTATGTTGATACTGACATCTTCTTTCTCAATGACAGCTTTTGCTGACACAACAAAAGGTACTCAAGTAAAGGGGTCAACAGTCTACTACACAGAAGATGGCGTCAGAACTGCGGTCAAAACCGTAACTATTGATGGTGTAGACTACTACGACTGCTCAGGTGGTGAGCCTGCAAATATCGATACAAATTATCTGCACAATCTGATTTCAACTAGCCAGGATTATCAGGATACTTCAAATAACCATACAACAATGAACATCCTGTCACTATGGGCAAGAATCGCCTCTGCTATCTTTGCAAATGGTGGCAAATACACCTGCTCCCATAACTACAAAGATTACTACGGACATAATCACGCAAACGACTCTGACGAACAATGCAGTATCGAAAAGTTGCTTTCAAATGCAACAGCACAAAACAGTGGCGAACGTAAAAAAGACAACTACAGTTCAACTGGACTTTCTGTTGCAGGTTCTTTTTCTACTCTGCGTCAGAAGATGTGCGATGAAATAGCATATCACATTGGTCGAAGCACCTGTGATGGCTCGGATATTCTCGGCCAAGGCAACAACTGTCCTGATGCTTTACCTGCACTTGACGACTCAACACCTAGAGATATCATCTACAATATGGCAACTTCCATCACCCGAGAAGGCTCAACCGCAAAGTATCAGTACAACTCATACTGCGTTGCTTTTTATGACTTCGATCTTATGATTCTTGCTGACGAAGATCTGGAATATGTAACAGGAGCAGAAGGATTCCGAGACCGTGAAAATCCTGTAAAAGATGCCGCAGATGCAGGTGTTGACGGATTTGAATATAACATAAATTCCAGCCAAACTAATATAGACAGCTGCGTCAATGAGTCCGTGCTTAATATTTCAGATGATGTTACTTTAAGCAATTCCCAGAGCCAGTCTGTTATGACTTCTATCCAGAACAGCGAAAGCTACTCCTTCTCTCAGATGATTGGCGGAGAAGTATCATTCAAGCTGTTCGGTCTTGAATCAAAAGCCAATACACAATTTACATTTAATCAGGCTTATGAGTCTGTACACACTAACGAAGCAACAAAAACTATTGATTTAAGCTCAAGCTACGCAACCCAGACTTATGTTCCTGCACAAACTGTAGCTTATATAATACAAGAACAAGGTTCATCATCAATCACAGTACCATATGATACACCTGTAGCTCTCACATTTAAGGTAGCTATTTTCTCAATGAGTGGTGATGTTTATGCCGATTCAGGTCTGACACTTGCTTTCAGCACAGCAGGATATGAACAATCCAACTTCTCAACATTCTTCGGGGGTTCTTCAGAAGAAACCGGAACTTATGCATATGACAGTCTGAATCAGAAAGTTTCAAATACAGCTATAACAGGTTGGGATTCAACTTACGGAAACAATCATTTCTTCCATAAAAAACACGACGGAAGTTCTGACCCTACGGACACTTCTACTATAGATCTGGACTGGAACGCTATAAACAACTATTTCATAGAAGGCAATATTGCTAGTTTTGATCTTAAATTCTACGCAACAACAGTTCCTATGCTTTCTGCCGGCACATCAATGAACGTAACCGGAGAAAGCAAAACCTCGAAAGTCTATGACCCTTTGCCATTGTATCTGCCGACTAAACTGCGTGTGGTTGACAATGAAAAGAAAAATATGATCATGTTTAAAAACGGCAGATACTATCTTAACACTATCACTATCGGCTGTTTTAACAAAAACGATGTATCATATTATCCATTCAAAGCAACTGATGGACACTGGGAAGTATGCGAAGGCTCGGAAGATATTATCGAATTCGAGGAGTCAACATTCAGCGTTATTGCAAAAAACACCGGTGTAGGATACCTGAGATGGGTACTCAACCGTGATGTTGAATACACAGCTGAATACGAAACAGGTACAGTCACATCAAAAGACCTCGCACCTGTGCAAGTAGCTTTTACAGTAATGGACAATCCTCTTTCAGACAAATTTAACGTCGCAGTTCCTGATGAATTCACAGGAACCGTGGGTGATTCTCCTGTTAATATGAACGAGCTTCTCTATGTAGTTGACAGCAACGATAACAAGGTTAACTATCCTATCAGATGGGAAGCAACCTGTAGCGACCATAATGATGAGTGCTTCACTCTTACTGGTGATAATATGGTTACTTTCAACGATACCGATACAATCAAGGTAAGAGCTATCGTAAACCCTGAATCCGTAAATGAAACTCACACCGATTGGATAGAAGTAACTCCAAGAGAAGAAAGAGAAGTAATCAGTGCTTCTATCGATGAAATCAAAGGCAATGATATCACCTTGACATTCAAATATTTAAAAACTCACACAAAGCTTCAGAACGTAAAATACGATATCGCATCATATATTACTTTCTACGACCAGTATGGAGATGAATGGCTCGGTGAAACTCCTGATATCGACATAATTGTTGATAACCAACAGGGTGCTAATATCGACGATGGTGTACTCACATTGTCAGACAAAGGTGTGTTTAATGTTTGTATAAAATCCCCTGGACTTGCACAACCTGTAATAGGTAATTTATCGTTTAATGTAGACGTTGATGTTCAACATGAAATTGGTGATGTTGACTCTGATAACTACAGAACAATTATGGATGCAACAACAATCCAGAGATATCTCGCACAGCATATATCAGAAGATGAGCTCAATCTGGAAAATTCGGATTTAGATGCAGATGGCAAAACAACAATTATGGATGCCACTTACATACAAAGATATCTTGCCGAACTAATTACTGAATAAAAAACAAGCGTTGCAGTTTGAGGGAGTAAGTTGATACTCTCCCTCAGGTGCAACGCTTTTTTGTTGTATAAAAATATGTGGTTTTGTATTAAAGCTGGTAAAATCAATAAACCTATCGTTAAATTGTAGGGATATCGTTAAAAGATTAATTTGTTGAATTGCGTGTTGTTTTGTTGTAGAATGAAATAAAAGCTACGTAAGGAGTTGTTTAAAATGAAAAAAATCAAATGCCCGCATTGTGGAGAAGAGTTTAAGCCTACCAGAAGTGGCTATGATTTAATTTTGCAACAAGTTAGAAATGAAGAGTTTCAAAATGAGATTTATGAATACAGACGAGCTATGGAAGAAGAAAAAGAATTTGCTATAAAAGAAGCTAGAACACAAGTGATGCATAGTTCGCAAGTTAGCATAGCACAGATGAAAGAAACTCTAAGGAAAGCAGAATATGATAGCGAAAAACGTATGAGAGATATGGAAAACTATTATCAAAGAAAGTTAAGAGAAAAAGACGAAGAGATAGTTGAGATTCGTGATTTTAAGGCTAGACAATCTACAAAAATGCTTGGGGAAAGCTTAGAATTACATTGTGAAACTGAATTTAATAGATTAAGATCTGCGGGATTTCCAAACGCTTACTTTGAAAAAGATAATGATATTAAGGACGGTAGTAAAGGAGATTACATATACAGAGAATTTGATGACTCCGGTGTAGAAATACTATCAGTTATGTTTGAAATGAAAAACGAATGCGATTTAACTAGAACAAAACGGAAAAACGAGGATTTTTTCAAAGAACTTGATAAAGACAGACGTCAGAAAAAATGCGAGTATGCAGTACTGGTTTCTATGCTAGAGTTAGATAATGACTTTTATAATGCCGGAATTGCTGATGTATCTTATAGGTTTCCAAAGATGTATGTAGTTCGTCCACAGTGTTTTATAACAATTATTTCTATTCTTAGGAGTGCCGCACTTAATACGTTAAGTTATAAAAAAGAGTTAGCGATAGTTAAGAACAGAAATATTGACATGGCAACTTTTGAGATAGAAATGGAGAATTTCAAGTCAAAATTCGGTAGAAATTTTCAATTAGCAAATGATAAGTTTAACAAGGCTATTGAAGAAATTGATAAAACAATTGTTATGCTTCAAAAAACAAAAGCAGATCTTCTGTCTTCCGGTAATAATTTACGTTTAGCTAACGAAAAAGCTCAGGCACTAACTATAGAAAAATTAACTAAACCCAAACAGAAAAAATCAAGCAAAACAAAAAGCAAATAAACAATTAAAAGCGTTGCAGTTTAAAGGAGTAAGTTGATACTACCCCTCATCCGCAACGCTTTTTTGTTGTGTAAAAATATGTAGTTTTGTTTATATCAAAAAATATAAATGTGCATAAGATGTAATAACGGGATTAGCTTCCGAAAAATAAAAAGGAGGGAAATTATGGCTATTTTTTCTAACCAGGCAACTCTAACTTATAACGGAAATACCACTAACTCTAATGTAGCTTATGGTGAAATTCTGGATGTGCTGACAGCAACAAAAACATCGATTGAAAAAAGCTACACACCCGGAGAAACTATAACTTATGTGGTTGCTCTTAGAAACACCGGAAATACTGCTTTAACAGGCTTAACTCTCACAGATAATCTGGGCGGTTACAACTTCAATGGTTCAACAATATATCCGCTGACTTATGTGGATAATTCTGCAACTGTGTTCATTAATGGTGCACCTCAGGCTACACCACCTGTTGTAGCAGGACCACCTCTGGTAATCTCTGATATCACTATACCGGGCAACGCAGACGCTGTTATTATATATCAGGCTCAAGTAAATGAATTTGCAAATCCAGGTACTGACGGCACCATCGACAATACCGTTACAATAACCGGTGATGGAATCAGCACTTCTGTCACTGCCACTCAGACAGTTACTGCAAATTCGAACGCAATGCTTAATATTACTAAATCCATTACACCATCACAAGTTGTGGATAATGATAGAGTAACCTATACCTTTATAATACAAAACACCGGAAATGAAGCTGTAGTTGCAACAGATGACACAGCAATTACAGACACCTTTGATCCAATATTGTCTAACCTTGCCGTTACTTTTGAGGGCACACCTTGGACACAAGGCGTTCAGTACAACTATACTGAAGCTACTGGATTATTCACTACTGTACCAGGTCAAATTGTAATACCACCAGCAACCTATGTACAGGACCCTGTTACCGGAGCATATACAGCAACACCTGGTACTGCTACTTTAGTAGTTGTCGGTACCATCTGAATTAAAAATTAACCAAATATAATAAAAGCGTTGCATTTAAAGAATCTTCTCTTCATCTGCAACGCTTATTATTTTCACAACTTATATTTTGTTATTTAGATGTTTGCTGTGATTTTTTCATCTTCATACCCCTGTTAGTTAATTTACATAATTGATTATACTGCACTCAAACAAAAAACAAGCGTTGCAGTTTTAGTATATAATTGAATCGTGCTTTTGCTGTAAAATTTCATATCAGCTTTTTAGCATATGATTTCAAATGTTTGACACCAAAGGGTTATAAGGCTACAATATACACATCAACACTACGGAGAATGATATGAATAATATTATCGAAATCACAGATTTTAATGCTCCTGAGCTGGATGTGTACGCACGACTGACCGAAGCTCAGTTGCTTAACAAAGAGTTTCCTGAGAAAGGTTTGTTTATAGCAGAAAGCCCTAAGGTAATAGAGCGTGCTCTCGATGCTGGCTACAAGCCAGTTTCTTGCCTTATGGAGAAAAAGCATATCGAAGGCGAGGGAAAATCTATTCTTGCAAGACTTAAAGATATTCCTGTTTTTTGCGCAGAGTTTGATATTCTCACTCAACTTACAGGCTTCAAACTAACACGAGGTATGCTATGTGCTATGAAGCGTAAGCCCCTGCCTGAGGTGAGTGAAATCTGCAAAAATAAGAACAGAATTGTTATTCTGGATAAAGTTATGAACCCTACCAACGTGGGCGCAATAATTCGCTCAGCCGCCGCCCTTGGAATGGACGCGGTGCTCCTTACAAAAGGTTGCTCGGACCCACTTTACAGACGTAGTGCTAGAGTCAGTATGGGCACGGTTTTTCAGATTGAATGGACCATTTTGGAAAACGACAATCTCGATGAAATAAAAGCTCTTGGATTTAAGACTGTAGCTATGGCGCTTAAGGATAATTCTCTTTCTATAGGCGATTCAAGGCTTGCAAAGGAAGAAAAACTAGCTATTATTATGGGAACAGAAGGCGACGGACTTTCTGACAAAACCATTTCTAAGTGCGACTACACCGTGAAAATCCCAATGTATCACGGTGTTGACTCGCTCAACGTCGCAGCCGCATCTGCGGTAGCGTTCTACGAACTTAGCAATAAACAAAACAAATAAAAAAACAAGCGTTGCAGTTTTGGGAAGTGAACCACTCCTCATCTGCAACGCTTTTTGCTTAGTAAATATAGCTATATCAGTAAAGTCTAGAACCCTATCGTCAGATGATATCTATGACGATAAGACTTGTCTGTTCGCTATTTTATCTGTGTATGTACATCCTTGTCATATCAGGTTCTCCATCACCTTGTACCATACAGAGAAACTCCCAGCCATATCTTTCATAGAAACCTGTGTGGTCAGTTACAAGATAAACAGGAGATATATCCTTTGACTTCAAATCTTCAACAACCATATCAAGAAGTGCACCTGCGATACCTTTCTTGCGATAAGCCTCTTCTGTGTAAACGGCACAAACGTTAGGTGTCAGGTCTTTTCTGTCGTGGAAGTCATTTTCGATAACTCCCATTCCTCCGACAATTTTATCTTCATCTAAGCAAAGATACCAACCCAGTTCTGTGTTACCGCTTAAATATTCCTGCATACACTCAAGGTACGCTTCCTTCGGTACTCCCCATTTGTTGTGAAACCACAAAGCTGCTGTTTCCATCATCTCAGGTTTTTCCCTTAATGTTATGTATTTTAGTTGACTCATAGTATTTCCTCCTAATAAAATATAATTGATTATTTAAGACTTTTGTATTCTGTATATTCCAAAACGCCGCTGATATTATCAAGAGCATTTTCCTCAAGTTCTTTTACCATAAGGCATTCTGGCGCTGGAAGTCCCACGCTTTCTCCTGCTACAATTTTGAAATCAGCAGAAGTCACAAAGCCCCGGTTGTGTTCTCCGGTGCCAAATCATAATTAAAACCGTAATCTGATATATTCAACTTTTCTTCCTCCAAAATCAGTTGTAGTAAATTTCATTTAATTCTAATCGCACTAACTGAAAATGGACGCAAAAATACCGCAGGAAGTAACCCTCAAAGGACTTCTGCGGCTGAAAAAGAGTATAAAAAATACACACCCCTTTTGAGTGTGCTACAACGTCAGTCATAGAGTTCACGAAAGGTTCCTTAAAACGGCACGATAAACAGAGGGGCTATAAAGTCCCTGATTATAAAACGTGCCAATATTCAGTTAGCCGAAAATTACCTCGCTATAAATCATCCTGAAATTCTCCTTTCTCGTTTGCCTTGAATTTAGATGAAGCAAACTTTTGTACATTGAGTATACTACTGACACGACCAATTTGTCAAGGATGGGTATATATTACTCATCTTGATTTTATGAATAATGTTTGTGTTAAATCAGTATTTTTGATATAATTATATATAAACTAATCATCAGGAGGTATATATGAAAGAAGTGTTATTGACCGCAATAGGTGTGGGTTTTGCTACTGTATTCGGCTCTCTGCTAGGCTTTGTTTTCAAAAAAACGTCTCACAAAGCTTCAGATATTATACTGTCATTTGCCGCAGGGGTGATGCTCTCGGCGTCAATTTTGGGTCTTATACTACCTTCTCTTGAATATGCGGATAAATTTGGACTTCTTGTTACTATAACAGGAATATTTGTGGGTGCAATATGTCTCAATTTGATCGACAAACTGGTACCACATCTGCACAGGCTCACTAGCTTTGACACAGACCATAATAACGACGCACGCACCAACAAGGTTTTGCTTTTTGTTATCGCTATCGCCATACACAACTTGCCTGAAGGCATAGCGGCAGGTGTAGGATTTGGCTCAGGAGATACATCTCAGGCACTTGTTATAGCAGGAGGAATAGCTCTGCAAAACATACCCGAGGGTATGGTTATCATCGGGCCTATGCTGTCAGCTGGAATCAATCCACGAAAAACTTTCCTTTTTGCATCCATCACAGGACTGGTGGAAGTCATAGGAACACTGATAGGATATTTTGCAGTAAGTGTATCAACAGCAATTCTTCCGTTTGCGCTGAGTTTTGCGGGAGGAACTATGCTCTATATTATAAGCGACGAAATGATACCTGAAACCCACTCCCACGGCAACGAAAGAGCTGCTACCTATGCTTTACTGGTCGGGTTCTGTTTTATGCTTTTAACCGACACTATCTGGGGATAATTGAAATCGATAGCTCAAAATAGCTCTTCACTATATTAGATAAACAAAAACCGTCAAAATTATTGATTTATTTCAACTAGAGTAGTATAATCACTAATTGTGTGTAATATGGTAGATTTTATCAAATCGACTCACAAAAGGGGAATATATTATTGACAGGTTTTTTCACACTGAGGGAAGCTACCGAAAAATATATAGATAGCTGTCAGACTAAAATTAAAATACCGGAGCGAAAAACATTTATCAAAGCGATAATGGCTGGCTCGATGATTGCTTTCGGCGCAGGCATAGGCAGCGTTGCGGCTCATACAGTTTCGGATGTTGGAATCGCAAGGTTGTTAGCGGCGTTGGTGTTCCCGGTGGGACTTATGATGGTTATTATGTTCAACGCGGAATTGTTCACAGGTGACTGTCTCGTTGCGATGAGCATTTTCGACAGAAAGATAAAAATCAGAAGTTGTATCAGGTTGCTTTTAACAGCTTATATCGGTAATTTTATCGGTGCTGTTTTGATTGCACTGCTCATACATTCAAGCGGACAGCTTGACTATTCGTCAGGAATGCTCGGAGCGTATACTATCAAAATCGCAGTAAGCAAAGTAAACCTTTCATTTATAGAATCGTTCACATCGGGTATTTTGTGTAACATTCTGGTGTGTGCGGCTGTCCTGATGGCAGCATGCGCGAAAGATGTCACCGGAAAGTTGCTCGTTTGCTTCTTCGTTATCATGCTCTTCGTAACAGGCGGTTTTGAACACTGTGTCGCTAATATGTACTACATACCTGCTGGCTTATTCGCTATGGTAAACGACGGATTCAGACAGCTTTCTATGAGCGCATACGGATTTGACGCTGAATATCTCTCAACTTTGAACGTATCAAGTTTCCTGTTCAAAAACCTTTTACCTGTAACACTCGGAAACATCATCGGCGGTTCTGTTCTGGTCGGAATCCCAGTATTTTATCTCAATAAAGACAAAAATAAATAAAATCAGCATTAACTTAAATAAGCGTTGCATCTGGAACAATCCATTTGCAACGCTTTTTTACTATACAATTATTATTGTAAAAGAAAAGTTCGTGTGTTATACTTAAAGTTGATATATGCTTAGGAAAAAGTATTGAGGTGAACAGCAGATGGGAAAACTCAAAACAAGCCTGATTATGCTTGCAAAATGCATTTTGGCAGGAATCATTGCTATAGCTGTGTTGTCGGCAGCTTGCTATATGATCTCTTTTTCAGGAACCAGAATCCACAACGAAACCGGCGCAACCGACTTCAAGTGGGAAAACGGCCAATGGCGAAGCACTATGCTTGAGGGATACTCTTGGTTCAGAATGGACGAAAACGGATTCAACAACATCCACAACAACAGTAACAATCCGGACATTATCCTGATGGGAAGCTCCCATATGGAAGCCGCCAATGTAAAGCAAGCCGACAGTACTTCAAGCATACTTTCAGACGAGCTGTCCCTCGATGTATATAATATCGCGATGTCAGGTCACACCATATATAACTGCGTAGATAATATTGAAAACGCTGTGAGCCAATATCATCCTAATCGTTACCTGATACTGGAAACTTTTATAGCAGAACTTTCTGTTGAAGAAATGCAAAAAGTTATCGATGGCGAGCTTGAAAGCATCGTATCGTACGACAGCGGTGCATTATATAATCTGCAAAAGTATATTCCAGCACTGAAAACAATATACAAGCAAATAGTTTTCTGGAGCAGTGCTGACTCAACTTCGCAACCGAAACCAAGCTCCAACACCTCAAACGAAGAAAACTATGAAAAGGTCTTGTATGAATTCCTTTCGAAAGCAAAATCGTCAACTGAAGAATGTGGCGCAAAGCTAATCATCTTCTATCACCCTGAAATCAAAATTGATAAAAATGGTGATGCATACACAGAAATAACTGACAAAAACAAACTTGAGCTTTTCGGGAAAACTTGTGAAAAGCTCGGTATCATTTATGTTGATATGACCGAACCTTTCAAGGCTATGTATAAGCGTAACCATCTCCTTCCGTACGGATTTTCTAACACAGCTGTCGGAGCAGCTCACCTGAACAAATATGGTCATCAGGCTATCGCACACCAGCTAATCAATTCAATCAGGGAGGATAACTAAAGTGGCTTTAAACAGTTTTAAATTTATAGTCTGCTTTGCATTACTTTTTGCTGTTCTTCTTTCGCTTGAATTAATCAAGAAATTTTTTGCAAGCAAATGCATCGCAAGAATTCAACTTATCCTTTTGCTTTTATTCAGCTACACTCTGGTCTTTCTCACCGATTGGCGTTTTGGTGTATGTATTCTTTTCACCACTTTATTAACATACATACTTGGCAGAAAGATTCAGAAATCAGAATCCTGTAATTACAAAAAAGCTTTCCTTATCACCGGTATATCTGTGTTGGTTTTGTTGCTGGGGTATTTCAAATACGCTAACTTCTTCATCACAAGTTTTTGTGCACTATTTAGCTGCACAGCCACCACACTCAATATCATATTACCGATAGGCATCTCATTCTACACATTCTCTACTATTGCGTATCTTCTGGATGTTTACTGGAACAGGTATGATGCAGTCACAAATATTATAGATTTTGGCCTGTATATCGTATTTTTTCCGAAACTGGTTTCGGGTCCTATTGTCAGAGGAAAAACTTTTTTTCCACAAATCAGGAATTATCGAGGCATAAAAGCCAAGTATGTGTCAGAAGGCATACAAATCTTTGTTTTCGGACTTTTCAAAAAAATCGTACTCTCAAATCATCTGAGTATATTCGTTGACAATGTTTATTCGGCTCCAAAAGCGTATAACACAGCTACGGTAATTTTAGCTGTTCTCAGCTATTCACTTCAGATATACTTTGATTTCTCAGGTTACTCGGATATGGCCATAGGCATTTCAAAAATGGTCGGATTCGACTTTACCGAAAACTTCAATCTACCTTATGTAGCGACAAGCTTTTCGGACTTCTGGAAGCGTTGGCACATCAGCCTGTCATCATGGTTTGCGGAATACCTATACTTCCCGCTAGGCGGTAGCAGAACTACAACCCTACGCACTTGTGCTAATCTCATGATAGTTATGCTCGTAAGCGGTCTGTGGCACGGTGCAGGAATCACATTCATTTTGTGGGGACTGTTGTATGGCATTGTAAGTTGTATTGAGCACCTCTTAAAAAGACAAAAAGGAACGCCAAACAACAACTATGCATTGAATACACTCAAAACTATCGGGGTTTTTGTTGTCGTGACGCTTTTCTGGATTCCGTTTAGAGCTACCGATTTTTCGAATATGCTTGATGTCATAGCGGGTTGTTTCACTATACAAGAGGGCATATTCCACCCATATAGCTGGACTTTCTTCGCATTGATTTGCCTTATTGTTTCAACAGTTCTCGCAGGAATAAACAGCAAAAAGAACAACGTCACAGACAAAAACGGTATGCTATACATAAAAGGATATTATCCTATACTGAATCTTCAGAAATTCATACCTTTGTGTCTCTTCTTCATTTTCTGTGGACTTACAATCATTCTGGGATATTTCGGTAACACCGCATTTATCTATGGAAACTTTTAATCATCTTAATAATATTTAACAAAAACAGCGTTGCATTTGGAACAATCCATTTGCAACGCTTTTGTTTTTAGTGATGATGGTGGTGATGGTGACCTACTTGACTCACTTCGAGTTTACACTCTTTGTGATGACAATGCTCAGTTGTATTTTCAAGCTCTAAAGTTGAGTGAGCAATACCATGCTCCATAAGCTCTTCTCTCACTTTGTCTTTTATCAGGTGGCTGTCCTCGTTTGTTACGATGTGCATTGTTGCAAAGTTCGAGTGACCATCCAGACTCCAGATGTGGATGTGGTGGACATCTTCTACTCCATCAATGCTCATAATATGGCTCTCAATTTCATCAAGTACAATATCCTTTGGCGTTTTTTCGAGAAATAAATCGAGTGCTTCTTTCAGGTTTTTCAACGCATTTATCAGTATAAACACCGCAACACCGATTGACATCAGCGGGTCGATGAGAGCAAAGTCTGTGAACTTCATAACCAAAGCACCCACAAGCACAACCGCCCAGCCCAGTACGTCCTCAAGCATATGGAGGTTAACTGCCTTTTGGTTGAGCGAATCGCCCTCACGGGTGAAGTATGCCGCAAGAAAGTTCACAGCTACGCCTATAACAGCAAAAATCAACATACCGTTGTAGTTAATCTCGCCAGGATTTTTTATCTTTTCAACAGCGTTGAAAATAACCATTATGGAACCGATAAGCAAGATCATAGTTGTCAAAACTGAACCTACCACCGAATATCGCAGATATCCGTATGTGTGGGTGTTGTCGGGTTTTTTCTTGCTTTTTCTCTCGAGAAAGTAGGATATGCCGATGCTCAACGCATCGCCCATATCGTGAACAGCATCCGAGATTATCGCGACGCTTCCTGTGAAAACGCCTCCGACTATCTCAAAAACAGAAAATGACAGGTTGAGTAAAAAAGCTATAAAAATATTTCTTTGTGTTTTCATTGTGTTTCCCTCATTGACTTTCCAAAAAAATTCTTGTACAATACATTCGTTAGCGAACATATTGTTCGATTATTATAATAATCACAAGGTGTGTGATTTTCAACATACGATTTATCACGCCTGTAAGTTACTGAACAAATCACAAAATTTGTATGGGGATTTTTATGGACAGACGACAAAGGAAAACAAGAGACGCGATTTTCAAGGCATTTATAACTCTTCTAGCTCAAAAGAACTTCAACTCAATCACGGTTTCGGATATCATCGAAAAAGCCGATATCGGAAGAGCGACATTTTATGCTCATTTTGAGACAAAGGACTTTTTGCTCAAAGAGCTTTGCGAAGAACTTTTCTGTCATATTTTTGACTCAACAGACGAAAGTTCGTGTGAGCACAGGCATATTTTCAGCTGTGATGCTCCTGATTCAGTTTTCTTGCACTTATTCGAACATCTGCAAAAAAACGATAACCAGATACTTGAACTGTTGTCTTCGCAGAACAACGAGCTGTTTTTGAGTTACTTCAAAACAGGACTATGCAAACTTGTCGAAACTCAACTGCATACACTAAAAGTCAAGGAGAATTTGCCAAAGGATTTCTACATTAACCACATTGCATCGACCTTTGTTGAAACAGTACGCTGGTGGATAGAAAACAAAATGCAGCTTGACGCACAACAAATAACGGAATATTTTCTCATAGCTTTGAGCTAGGACAGGAGGGACTATAATGAACAAACCGGACTTCAAACAAATCAAAGAACTTGTTGCTCGCTCAAGAGCTATCGACAACGCTCTGAGAACCTCGATAGATGACGAAAAGAAAGAAATCGCAAACATAAGAGAATGTGCCGACAGATTCTATAACGATAAATTCACAAAGGCGCTGCAGGATATTGATGTTGATATCCTCGCTCAGGGCAAGCAAAAAATCCGCGTTTCCACGCTGAAAGATGCAGGCATAAAGAACATATACCAACTGTCGACTATGTCAGTTGTCGCAATCAGGAATATCAATGGAATCGGAGAACAAAGTGCGCCGAAAATCTATGACCTTACTCAGCAGATTGTTGACAATACAAAACAGAAGCTATCTGTCAGAATAAATGTCGATACCCCATCAAAGGCTGATGACAACCTCATCCGTTCGCTGTTCACTCTTATTTCTCACTCTCCACTTCGCGTTGATTTTGGCAAACTCTATAATGCACATCACAATTCGATTGTAAAAGAAACGAAGCTCGCAAATTGTGCCACAGGAAGTGTAAAGTGGTTTTTCGCATCGAAGAAAAGCAAGGAAGATGCCCTCAAGGCTTTTGATTCGTTGAACAAACAGCTAGATGGCGAACTCAATATTGCTGATAATATTCTCAGATATAATGAAGTTAACAATGCAGATATCACCGAATGCAGAGCTCATTTCAGAGAAAACTCCGCCGTATACTACTCAACTCTCGAGCAGTACTGCAAGCACCTTGACACAAATGAAAAACAAAAAACTGGTCTGTCGGATGAACGTATAGCCGAAATTGAAGCTCAGCCGATTGACCTTAAATTTATGAAAGCAACCCTCAGATCATACCAGACTTTCGGCGTGAAATATGCTGTTCACCAGAAGCGCACACTTCTGGGTGATGAAATGGGTCTTGGAAAAACAATTCAGGCGATAGCTTCAATGGCGGCACTCAAAGCAGAAGGCAAACATCACTTTATGGTGGTGTGTCCTGCAAGCGTAATGATTAACTGGGCAAGAGAAATCGAAAAGCACTCAACCCTTGCTGTCACAAAGGTCCACGGTGGCGATGAGCAATCGCTGAGATATTGGCGCGAAAACGGTGATGTCGCAGTCACCACATATGAGTCAATCAGCCGTTTCAAACTTCCTGAGAAATTCACATTCGATATGCTGGTGGTTGACGAAGCCCACTATGTAAAAAATCCATCTGCACAACGCACAAAAGCTATGGTTGAGCTTCTCAAAAAAACCGAGAATGTTCTTTATATGTCGGGCACTCCGCTTGTGAACAATGTTGACGAAATGTGCTTTTTGGTCAACTGTCTCAACCCTGAGCTTGCTAGTAAGCTAGAACAAGTGAAGAATGTTTCAACCGCTGAGCAATTCAGACAGGAACTTTCCCCTGTTTATCTCAGAAGAGTGCGCGAGGATGTCTTAAAGGAACTTCCTGACCTCATCGAAAAAGAGCAGTGGTGCGACCTGAATGATAAGGAAAAGTCGATTTACAAAGAAGCTGTATTGAGTGGAAATCTCATGGCAATCCGTCAGGTATCCTGGCAGGTGCCTAACCTCAGCGACTCTTCAAAAGCGATGCGACTCAAAGAAATCTGTGACAACGCCAAAGAAGAGGGCAGAAAAATCATCGTGTTCTCTTTCTTCAGAAATACACTTCAAAAAGTCCACGACCTGCTCCCTGACAGATGCTTAGAAACCATCTCTGGCGACATCAGCCCAGCACGCAGACAGGAAATCGTTGACGAATTCAACAAAGCAGAACCTGGCTCGGTTCTTGTCAGTCAGGTGCAAGCAGGCGGTACGGGTCTTAATATTCAAGCGGCTAGCGTGGTTGTTTTTTGTGAACCTCAGCTCACCCCTGCGATTGAAAATCAGGCGATTTCCCGCGCATACAGAATGGGTCAGACAAGCGATGTGCTTGTTCACAGGCTTTTGGCCGACGATACCATCGACGAGCGAATGCTCGAAATTCTCTCGAACAAACAGCTCCAGTTCGACAGCTTTGCTGATGAATCGGTCATCGGTGACAAACAGCTTCAAAACGAAAGTGCAACCAGCGAATCGTGGCTCACAAAAATGGTATTAGAAGAACAAGAGCGACTTTCAAAAGAATAAGCTTCAAAACATAAAAAAACGGCAGGTCTTGAACCTGCCGTTTGTGTTTTATTATTACTCTTCTTCTGCCTGCTGTGCCCAAAGAGAAACTGTGTCGATAATCTGGTCGTTGTGACCGTACCAGTATTCGCAGTTTGTGTCTTCTCTTCTGTCAGGGAGGTCGTAGTTATCTTTCAGGTACTGAGCAAAGTAGTCTGTGAACTTTGTCGCACCATAGTAGTTAACGTGACCTGAGTTATAAAAATCGTTTTCGATATCGTATGTCTCGTCGATTTTGCACATAAGGTACTTATAACCGCGACTCTCGAGAATCTCGCACAGCTTGTTGTTGGTGCTCATCTCAGACTCGCTTCTACCCTGAGGTGTGTTGATGAAAAGCACCTCGAATTCCTGAGTATCAAGATAGTCAAGAAGTTCATTCAAGGATTCTTGCGCTACAGGATGCAAATCGGTTTTTGAACTAACCACACCTGTCAAATCCTCAAAAGCAGGAGTTGTCACAACAGTACGGGTAGGACTCATATAAAAACCGAGCTGTGCAAAAGCATACTCGTCAATAAACTCTTCGATACTTGCCCACGCGCTGTGATGCTTCATAAGTGGCAAGTAGAATGACTTTTTGTCAAACTTGTGGTCAGGAGCGATGGTCTGTAACTTAGTGAGTGACTTTTCAATCGCGTTTATTCTGTTCTTTAATGACAAGCAGTTTGTATCAGTAACGTAGCGCACGCCTGCTTCGATACTCTCAACCTTTTTGTTATACATTGTTGTGAAAGGTCTCATATCGATGACAACGAGCTGTGGGTTCTGAGTACGCTTAGCTTCTTCAATCATATTCACAGCAAGCCACGCAGACTGCGCGTCGGATGTCAGCGGATAGGCTGTGATGCCATAGTCCTCAAAGCCCTGAGCGCTGATGTAGTATCTGTCGATACCGCTTGTGCCTGTGAAAATAACATCAACGGTGTTGTCCTCAAACTTTTTGAAATCATCAAAACGGTCCTGTGTCTGAGCAAAGTCAGGCTGCTGTAGCGCAACATATGTCAATGATCCTACAAGCAAAACCACGCAAAGCATAAAACCGATGAATCGTAAAACCTGTTTTTTATTCATAGCTGTTATGACTCCAATCAGGCGATACATACAGTACCGCAATTTTAGCATTAACAGTGTGATTATATCATTTTTCAGAGAATAAAGCAAGATAAAAGCATTCTCACTATTTCACAAAAATTACAACAAACTCTTTGCGTTAGTGGTATATGTGTGATACTATAAGCATAGAAACCACAAAGAAGGTGCACAATGAAAGTATATCCAAGCTACTACAAATACTTCAGATGCATAGCGGAAAAGTGCAAACATAACTGCTGTATCGGATGGGAAATCGACATCGATAATAACACACTCGAGTTTTACAAGAGCGTCAAAGGCGATTTCTCAAAAAGGCTCAGCGATAATATAAGTTTTGATGGTACCCCTCATTTTATCCTGCAAAAAGATGAGAGGTGTCCGTTTTTGAATGAGCACAACCTGTGCGATATCATCACTACTTTAGGCGAAAGTGCTCTTTGTGACATCTGCGATATGCACCCTCGGTTTAATAACGAGCTACCAGACAGAGTGGAATGCGGACTCGGTCTTTGCTGTGAAGAAGCAGGACGTATCATACTGGGAGCTAAAGAGAAAATCACACTAGTGAGCGACGATGAATTAGCCACAGACGATGAAATCATCATCCTGCGCGATGAAATTATAAAGCTTTTGCAAAACCGGGAGAAAAACATCTTTGAGCGACTTGAAGATATGCTCAAGCTTTGTGATACTCAGTTTGAGCTAACAGACATCAACTACTGGTGCGACACACTCCTTGGATTTGAGCGAATGGATGATAAGTGGGAAGAAGCACTCAACCTTCTCAAAATAAGTGGTACGGATAAAAACGAAAACTTTTCAAAGCTTATGGCTGAGCGCGAGAGTGAATACGAGCAGTTTGCTATATATATTCTGTATCGCCATTTTGCGAACGCTCCTGACTTTGAGGAAGCACAACAGCGTGCAAAGCTAGTCGCATTTTCGACAACGCTTTTGTATCTTCTCGGCTGTGCTCATTTTGAGAATTATGGTGAATTCACCTTTGAAACTCAGGTTGAGCTTTCCCGACTTTTCTCCTCAGAAATTGAGTATTCAGACGAAAACTTATACACCCTGATTGATATGCTGTAAAAAAGCTGACCTGAAAAAATCAGGTCAGCTTTTTATATTGAACAATATTCAGTTTTAGTTTCCGATAGAAATACCCTCAGAGTTCTCGGGATTCGGAAGCATATTTTTGTATTGGTCATTTACCATGGTCACCATCTGTTCCTCCTGAATCGGGTCACTGAGCACATGGTGTTCTTTTTTTGCTGGTTCTTTATTAAATGGATCAATAGGCTTGAGTTGAATTTTACCCGGATTTGGGTCAACTGCGCTATCATATTCTCCATAATAGCTATCATCCAAGCTGTATTCCTGCTGAGTATACTCAACATCTTCAACAGGCTTTTCGGTCGGTTTTTCTGTAGGTTTCTCAGTTGGTTTTTCGGTTGGAGGGGTTGTTTCAACCTGAGTTTCCGCCTCAGTTGCAACAACCGTTTCAATTTCAGTCGGATGTGGTGCTAAGATTTCGTCTTTCGCCTTGGCTTTTACTGAAATCGGATTTGACATAAACATCGAAAGCACTATCACGCACGCACACAGCGAACTTGCTACAACCAACGCGGTAGGCTTTTTGTATTTGAGAACGCTTTTTATTCTATGTTTGAGGTTGCCCTCAGAAAACGAAATCGGGCATCCCGAGAACACCTTGTCTTTGACAGCACAAGAAAGCAGTGCATATGAATACTCTTTCTTTCCGTTTGTATCGAGTGTGCTGACAACGCTTTCGTCACAGTAAAGCTCGATATCTTTCACAAAAAGTGCGTATGCCAAAACACACAAAGGGTTGAACCAATACACACTCAGAATTAAAAATCCAAGTGGCTTTAAAATGTTGTCAAAATGCTTGATGTGGGTTTGCTCGTGGGCGATGATGAGCTTCGCTTGTTCTTCGTCTATTGATGAGTTGAGATAAATTTTCGGATTCAATATTCCAAGAACAAACGGACTATTGACATAGTCACAGACGTAAATGTTGTCTTTGAGTCTCACACTCTCGCGCACCAGCAGACGAACTCTGATAAAGCTTATCATCATATACACAAGCATCAGCACTACGCCTAAAATCCAGATGTAACTCAGGATTTCTACGAAAGATACCGAGTTTTCAACAACCTCAGCTGTACTCTGGTAAAGCTCCTGACTCACATAAGCGGTCGAACTGACGCTTTCGCTGTTGACGCTCTGGGCGTTTGGCAGTACACTTAGCTTGCTCTCAAAAGAGAAAGGTAGAACAAGCCTTAAGGCGACCATCCCCCAAAGGATATATCTCACCCATTTCGGAGATTTTGACAACAAAAACCTAAGCACAACCACCGCTACTATCAAAAACGAGGCGGTTATGCTGAGGTTCAGTATTTTCAGGAAAAGTGCGCTCATGTTTACTCCTCGAAGGTCTCAATCATCTTCTTGATTTCATCAATGTCATTCTTTGACAAACGATTTTTAGATGTGAATGCTGTCAAAAAGGCAGGAAGTGAACCACCGAATGATTCAGCGACATACACCTCGCTCTGCTGTGCGTAGAACTCGTCACGAGTAACGAGAGCTGTGACCATACCCTTTTTGCTTTTTTCAAAAAGGCCTTTGTCACAAAGACGCTTAAGCACTGTGTAGGTTGTGGTGCGTTTCCACTCAAACGCCTTGTCGCACAACTCACAAAGCTCAACCGCTGTCAGCGGAACATTCTCCCACACGAGGTCTGCAAAGCGTGATTCCATAACTCCTAGTCTTGTCTCCAACATAAATAACACCATCCTATAATTTATTACAATTAAAGTCTATCTTACGTAGAAATATTTGTCAATATATATTGCAAGATGTTTTTCGCTGTGATATGATGAAAACACAAAGGAGGTATGAATATGTACGAAAGAAAGAAAAACTCAATGATACCTGTAATCGCGATAACTATCGTTGTAGGCGTGATTCTCTTAAGTTTAAAAGCTTTTCTTATGATACCTCCGATAGTTGATAAAATGGTCGAGCTTGAAAATCGGGATCATATTTCCGATGTGGTTTCGAGAGTATATATGAATACTCAAGATTTCATCGCTCATATTGAAGAAGAAACAGGCTACAGTTTTCCCGAAAAAGCAGTAAAAAATTTTGAAAACAGTTTTTCATTTAAGTGCAGCTCTTACCACAACACCATTGACTACTTTTCGGTTTTGCATTTTGATGAGCTGTCAGAAGATGAGCTTTATGAATTCGAAGCGAGTTTGGAGAGCGACCCGTATTTTCGTTCTTCGCTTGGGGATATGAAAAAGATTGTTGATGTCAACGGCGGAGAGGTTCTCGATGAATACAAGCTTGTGTACATTATGGATACTTATCTTTTCAACACTCTTCCAAAAAAACAAGGTGAGTATCGCATTATCACTATGTTTTATGATATTGACTTAAAATGCTTGACTATTGAAGAATACACAACTAACTATTTTATAGCTCCATACTAACAAAACAAACCCCTTGGTACTAATATGTATCAAGGGGTTCACTATTTGCATTTATATTTACTTTACGATTTCGCAGGTATTGATTGAATAATATTCAAAGCAAGAAAGTGCGCTATCGTCAATTTTTTCTCCGCATACCACAACGGGCACAGCAGGAGGACACGCAACCGTCACAGACGCTAGCACCTCGCCCACGCTGTCTTCAGATTTCACAGTTTTTGAACCGCTGAATACCGCTTCGCGTATGCTCATAACTTTCTTTGGAACGCTCAACTTCGGCGGTTTTGTTTCGATTTTCTCTCGTCTTTTGATGCCAAGCAGTGCGTTTTCGAGCTTTGAAAGCTCATCATCTGACAAATCAGGAGTCAACATCAACACAACAAAATCAGGGTCGCAGAATTCACACTCGATTTTCTCTTCTCGAAGCTTTTCGGCAAAGTCAGATCCAAGATAACCGAAGTCTTTTGTGCTGATTGAAATTTTCAGGCTCTCGTCACCTGTGAGCGTATAGCCATTTTCCATCAGCTTGTCTTTGAGTTTATCGACTTTTTCTACAAACTCAGCAAGCTGTTCTCGATAGCTACCGCTAAGTCGGATGTTTTGCATATCAAGCGACTGAAGTATCAGATATGACGGGCTGGTTGAAGCAAAAAGCGAAAGAGAAACTTTTGCTTTCTCACAGAAAATCGACGGAGCATCATCACTAATATGAAGATACGCTCCACCTGTCAGGACACCAAGCGTTTTGTGCGCTGAATCGCAACACATAGTCGCTCCCAAATCGGTCGGGTGAGCTGACTCAGCCATAAATTTGAGATACGCTCCGTGAGCATTATCGACCAAAAGCAGAACATCGTGCTTTTCACAAACCTCGCTGAGCGCTTTCACATCAGCGACATTACCAAGATAGTCAGGACTGGTCAGATAAAATGCAACAGGTTTTTCAGTCATACTCGAAAGCTTTTTGTCAAGAACCTCGGGTGTGATGATACAGCTGAGGTACGAGCTACTTTCGCCGTACATCCACTCGACATCCATATCAAGCAAAGCTACAGCCGAGAGGAAAGTTTTGTGCACATTTCGTGCGGCTAAGACAAGCTCACTCTTGCCGTTTTCTTTAGCATAAAGGAGCACAAGATACATCATAGCTCTTATACAAAGCGATGAGCCCTCGGTTGAATAAAATGTATGTGAACCAAAGACGTCGCTTGCGTTTTTTTCGCTTTCTCTGATTATAGAGTCTGCTTCAAAAAGTGAATCAGCGCCTTTGATTTCGGTTATATCAAGATGTTCAAACCCTAACACGCTCTTGCCCTTATGTCCGGGCATATGAGCACGCAGAGCCTCGCTCTCTGAGTAGTTTTTCACAAAATCCACGATAGGTGTGTTCATATCAGTCCTCTAAGAGTCGGTCGACTTCTGCCATAATCGCACATTCCATACGCTTTTTGAACAGTTCACAGCCGTATTTGTACACGCCCTTTACTGAACCTGTTGCGTGGTATGCGTTAGCAGCACAACCGCCTGAGCAGTAAAGTCGTGCCCAACAATCCTTGCACTCTTCACGAGAATACACATTGCACTGCATAAACTCGTCTTGAATAGCTGTGTTAGAAACACCATCAAAAATGTTACCGAGCAGGAACTTTTCGTCGCCTACGAACTGGTGGCAAGGATACAGGTCACCCCAAGGAGTAACCGCCATATATTCAGTACCTGAACCACAGCCTGAAATTCGCTTGTAGATACAAGGGCCACCCTGTAAATCTATCATATAGTGATAGAAAGTGAACGGCTTGCCCTCTTTTCTGCGCTTAATCATAAGCTCGGCTAACTTTTCGTACTGCTCCATAACGACAGGTAAATCTTCATAAGTGAGGGTTGTCTCTTCACCTTCAGGGCCGACAACCGGCTCCATAGAAAGCTCTGTGAAATCTAAATCGAGCATAGTTTTGATATCTTCGAGGAAGTCAGGGTTATGGTGAGTGAAAGTACCACGCATATAGTAATCCTTGTTACCTCGCGCCTGCACGAACTTCTGGAATTTTGGAACGATTTTCTCCCAAGAACCGTTGCCATTATAGTCCACTCTGTATCTGTCGTGAACTTCTTTTCTGCCGTCTAAGCTCAGAACGACGTTACTCATCTCGCGATTTGAGAACTCGATAACATCGTCGTCAACGAGCACACCGTTAGTTGTGAGAGTAAAACGGAAATTCTTTCCCTTTTCTTTTTCGATAGAACGAGCGTACTCAACAAGCTTCTTTACAACATCGAAGTTCATCAGCGGTTCACCGCCGAAAAAGTCAACCTCAAGGTTATATCTTGAGCCTGAATTCTCAACAAGGAAGTCAAGCGCACGCTTGCCCACTTCAAAACTCATCACAGCACGCTCACCGCAGTACTTGCCCTGAGACGCAAAGCAGTATGAACAGTTTAAGTTGCAGGTGTGAGCAATATGCAGACACAAAGCTTTCACAACGCCTGCTGTCTTTCTTTTGAGCTCGCCTGCCATCGGCTCAAAGCTGTCTTTGACAAAAAGCTCTCCGTTATCTCTGAGAGCTTCAACCTGAACATAGCATTCTTCTATATCATTTTCTGTAATATCGTCTTTGCCGACATACTTTTCATTCATTTTTGCAATAACGGTCGCTTTGTCTTCGTCCTCGAACAACGAAATAATATCGTAGGCAACATCGTCAACCGCGTGCACAGCACCCGAACAGACATCCAAAACGATATTATATCCGCCCAACTTATACTGATGTATCATAAATTTCTCCTCTTTGCTACTATAAAAAATGCCGCCCAAATGAGCGGCACTTTTCTTTTAATAATTACTTGCTCTCCTTAGTGCTCTCACACTTCTGGTTAGCAATACCACAGCTTGTTTTGCAAGCAGACTGACATGAAGTCTGGCACTCGCCACAGCCGCCCTTCTTTGCGCTTTCGCAAAGATTACGAGTTTTGATAGTCTTAATATGTTTCATAGTAGCAACCTCCTATAATATTCTGCTTACATTTTAGTACAAAGCGAGTATAAAGTCAATATCTGTTACAAGTTAAGATTGATAAAACATTCAACTTTGTGTTATAGTATAAACAGAGGTGATAGTATGAAAATCGCGTACGCAGGATTTGATATGCTTTTCCCGCTTCTTTCAAGCTTACACGATAATGGCTGTGAAGTGGTGAAAATTTTCTCAAATAAAGTTGATAATGTTACTGAGTACAACTGCGCGGTGACGGACTTTGCGAAAAAGCACAACATCCCTATCACTTTTGACAAAATCACACTCAACGACCTCAAAGAGCTGAAAAACAATGGAGTTGATGCGCTTTTTTGTGCGGCGTACTACTATCGCGTGCCGATTTTAGAAAACTTCAAAATGATAAACCTGCATCCGTCAGTTTTGCCGGTTGGTCGCGGTGCGTGGCCGACAGCTTATGCTATCTTAAACGGCATTACTCAAAGTGGCGTCACCTTTCACAAAATGGAAGATGGCTTTGATGAGGGCGATATCCTGCTGAAGAAATCAGTTGATATAGCTGAAAACGAAACTCACAAATCGCTGATGAAGAAGCTGCACGCTCTCATCCCTGATATAACAAAGGAGTTGCTGAGTCATTTTGACTATTACTATGACAACGCAACACCGCAAACTGAGGGTGAATACTGGGACTGTCCTGACGAGTATGACTACATCATTGAAAAAGACACCGATTTTGATACAGCCTCAAGGATACTGCGTGCTTTTTCAGGATTTTACACCATATATAATGACGGTGAAAAAGAACACCGACTCTTAGGTGCTAAAGCTATCAAGGGCGAAAACTGTGACAAACAATTTAAAATCAAAGAAGGTTACCTTGAAGTTGATAGCAAGGGGTAACTGCGACAAACAGCGGAATCAAAACCGCTGTTATTTTTTACATTTTATACATTTATTTGCATATTCTTGTGATAAAATATAAATATAAAAAGGGGGTATTTTTATGAAATACTATCTTGACGACATAAATTATCAGGTAAAGAATAATCCTGAAAAATTTATCGAATTTTGTGAAAACGAATACAACGAGCAGATAAAAAAAGTCGCTCACGGCATCATCGAAAACAGCCACATAGCTCCTATCGTGCTCATTTCGGGACCATCAGGCTCGGGCAAAACAACAACTGCGATGAAACTCGAAGCACTCCTTGACAGTATGGGCTATGAAGCCCACACTATCTCGCTCGACAACTATTTTCGAGAGCTTGATGATGAAGAGTTCAAACTCGCTAAAGACGGCAAGCTCGACCTTGAGTCTCCCAACAGGCTTGACAAAAACTATCTCAATATGCAACTGAGAGGGCTGCTCGACTGCATCAGCGTTGACATTCCAAGATATAATTTCGTGACCTGCAAAAGAGAATTCTCAGGCCTTACACTCAAACGAAAAGAGGGTGAAATCATCATCTTCGAGGGCACTCATGCGCTTAACCCTGAGGTTATCACCATTCCTGACGAGGAGTGTGCGAGACTTTATGTCAGCATACGCAGTCACTTTTTCGATGGTGACAGCGAGCTGCGCTCAAGGGTTGTGCGACTTGGCAGAAGAACACTCAGGGACATCAAAACTCGCGACCGCGACCCGCTTGACACCTATAATATGTTCAAAAGCGTCAACGAGGGTGAAGAGCAGTTCATCAAACCGTTCATGAAACGATGCAACTACTCAATCGACACTATCGTTCCATACGAGCTGAATATCTACAAAACCATGCTCCCTGAAATTCTCAAAACTCTTCCGCAAAGCGAGGAGGTAAGCGCACTTCTGAGCATTGTCGAAAAGGCTCATCCGCTTTCTGAAAGCCTTGTACCGAGCGACTCGCTACTCAGAGAGTTCATCGGCAACAGCACTCTTCCTTATTAAAAGGTGATTAACTATGAAAATTATGTTCATCGGTGCTGCCCACGAAGTAACGGGCAGCTGTACTTATATTGAAATCGGAGGAAAAAACATCCTGATTGACTGTGGTATGGAGCAGGGATTCAATGTTTTCGAGAACGCTCCCCTTCCTGTAGCAGAAAACGAAATCGACCTTCTCTTCCTCACACACGCTCACGTTGACCACTCGGGACATCTTCCGCTACTTTATAAAAACGGATTTAGAGGCGAGATACTTTCCACCAATGAAACCGCTAACTTGTGCAACATTATGCTTAGGGACTGCGCCCACATTCAGGAAAGTGAAGCTAAGTTCAAGAACCGAAAGCGCAAGCGCGCAGGAAGAACACTTTTTGAACCGCTATACACCTTGAACGATGCCGAAGATGTGTGCAGGCATTTTCGCAGATGCGAATACAACAAAATAATCACGCTTGACGAAAACATCGCAGTTAGATTCACGGATGTCGGACATCTACTCGGTAGTGCGTGCGTTGAGCTGTGGCTAAGTGAAAACGGTGTTACTAAGAAAATCGTATTTTCGGGCGATGTCGGCAACACAAACCAACCTATCATCAAAGACCCTGAGTATGTCGATGAGGCTGACTTTGTTGTGATTGAGTCAACCTATGGCGACAGACTCCACGAAGAACGCAGGCAAGACACCATCAATATGTTGGCAGAACACATCCGTCGCACCTTAAAACGCAAGGGCAACCTGATTATCCCGTCGTTTGCTGTGGGCAGAACTCAGGAGATGCTCTACTTCATCAGGGAAATCAAAAATTCAAAGCTGATTGAAAATGAAGTCGGCGACTTTCCTGTATACGTTGACTCTCCGCTTGCGAATGAAGCGACGAGTATTTATCAGCAGTGTGATATGGATTGTCTTGATGACGAAATCCTGGGAGTTATGAAAAACGGCGATAACCCTCTGCTGTTCTCAAATCTGCACACATATATCTCAACAGCCGACTCAATGAAGTTAAACAGCGACCAGACCCCGAAAGTTATCATTTCAGCAAGTGGTATGTGCGAGGCAGGTCGAGTTTGTCACCATCTGAAATACAACCTGTGGAGAAAAGAATGCACAATACTTTTTGTAGGATACCAGGCTAACGGAACGCTCGGAAGACTCATCCACGACGGTGCAACCTCGGTGAGACTTTTCGGTGACGAAATCGCTGTGAACGCTGAGATATGCGAGCTTATCGGCGTAAGTGGTCACGCAGACAAGAACGGACTCATCAAGTGGCTCAAAGGATTCAAAGAAAAACCAACCAAAGTTTTCGTCAACCACGGCGATGAAGAATCAGCAGACAACTTCACAAAAACGCTGTGCGATATAGGCTATGATGCCTTTGCACCATATAGCGGAACTGAATTTGACCTGCTCAGTAATGAATTCATCAACATTACACAGGGCAAGAGAATCGAGCGGAAGACCTTTGAGCAAAGCTCAAAGAGCACCCTGCTGTATCATAACCTCATCCAGAGCACTCGCGAACTCAACGCAGTTGCAAAAGACTTGGACGGAATCCCTAACAAGGAGCTCGAGAAGTTCACAAAGCAAGTATATGAGCTGATAAACCAGTGGAAAGATTATAAAGTTTTATAAAATATGCAGACAAAATCCCCTTGGCAAGAATTTCACCAAGGGGATTGCTTTATTAGTTATTTATTCGTTTGTAACGAGTATACATTCAAACAATGAATCAATAAAAAGTTGGTGCGGTTTATTAAACTCACTCAGTTCGTCCCTACATTTTTGAAAAAAGTTGATACAAAAAACTTAAGTCCTACGCTCCTTTCAGAAATACAGTAACAATTTTGTTGAAAAGGTTGACGAAATGGCGAAATTTGATATAATCGGTACATAAACAAAAATAGAGGCGCGGTGCTTATCAGTAACACACACATTGCACGAGTTTTCAGTATGTGCGAAAGGAATCACCGCCGAAGTCTTGAGCTTGTCGTGAAAGCTTGAGGCTGGTGTGATGCAGAATATGTCTCACACTGTCACCGAAAGTTATGGTGGAGTGCTATTTTGGTTAGACGATGCGTTGACCGTGGCACTTGCCGCGGTTTTTGTTTTTATATTTATTTTTAGGAGGGGACATTTTATGTCAAAAACCAGCAAAATCGTTCTTGCGATTGCTTCACTTGTAATCGTTGGCTTGCTGATTTACGCTGCTGTTTCGGGCGGTTACCTCGGCACAGTTCCTTGTATGGATTGTGCAGGTGCTGAATGTGAAACTTGCGGTGGCGCAGGCGAAGTTCAGGGCACACTTTGGGCGTTACTCCCACCGATTATCGCTATCGGCCTTGCTCTTATCACAAAGGAAGTTTATTCTTCACTTTTCATCGGTATCGTTACAGGCGGATTACTTTATTCAAAGTTCTCTTTCCTCTCAACTATGGACGCTGTTGTAAATGACGGTATCATTTCAGCCGTATCAGGCACAGCAGGTATCTTCGTATTCCTTGTTGAACTTGGTGTCGTTGTTGCTCTTGTCAACAAAGCTGGCGGTTCAGCCGCATTCGGCAAATGGGCTGCTAAGCACATCAAAACAAGAGTAGGCGCTATGCTCGCTACTTTCGCACTCGGCGTGCTCATCTTCATCGATGACTACTTCAACTGTCTCACAGTCGGCTCAGTTATGCGCCCTGTAACAGACGCTCACAAGATTTCACGTTCAAAGCTTGCATACCTCATCGATGCTACTGCAGCGCCAATCTGTATGATTGCTCCTGTATCTTCATGGGCTGCTGCTGTTGCTTCTTACGCTGAGGACGGCAAGGGTCTTGAGCTTTTCATCTCAGCTATCCCTTACAACTTCTACTCACTGCTCACTTTCGTATTCATCATCGCTATCGCTTTCATGGGCTTTGACTATGGCAAAATGGCTATGCACGAGTACAAAGCGAAAGAGTACGGCGACCTTTTCTGTGGCGAAAAGCAGGAGGGTGAAGATGTACAGGCTAACCCTAACGGTAAGGTTATCGACCTTATTCTCCCTGTAGTAGTTCTCATCGTTGTTTGCGTATTCGCTCTTGTTTACAACGGCGGTATCTTAGACGGCGCATCATTCGTTGATGCTTTTGCTAACACAGATGCTACGGTTGGTCTTCCATGGGGTGGTCTTATCGCTCTTGTTGTAGCTATCGCATTCTTAGCTATCAGAAAGGTTGTAACTTTCAAAGAATCTATGGAAGCTATTCCAAAGGGCTTTATCGCTATGGTTCCAGCTATCCTTATCCTTACATTTGCAACAGCTCTCAAAGAGATGACTTCACTCCTCGGTGCTAAGTACTATGTAAGATACGTAATGGAAAGTGCGGCTCCAATGCTCCAGAACTTCCTGCCAGCTATCATCTTCTTGGTTGCTTGTGTTCTTGCTTTTGCTACAGGTACATCATGGGGTACATTCGGTATTCTCATACCTATCGTATACGCTATCTTCGAGTCAGGCGACCCACTTCTCATCATCGGTATGTCTGCTTGTCTTGCAGGTGCTGTTTGCGGTGACCACTGCTCACCTATTTCTGATACAACTATCATGTCATCAGCAGGCGCTCAGTGTGACCATATCAACCACGTATCTACTCAGATTCCATATGCTGTTACTGTTGCAGGTCTTTCATTTGTTTGCTACATCATTGCAGGTTTCGTACAGAGCTGGTACATCGTGCTTCCAATCGGCGTAGTTCTCACAGTAGCTACTCTCTTTGTTATCAAAGCGCTCACTAAGAACCAGAAGTTCGAAGCATAATTAATTTAAAACTTAGTTTTGAGAGGTTGTCGTTATGGCAACCTCTTTTTTTGTACCCTACAGGTAGTGGTATCGCAACTTTTCACCACAAGGTCTATGTAGCTCAATATTTTTGTTGGATTTATAACAAAAAAGTTCCGTAATATTCTCTGAATCTATTGAAAATGTTCATCAATTTTTATATAATATAATCACTAATATACGGAGGTATAACTATGAGAACATCAAAATCATTGTTCGCTAAGATGATTTCGGTTTCTTTGGTACTGATTATACTCTTGACATCTGTACTTTTGATGCCGATGTCCGCTTGTGCGGCAACAACCTACTATCTACGAGGAACGTTCAACAACTGGGAAGAACGCAGTGAATACGCCCTTACTGACAACGGTAACGGCACCTTCTCTATCACTGTTACTCTTGAAGCCGGCACTCACAAGTACAAAGTTGCTCGTGATGGCTGGAACTGGAGTGTTCCTTCACAGGACGCTACCCTCACACTCAAAGAAGGCGGTTTGGTGAAATTCACCGTAAACCCTAACGCCTACACCGTAAACGCAGAAACAGTTACTGCACCTACTGCTGATTTGTATCTGCGCGGTTCTTTTGATGGCGAGATGTGGCCTGCAAAAGCTGAGAACAAGCTTCAGAATATGGGCAACAACAACTTCGCTCTTGTGAAAACTCTTCCTGCTGGAACTCACGAATACAAATTCGCGGTTGCTGACTGGACATGGGCTACTCCAAGTGGCGACAACGCAAAGCTCAAGCTTTCAGAAGAAAGTCAGGTTCTCTTTGAAGTTAGCGCACTCACAGGCGCATTCAACGCTACTGTACTCACAGGCGACACAAAGAACATCTACACATTCGATAAAGCACAGAACGACGTCACCATCACAAGCGCGTGGGGTGACCATGCTGATCAGGTGCTTTGTGAGAAAAACTCAAAACTCTCATACATTAGCATCAACGACTCCGGCTTCTCTTTAGCTAACACTACATGGAACTTCATCCCAACTGATGATCCTCAGGTTTGCTACATCCAGAACGCTAAGACCGGTAACTATCTCTACCTTTCAGGTTCTGATGTTCTTGCGTCATCAACTGAAGTTGGTCAGTGGTATGTTGACAACTCAACAGGCAAATATCGCTTCATCGCTGTTGGCGATGAACTCAACGCTATCAACATCGAAGCTCAAAACGGCTACGCTCAGGCTTCTCGCCTTCCAGCTTACTACTTAAGCTCACAGTTCGAGGCTGACCTTGAGTATGTTTATGGCTATTCATACACACTTTCACCAGATGGTATCGTTGATACAAAAGGTACTGTAACAGTTAACTCCCCAACTTCTATCACTTCAACAACTTCAGGTACAGCTAAAACATGGAATCAGGTTAAAAAGACATCTGATATGCCTGTTTTCCGCGCTCCTAACACTCCACTCGCTGAGGCTGTGTACAACCTCTCAATGGAAGAAACAGTTATCAACAAGTTCGAATCTGAATTCGGTACTGCTTTCTACACAGGTGAAACCTGGAGAAAGGTTTGGACAAGAGATACAGCTATGGCTTGTGAATTCTCTCTCGCTGCTATCTACCCTGAAATCTCTCTCAACTGTGCTAAGGAAAAGGTTGTTCACTTCAACGGCTTCAAAGTATTCGAAGAAGATACAGGTACTGGCGGTTCATACCCTGTTTCTACTGACAAAATCATCACATACCTTTCAGTATGGGAAATCTACCTCTCAACAGGCGACGAGTCTGTTCTTGAATATTTCTACGACATCTGTTTAGATAACATCAAGCAGGACTACAACACAGTATGGGATAGCGAATCAGGCCTTATGAAGGGCGAGACTTGCGGTCTCGACTGGCGTTCACAGACATATCCTGACTGGATGGGCAACGAGGTTGAGGAATCTCTTGCTAATATCGCTGAGGGCAAGGCAGCCAGCGTTAACCTTATTTATCTCGGCGTTCTCCAGAGAATGATTCAGACTGCTGAAATACTCGGCAAAGAAGACGGCAAGTACTTACAGGAAAAGTACGACGCACTTTACGAGGCTGTAACAACAAGACTCTGGCATGATGAACTCGGCGCATACGCAGCTTGGGAATATCCAAGCTACATGGGCGCTCCACTTGCATACAAGATTGATTGTATTGCTAACGGCTATGCTCTGTGGTTTGGTATCGGTAGTGAAGAACAGCTCGATTCTATCGCAGAAAACTATCCACTCGTTACTTATGGTGCTAACGTTGTTTACCCTAACAAGCAGGGTGACCTCGAGCACAAAGACAGAATTTATCACAACCGTGGCGTATGGCCAGGTTGGGAAGCTCAGCTTATGCTCGCAGGTGCACAGCACGGCTACGATGAGCTTTCTGAAGAAATCTGGAACTCATGTATCACTGCAGCGGCAACTTCTCTTGTTAATAAAGAAGTTGTAGACTTCACAACAGGTGAGGGTATCCACGTTAACCACCAGTTATGGTCTATCGCCGCTACACTTTCAGGTTACTACAAGTTACTTTTCGGTATGATTTATGATACTGACGGTATCACATTCGAGCCTTATGTTCCACAGTGGATGGAAGGTCCGTTCTACATTGATAACTTCAAATACTGTGATGCTACAATCGACCTCTCACTCACAGGTAAGGGTAGCGAAATCGTTTCTATCACAGTTAATGGTGAAAACGTAGGCACATCCTACACTCTGCCATTCGGTGCTTCAGGCGAGTATAAGATTGACATCGTTGTTCAGGAAAAAGCTAATGAATATGCAGACGAAACTGTAAATCTCAACGATGCTAAGAACCACGTCATCTCTCCAAAAATGCCGGTTGCTACACTCAAGGGCAACATCCTTTCTTGGGGTGCTCAGTCAGGCTGTACATACAAGGTATGGACAGGCTCAGAGTATATCGATGTTCAGAAGAACTCTTACACAATCGACCCTAGCGTTTATGGTGCATACAGCGTAGTTGTTGTATCAAAAGACGGTGTATGGAGTGAAATGTCCAGACCTATCGTTGTAAGTCCAAGCAGAATCAAGATTGAAGCTGAAAGCTGCACTCTCAACGGCCTTGGCACAACAACAGTTGAAGGCAAAAAGGTTGTCAACGACACCTTCTCAAGTAGTTACGACAGATCTCTCACTATCAAGACAAACATCAAAGAAGCTGGTCAGTACCTCTTCTGGGCTTGCTACAACGACAACAGCTCAAACGACCCAACTTCTTGCTCAAATGCTGCTATCCGTTCAGTATTCGTTGACGGCAAGGATGTAGGCGCACTTGTATTCCCTGTTGTAAATTACAACTTCCAGACAAGTACACACCTGCTCATCGACCTTGAAGCAGGCGATCACGAAATCGTTGTCAAGTTCGACAAGGCTAACAATTATGACTCAAATATGTCACAGGATACACATACTTACGGTTCTGAACAATATTATCCTGACAACAATGTTCAGTACGACTACTTCGTACTCGACAAGGCTGACAACATCTGTGCAAGTGCTGAAACATATATGCTCGGCGACTCTGACCGCGACGGCAAAATCACTATCGTAGATGCAACATACATCCAGATGATTATGGCTGAATTTGAGGTTGAGAACTTCGACAAAGATGCTGCTGATACTGACCCTGACGGTATCGTCACAATTATGGACGCTACTATGATTCAGAGATATCTCGCTGAATTTGAAGACAATCTTGGTATCGGTGAACTCAAAACCAGATAAAACATTTCAAGTCATAAAAAAGGGCTGTCTCAGAAGAGACAGCCCTTTACTTTTATCATTTAGCCGACATAAAGCAGATATAAGGTATATATAGCATAAACCGCAACCATCGAAAAACCTGCCACTTTGGAAAGCTTTTTACTGCTTACACAAAGCACATACATAGCAATTGTCATAACAAGCAACAACACAGCGTTAATTATTGCGCGAGAATCAACTGCAATCGGTGAGATTGAACTTGAAAGACCGAGAATGAACATAATGTTGAACAAGTTTGAACCAACGACGTTACCCAACGCCAAGCCTTCCTCTCCCTTTTTCGATGCAACAACACTTGTGACAAGCTCAGGAAGTGAGGTGCCGATAGCGATGATTGTCAGACCGATGAAAGTTTCGCTCCATCCGACAGCTTTCGCGATAACAGTTGCGTTATCAACAACCAAGTCTCCGCCGAAAATAACGCCCGCAAGTCCGAGCACTATGTAAACAATGCTCAAAACAGGATGCAGAGTTTTTATCTCATCACTGCTTTCCTCACGGTTTTTGATAGCTGAGATAACAAGAAAGATGATATATGATATCATTATCAACAACAAAAGAATTCCGTCCACACGTCCGAGGACTTTTCCCAGAATCATCATAACACACAGGATAACACATGCGCATATATTCAAAGGAAAATCCCTTTTCAGAATAGTTTTGTTAAGTTCAAACGGCTTGATAGCAGCACATACGCCGACAACCATAAGCATATTGAAGATATTGGAACCGACAACGTTGCTGATAGCTATCTCGTTGCTACCCGATAGTCCCGCTGTGATGCTGACCGCCGCTTCAGGAGCACTCGTTCCCATAGCTACAATCGTAAGGCCAATAACGACCGACGGTACTTTCAACAGTTTTGCGACAGATGAACTTCCGTCAACAAAGAAATCAGCGCCCTTGATAAGCAACACAAAGCCTAAGAGCAATAATAGTATATTTAGAATTATCATATAATCCTCCATTTTCCAAAAAACATTTTGTATTAGTATAACTAATTTTGAACTCAATTTCAACACAAAAAAACAGAGCGCTGTACCTTAGCGCTCCGTTTTCAGGTTTTTTCAACCTTTTCTTCCCTTCAAGCGATACAATCGAGTTTCTCGTACTCGCACTTGATTTTCAGGAAGTCCCCTTCGACTATGATATCAACTGAGGATATCTTTTTCTCAGGGTGAGCTTTTTGAAGCTCGTTTACATACATTCTCACGATTTTGTCCGAAACCTGTTCGCCGATAACATTGATACGCATAGATGAATCCTCCTTCAAAAAATCCTAAAATATTTATATGAAAGTAATTTGATAACTTTATCTTACAATTATATTTTAGCAGAAGATACCTCACACTTCCAGTTACACCTTTATATACTCACTTACAGTTTATTCATCGTTAATTCCTATACGAATATAAAAGTTTACAGCGTGTAATTGTTAATTCGCGTAGAGAATTATTCGAACGAGTGTTCGAATTTCGTGTTTCTTATACAGAAAAATAGCTAAAAATTTGGCACATCTGACGGAATATCAGATGTGCCGTTTTGTATTGGAAATAATATTTTCTAAACCCTATTTCAGATAAGTCCTGCAAGAGTAAGCTGGATGGTTGTTGCATCCATAACAGAGATAACACCGTCACCGTCAAAGTCAGCACTAGCTTCCGCTGTATCGTTAGCAAAGTCCATAATACTAGCGCGCACCATCTGGATAGTTGTAGCGTCTAAGATTGTCACTTTACCATCGAGGTCAACGTCACCCAAAATCTTAGTTGTATCATTCTCGCCAGGTTGCACACCAGGTTTATCGATACCCTCTTCGAGGACACTGTCTTCTGCTTTCCAGCTTGTATCAACACCTGTCTCAGAAATTGCAAATATAACTTCTAAACGCTGGAAACCGAGGGCTAAAGCTACATCATCGATAATCTCCTGGTCAGCCTTACCCCAATACATTCTTGCGTATTCAAGTTTGTGAATGAGAAAATCTTCGAACATCTCAAGTTTCACATTGTGCTTTTCGTATAAATATGCAGGTACTGCTGTGCCAATAACTCTTCCGACTGAGTCAATAGCCATCTCAGGACCGAAAACTGATTTGTCCTGATTGCACCAGTAAGCAAACAACACTTCCTTTGAGCTGTCCTCGGGGCTGTCTTGCTCAACAACACCATCACAGTAAGCTGTATCGCCTAAAACTGTTGTATCAAACAGGAGGTTGTAGGTCTGCACACCGTTCTCATTTGAGAAGATAACTCCGTAGAACTTACCTTCTTCGAGTACAATCCCCTTCAAATCAAGGTCATATGTAAAGACGCCGTCGCCGTCATCATCCGCACAAGCTTCAGCTTTAGACTGCCAAGCATAAAACGAGTCGCTACCATACTCCCAGATATGACAGAAAACTTTTTTGTAGTTTGTCCATTCGGTTGTGTTAGTATCAAAATGAAGAACGTTGCCATCTGTCATCCCGTGATCAGGTTTGACACAAGGCTGATCCGGTGTAGAATCCAATGTTCCCTCAGGATCTTTTTCAGCCTGGTCAGGTGTAGCCTTTGTGAGGACACTCTTTGAGCTTTTCCACTCAACTATTACCCCTGTCTTATATATACTGCTCTTGACAGTTTCGAGATAAAGACCTAAAGCCTGAGCAGTATCATCAATAATCTGCTGGTCAGCTTTGCCCGAGTATGTTCTTGTGTTCTCGAGTTTATTAACGAGAAAATCCTCGAACATAGCCTTGGTTGTTGTGGTTTTCGGAACACAAGTACCGACTACATTACCGATAGATGTAACGCACATTTCAGGACCGAAAACAGTCTTGTCCTGATTTCTCCAGAAAGCCGCCTGAGCTGACTTTGTGCTATCCTCAGGGTTTTCGAAAAATGTGCCGTCACAATAAGCTGTGTCACCAACAACTGTGTTATCAAAAAGCAGGTTATATGTCTGCAAACCATTTTCGTTTGAGAATATAACAGCGTAGAGCTGACCCTCTTCGAGAACCACTCCCTTATTGTCCAGGTCGTATGTCCATATTCCATCGCCATCTGAATCTTTGCAAGCTTCAGCCTTTGACTGCCAAGCATAAAATGAGTCGCCACCATACACCCAGATATGACAGAATACTTTCTTGAAGTTTTTCCAACCTGTAGAGTTAGCATCAAAATTGAGCACGCTCGCAACAGGCTCGAGTGCCTCAACATCACTTGCAAAAGCAGTAATACTGAAAACGCTCAGCATCATTATGAGTGCAAGCACTACAGAAATAAATTTTTTGAAATTATTCATAATAATACCTCCATTCTTTATTATCTAATCAAAGTATATACCTATGAAATCCCATTTTCAACACATAACAAAAAACAGCGTGTAGAAAAACCCACACGCTGTTTGTATATTCTGCTATTTTATTAACCAAAGATTGAGAAATTAACAACCAAAGCTGCGAATACGATAGATACCATAGAGAGCAACTTGATGAGGATGTTAATTGATGGGCCTGCTGTGTCCTTGAATGGGTCGCCGACTGTGTCGCCAACAACAGCAGCCTTGTGCTGGTCAGAACCCTTACCTCCATGTACACCTGACTCGATATACTTTTTAGCGTTATCCCAAGCACCGCCTGAGTTTGACATAAATACTGCGAGCAGGAAGCCTGTAACTGTAGCACCTGCCAGCATACCAACTACGCCCTTAACACCTAAAATCATACCAACAACAACAGGTGTCACAATAGCAACGATAGTTGGGAGAATCATTTCCTTCAAGCTTGACTTTGTGCAAAGGTCAACGCATCTTGCATAGTCAGCGTCAGCCTTGCCGTCCATAAGACCCTTGATAGACTTAAACTGGCGTCTTACTTCGATAACTACTGACTGAGCAGCACGACCTACAGCGTCCATTGTGAGCGCTGCGAATACGAATGGTAAGCAAGCACCGATGAAAAGACCTACAAGTACGAGTGGATCCATAACTGTGAATGTTTCAAATGATACATCTGCGCCTACTTCCTGAACCTTCTCGATGTATGAAGCAACAAGTGCGAGCGCTGTGAGAGCAGCTGAACCGATAGCAAAACCCTTACCTGTAGCAGCAGTTGTGTTACCAAGTGAATCAAGCGCATCAGTTCTCTGTCTTACTTCAGGCTCGAGACCTGACATCTCAGCGATACCGCCTGCGTTATCAGCAACCGGACCGTACGCATCAGTAGCGAGTGTGATACCGAGTGTTGAAAGCATACCAACAGCAGCAAGTGCAATACCATAGAGACCAGCTGTTGCGTCGTTTGCTTCTGTGAGACTACCCTGTGATACGAAGTAAGCAACAAGTACACAAGCGCCAACGATGATGATAGGAAGTACAGTAGAAAGCATACCAAGACCTAAACCGCCGATGATGATTGTAGCAGAGCCTGTCTCTGACTTTGAAGCAAGGTTCTTGGTTGGCTTGTATGAATCAGATGTGAAATACTCAGTTGAAAGACCGATGAGCACACCTGCAAGCAAACCTGCGATAATAGCAAAGTAGAAACCAATGTTAGCTTTGCCAAGTGTAACAAGAACAAGTGGTAAAGAAATAATACCAATCAAAATAGCTGAGAAGTTAGTACCGCGGGAAAGCGCCTTGAGAAGAGTTTTCTGGTCAGCGTTCTCCTTGGTACGAACGAAGAATGTACCTAAAATAGAGCACAAAATACCAACAGCGGCAATAAGCATAGGGATAGCCATAGCCTTGAAGCCGTATGAACCGTCGTGGAGGTTAGAGAAAGCAGCAACACCCAGAGCTGATGCTGAGATGATAGAGCCAACATATGACTCATAAAGGTCAGCACCCATACCTGCAACGTCACCAACGTTATCGCCTACGTTATCAGCGATACAAGCAGGGTTTCTTGGGTCATCCTCAGGGATGCCTGCTTCAACCTTACCAACAAGGTCAGCACCAACGTCAGCAGCCTTAGTGAAGATACCGCCACCAACACGAGCAAACAACGCCATTGATGAAGCACCCATACCGAATGTGAGCATTGCGCTTGTGATTTCAGAAGCTGTACAACCGAAAACGTACTTGAGCAGGAAGAACCAGATTGAGATATCGAGAAGTCCGAGACCTACAACAGTAAAGCCCATAACTGAACCTGCTGAGAACGCAATTCTGAGACCGCGGTTGAGACCCTGACGACAAGCGTTCGCTGTTCTTGCGTTTGATGCTGTAGCGATCTTCATACCAACAAATCCCGAAAGACCTGAGAACAGACCACCTGTTACAAACGCAAATGGTACATACCATGTGAGCATTTTAAACGCAGCCATCGCGCAAAGGATAACGAACATACCAACAAAGAACACAGCTACAATTGTATACTGTCTTTTGAGGTAAGCGTTAGCTCCCTGACGGATAGAAGCAGAAATTTTCTTCATTTTTTCTGTGCCTTCATCGAACTTGAAAACTCTTTTTGCCATAATAACAGCAAAAACAATCGCCAAGATAGCACCGACAAAGGTCGCAATTACAAGATAGTTTTCCATATAAATGGGACCCTCCTTATTTTGTATATCTGTAAATTTTACACCAACACAAAATCAAAGTCAATAAAACAAGTTTAATTTTGCCCTTTTGCTCAATTAAAAGATATTGGAATTGTCGATTTGCACAAATTTATATACCGAATACAAAAAGAAAGAGGTTTCTTTTACGAAACCCCTGATAATTTTATGCTTTTGTTGATAACATTTTTTCATCTCGTTTGTCAGCATTTTCAAACTTTTTTGTGCTGATTTTCTCCACATTCGGGATAACTTCGCCGTCAATCTGCACAGCCTGAGGCTTTGAAAACTCAACCTCAATGCTCTTGCCCTTCAAAACTGTAACCTTAGCCTTGTGCTTGATGTGTTCGCCCTTGAAGATAGAAGGGAAAATCATCAAAGTCTGCAATGCGTTTGTGTCGTGAATAATACAAACAGAAAGCTCGTCGCCGTTTCTGTCCTGATTTGGACAAGGCATCATTCCGCCGCCATAAAATCTACCGTTCATAACAGGAGCCATCCATACATTTTTGAATTCGTGCACCACACCGTCAACGGTGACTTTAGCATTGTGTCGCTTGTACGCTGTAAGCAAAAGCTTTATCGCAAGAGTTGTGTAGTTGATTTCGCTTTTACCCTGTTTTCTTAGTTCCTCGCCTTTTTCGCACACCATACCATCAATACCGTAACCTACATTGTTGATAAAAAGGTGTTCCTTACCATTTACAGTCACCACAGGGAGGTTTTCCATATATTTGTTGAGACAAACAACCTGATCTTCTTCATCGCACACATCACGCATAAAGTCATTTCCGGTTCCTGCTCTGAAAAGATAAATCTCGTTTTTAAGCTTTACACCTCGAAGCTTGTTACAAGTGATGCTGAGTGTACCATCACCACCAACAAGGACAATCTTGTCGGTAACACCGATACCTGTAAGATAGCTTTTTGCATCTTCAATCTCAAGGATATTTTCAGCGACAACTTCCTCATTTTTGAAGTATTCTTTCGCTTTTACTAATGTTTCTTCAAAATTCTTACCGCAGTTTGAACTCGGGTTATATAAAATATGTACCATTTATTGCACCTCAATTTCTTTGACAGTATAGCACCAAAAAGTTGAATGTTCAACATTTCCCTGCAAAATTCGGCTTACTCTACAAAAAACAAAATCCAAAAAGCCTTTCATTGCACAAATTTCTTGTTTTTGGTATAATAATAAATATAATAAGCTTACATATATAATACGGAGGATTCAAATGGGACACATAGTAAAGCATTTTTCAAAACGAAGCATTATCTATGTAATACTCAACGCCTTGAGCATACTCGCTCAGGTGTGGCTGGAGCTGAAAATCCCCGACTATATGTCAGAGATAACAATGCTCACTCAGACTCAGGGAAGTGAGCTTTCAGCTATAGTTCTTGCAGGTGCAAAAATGATGCTGTGCACCCTGCTCAGCCTTGTGACAGCAGTAGTAGTCACATTTTTGTCAGCCAAGGTAGCGGCTGACTACTCGTGGAGTGTACGAGAAAAGCTATACGACAAAGTTGAGTCGTTCTCGCTCGAGCAGATGAATCACTTCAGCGAAGCATCTCTCATCACCCGTTCTACTAACGACGTCACTCAGGTGCAGAACATCATTGTTTTTGGTATGATGGCTATAATCAAGGCTCCTGCGATGAGCATATGGGCTATTACCAAAATCAGTAGCAAACACGTTGAGTGGACGCTGACAACTGCACTTTGTGTCGTTGTGCTGTGTATAGTGCTTCTTATCTGCTATTTCTTTGCGCTTCCAAAATTCAAGCGTATCCAGACTCTCACAGATAACATCAACCGTATAACAAGAGAAAACCTCACAGGTCTGAGGGTAGTCCGCGCATACAACGCAGAAAGCTATCAGGAAGAAAAATTCAAAATCGCAAACGAAGAGCTGACAAAAAACAACCTCACAGCCCATCGCGTTATGTCAATTATGGGACCATCGATGATGACCATCATGAACTCAATGACAATCATCATCTACTTTGTCGGCGCGTTTATCATCAACGAAGCTGTGGGTGCAGACAGACTCAACACATTTTCACAGATGGTTGTTTACTCACAGTACGCGATGCACGTTATCATGTCGTTTATGGTACTCAATATGATATTCATTATGGCTCCACGTGCCGTTGTTGCCGCTAAGCGTATCAACGAAGTCATCGACACTAAGCCTACTATCCTTGACGGTGACTTTGATATAAACAAAAAGGATATCACAGGCATGGTTGAATTCAAAAATGTCAGCTTCAGGTATCCTGATGCGTCCGACTATGTACTATCTGATATTTCCTTTTCTGCGAAAAAGGGCGAAACTGTTGCCATAATCGGCTCGACAGGTTGCGGAAAAAGCACACTCGTCAACCTTATCTCTCGTTTTTATGACTGCACAGATGGTCAGGTGCTCATTGACTCAGTTGATGTAAGAAACTACAAACTCGAAGATCTGCACAACATTCTCGGCGTTGTTCCGCAGAAAGCCCTCCTTTTCTCAGGAACAGTCAGCTCAAACGTAGCGTTCGGTTCAAATGGTAAAAACACTTACAGTGAAGAAGATATCAGACAAGCGATAAAAATCGCACAAGCTCAGGATTTCGTTGAGAAAATGCCGTATAGTTATGAGTCTGATATCACTCAAGGAGGCACTAACGTTTCGGGTGGTCAGCGCCAGAGACTTTGTATTGCAAGGGCGCTATGCAGAAAACCTGAGATACTTATTTTTGACGACTCTTTCTCTGCGCTCGACTACAAAACCGACAAAACTCTGCGCAAAGCGCTCAAAGAGGAGTGCAAAGATACAACCAACATCATTGTAGCTCAGCGAATCGGCACTATCAAAGATGCTGACCTGATTCTTGTGCTCGACGAAGGCAGACTAGTCGGCAAAGGCAAACACAAAGAGCTTCTTTCATCCTGTCAGGTTTACAAAGAAATCGCTCTTTCACAATTATCACAGGAGGAGATTGACAATGCCTGATAAAAAGAAAAGCCCAATCGGTATAAATTCAAAACAGCCTCCTGTCAACCACAAAGGGCCTGTAGGCAGAGGAAAATTCCACGGCGAAAAGCCGAAGAATTTCAATGAAACTTTTTCAAAACTCATTGACTACTGCAGAAAATTCGTTCCTATTGTTATTATAGCGATTTTGTGTGCACTTTTGAGCACGCTCATCTCACTTATAGGTCCAAAAATACTCAGCAACATCACCGACCTCATCACTCAGGGGCTTAAAACCACGATTGATTTAGACGCAGTGACAAAGCTGTGTGTGCTGACTCTTTCGCTGTACTTCATAAGTTTTCTGCTCGGATTTTCTCAAAACTTCATCATGGCAACTTTCACCCAAAAGCTGTCATTTAAACTAAGACGTGATATCATCGAGAAAACAAACCGACTGCCACTTAGCTTCTTCGACAAAACCAGCTACGGCGACTTGCTCTCAAGAATCACAAACGACGTTGACACAATCGGAATGTCACTCAACCAGAGCATCGGTATGCTCGTATCAAATGTCATACTGCTTTTCGGCTCACTCATCCTGATGTTTGTCACAAACTATATTCTGGCACTCACAGCTGTGCTGTGTTCAGCTATCGGCTTTGTTTCGACCAGCGTTATTATGAAACACTCTCAAAAGCACTTCACCCGTCAGCAACGCCACCTCGGCGCTATCAACGGTCATGTTGAAGAGATTTACTCGGGGCATCTTGTTGTCAGGGCATTCAACGCTGAAAAAGAAGCCAAAGAAGAATTCGACCGAATCAATCGCCATCTGCGAGACAGCGCATTCAAGGCAACCGCACTCTCAGGACTTATGCAACCGATAATGCATTTTGTGTCGAACCTTTCTTATGTTGCGGTATGTGTTATTGGTGCCGCGCTTGCGATAAACGGTCACATCAGTTTTGGTGTTATCGTTGCTTTTATGCTCTATGTAAGACTTTTCACAAATCCGCTTAGCCAGATAGCTCAGGCACTCACCGCGCTCCAATCAACAGCTGCAGCAAGCGAGCGAGTTTTCGAATATCTTGAGTCTGCTGAGCAAAGCAACGAAGCTCACAAAACAACAAAGCTCGAGCATGTCAAAGGCGATGTTGAATTCAGAAACGTTAAATTCGGATATAATAAAGACAAAGATATAATCAAGGACTTTTCGCTCAAAGTCAAAGCCGGCCAAAAGGTCGCTATCGTCGGTCCGACAGGCGCAGGAAAGACAACTCTTGTTAACCTGCTGATGCGTTTTTACGAAACAAACGCAGGTCAGATTCTCATTGACGATGTGCCTATCGACACGCTGACAAGAGAAAATGTCCACGACCTGTTCTGTATGGTGCTACAAGATACCTGGCTATTTGAGGGAACCGTGAAAGACAACCTCAAGTATGCAAAACAAAATGCAACCGACGAAGAAATCGTAAGAGCGTGCAAGGCGGTTTCTATCCATCATTTTATCCACGCTCTTCCTCACGGCTACGATACCGTCCTCGACGAAAAAACTTCGCTGTCGCAAGGTCAGAAGCAACAGCTCACTATTGCTCGAGCTATGATCGAGAACGCTCCGCTTCTCATTCTTGATGAAGCGACAAGTTCGGTCGACACGAGAACCGAGCGCATCATCCAGAAAGCTATGGATGACCTCACAAAAGGCAGAACATCGTTCGTTATCGCTCACCGACTCTCAACAATTAAAAATGCCGATGTCATTCTCGTGCTAAAAGACGGAGACATCGACTCGGTTGGCACCCACGACGAGTTGCTCGCTCAGGGCGGATTTTACGCTGAGCTTTACAACAGCCAGTTCGAAAACTAGATTTGACAAACTTCACTCATTCTAAGGAGGATGCTATGAACAACTTCATCTACAGTGTACCTACAAAGATTTATTTCGGCAAAGATGCCGTTTCAAACCTCTCAACTGAACTCAAAAATTACGGCAAGAAAGTTCTTTTGTGCTATGGCGGAGGTTCTATCAAGAAAAGCGGACTTTATGACACAGTTCTAGCTCAGCTAAACGATGCTGGTTGTGAGATTTTTGAGCTTTCGGGAATTGAGCCAAATCCTCGAATCGACTCAGTACGAAAGGGAGCGCAGATTTGTAAGGACAACAACATCGATGTACTTCTTGCTGTTGGTGGCGGTTCAACTCTCGACTGCACCAAGTGGATTGCGGCTGCTGCAAAAGTTGAGCACGATGCGTGGGATTTCTTTTCTGACTGGGCACCAGTTGACGAAGCTCTGCCTGTGCTCACTATCCTCACTCTTTCTGCAACAGGAAGCGAGATGAACTGTGGCGGTGTTATCTCTAACCCTGAAACAAAAGACAAAATCGGTCGCCTTGCAAAGCCACTTCTTCCAAAAGCGTCTTTCCTCGACCCAACTCTCACCTACTCGGTGAGCAAATACCAGACAGCCTGCGGTTGTGCTGATATCATCAGCCATATCTTAGAAGTATACTTCGCAAGAGAAAACGACCTTTTTATGCTCGACACAGTTATGGAGGGTCTGCTCAAAACTGTCATCAAATACGGTGAAGTCGCACTCGAGCATCCTGATGACTACGAAGCTCGAGCTAACCTTATGTGGGCATCCTCATGGGCTATCAACACCTTTGTGACAGGTGGAAAACAGCACGAATGGAGCTGTCATCCGATGGAACACGAGCTCTCGGCAATTTATGATATAACTCATGGCTTGGGTCTTGCGATTCTCACCCCAAGATTTTTGAAATACGCGCTCAACGAAAATAACGTTGACAAGTATGTTTCTTTTGGTGTGAACGTCTTTGATATCGACAAGAAGTTACCGAAAATGGAAATCGCGAATAAAGCAATCGAAATGTTGTCAAGCTTCTTGTTTGATACAATGGGACTTCAAAGTACATTTACTGAAGTTGGTATCAAGCGCGAGGACTTCCCTATTATGGCGAAAAAAGCGTGCGAAGACGCAACGTTGCACGGCTTCATTGACCTTAATCAGAAAGACATCGAGAACATCTTTGAGATGTGCGTATGAGGTGAAAAATGAAAATCTGTGTTTACGGAGCCGCATCATATGAAATTGATGAAAGTTTCATCATTCACGGCGAAATGTTAGGCAAAGCTATGGGCAAAAGAGGTCACTCACTCGTTTTTGGTGGTGGTGCAAGCGGACTTATGGGAGCTGTAGCCAGAGGAATAAAAGACGAGAATGGATATATCGTTGGAATTTCTCCGAACTTTTTCAATGTTGACGGCATTTTGTACGACAAATGCGACGAGCTTATTTTCACTGACACAATGCGTGAGCGTAAACAGCTTATGGAAGAAATGAGCGACGCGTTTATCGTCACCCCTGGTGGCATCGGAACTTTTGAGGAGTTTTTCGAAATTCTCACCCTGCGTTCACTCGACCGCCACAAAAAGCCGATTGCCATACTCAACTCAAACGGCTACTATGACCATCTCGTTGAGTTTCTGCAAAATGGCGTTAAACAGAAATTCTTGAGAGAAGAAAACCTCGACCTGTTCTTTGTCAGTAATGATGTTGAGCGTATTCTCGACTACATCGAAAACTTCATACAAATCGACGATATGAAAAACAAAACAAGGTTTGTATAAATGAAAAAAACGCACCGCTTTCACGGTGCGTTTTCTGTTACAGGGATTTCAGATATTCAATCAAATCGGGGTATGAACCTTTTCTGAGATTGCTTATATCATAGTTTTTAGTGTTGATGAGGCCGTCAGTGATAAGGAAAGTATCAACCCCGATAGCTTCACACGGCAGGATGTCCTCAGAAACATCGTTGCCGAGCATAAGCGAATTTTCAGGGGTGGCACCAAATCGCTCCATAATCTCTTTATAATAAAGTGGATTTGGCTTACAGAATGAGCAGTTGTCATAAACTGTCACAAAGTCAAACATATCATCAGAAAGATTAGTCCAAGAAAGGCGCTTTTTCACAGCTTCAATAGGGAACATCGGCTGGGTTGCAACAACGATATGCTCCGCCTTTTGCTTCATAAGTTCTACGATTTCTTTCGCATACTGATTGACACTTGTGACTTCTTTGATAACATTATATCGATCGCCGTAAACCTCAGGAAAAATCTCAATCAGCTCATGTGCTCCTTCGCCCATAAGCGAAGCAAACGCCTGTTCAAAGACTTCCTTGTTGCTTCTGCTTCCGTCATTTTTCGCCATCATAAAGCTTGCTTTCATCGTTGCCTTTGCGATAGCGTTACCGTCAAATCCTCGTTCATTGAACAGCTTTGCGATTTCGTGCACATATTTCTGGATATATAAATCCTGATCCATAGGGAGTAATGTACAGTCAAGATCAGTCATAATAAGTTTTTTCATTTTATCACCATTTATATTTTATCAAATTTCATGCATTTTTGCAAGGGATGACACAAAGTTGTTGCACACACAGCTCCTTTGTGATACACTTTAGTATAGTAAACTTAGGAGGTATACTATGAAATATCATTTTAACAATGCTGATATCCTTTTGCCAAAGGAAAATTTCGATAAATGGTCGGTTGTTGCGTGCGACCAGTACACAAGCGAACAAAAATACTGGGACGATGTGAAGAACATCGTTGGAAATAATCCATCTGCTCTCAACATTATTTTGCCTGAGATTTACTTAAGCGAGGATAATTCAAACGCTATCAATTCAATTAACGAGAATATGAAAAGCTACCTCGATAACGGTGTTTTCGAGACTTATGAAAACGCTATGATTTATGTTGAGCGTGAGTCAAATAACACCAAGAGACTCGGTATCGTTGGTGTTATCGACCTTGAGGACTACGACTACAACAAAGGCTCAAACGCACTCATCCGTGCAACAGAGCAGACAGTTCTTGAGCGTATCCCACCACGCGTTGCTATCCGCAAGGACGCACCACTCGAGATGCCTCACGTTATGCTGTTGATTGATGATAAGGAAAGAAAGGTTATCGAACCTCTCACAAACAAAAAGGCAGACTTTGAGAAAGCTTATGACTTTGAGCTTATGCAAGGTGGCGGCCATATTGAGGGTTACTTCATCGACAAAGATGCTCAGACTCTCGTGCAGGATGCTCTTGAGAGCCTGCTTAATGGTGACAACGATATGCTCTTTGCAGTAGGCGACGGTAACCACTCACTCGCTACAGCTAAGGAGTGCTACCGCCTCAATCCTACCGAGCAAAACCGCTACGCTCTCGTTGAAATCGTGAACATCCACGATAACTCAATCGAGTTTGAGCCTATCTACAGAGTTATGTTCAACATTGATGTTGAGGATTTCATGACAAAATTCATGGAGGCTCACGCTGTGTCTGCAGGCGATGATACCCACGACTACGAATGTGTCACCAAAAATGGTAGCGAACACATCACAGTCAAAGCAACAGCCAAGCTCCCTGTCGGAACTTTGCAGGTTTTCATTGATGAGTACTTAAAGGCACATCCTGAGGTCAAAATCGACTATATCCACGGCGAGCAGGTTGTGTATGACCTTTGCAAAGAGGACAACACACTCGGATTTATCTTCGAGGGTATGGGAAAAGACGACCTCTTCCCTGCTGTTAGTGCTGACGGCTCATTGCCTCGAAAAACTTTCTCGATGGGTCACGCTCACGACAAGCGCTACTACATCGAAGCTAGAAAAATCAAATAATTTTTTACAAACAGAAAGCTCGGGAGTTTATACCCGAGCTTTTACTTTTAATATATATTGTGGTCCACAGGCTGTGTCGGCTCTTCAGGCTTCAAAAAGTGATAAATCACGAGGTACATAAGCACAAATCCCAGAGCGTGGCCAATTATCATACCTATCAAATCAAACTGTATCGATGTCATATAGTGGTCAAAAACAAGCGTTCCCACAACCACCAAAATCAACAATATAAAAGTTACGAAAAACGCTATGCGACGCGCTTTCTTTTTTTCTTCTTTCATAACGAGCCTACCTTTTTACAAAGTAACTAGACTATACCACAAAGGAAAAGTATTTTCAATCATTTTTTGGCAGTTGCTTATATGCGGAAAATAAATCTATGCTGTTAAATATAAAATATTTTTGATATAATGCAACAAAATAGCTGCTTTTTGCGTGTTAATGGTGAAAGGAGGATGAGATTATGGAGCAAAACGAAATCAGCAGTATAGTCAACACATACTCTGACACCATCCTGCGCATAGCATATCAGCACACAGGTAACATGGCTGACTCTCAGGATATTGCTCAGGAAGTTTTCATAAGCCTTGTGAAAAACAATCTCAGTTTTACTGACAAAGAGCATGAGAAAGCCTACATAATCAAAGCTACCATCAACAAATGTCGCTCATATCACAGAAAAAAGGGTAAGGTTGAGCTGGTTTATCTTGATGAAGTATATAAGAACAACGAGCCTGTTTTCACCATTTCAGAACGCAGCATTCTCAATGAAATAAAATCACTCGACAAAAAGTACAAGGACGTTCTTTATCTTCACTACTACGAGGGTTACAAAGCAAAGGAGATAGCTCAAATACTGGGGAAAACAACCGGCACAGTAACCTCTCTCTTAAAAAGAGCAAGAGAAAAACTCAAAATAAGACTGGAGGATAATTATGAATGAGTACAAAAATGCCCTTAGCAAAATCAAGGCATCAGACACCTTCAGGGAAGATACAATCGAAATGCTCAGCAATATCGATACAAAAAAGAACCACAAATTCAGCACCAAAACAATTTCTGTAATGGCGGCTTCACTTGTGATTATCATAGCAATAACGATACTTTTATCTCCGTTTTTAGCAACAGACCATAGCTTTGTTATTAAAGCAGGAGCACAAAGCGTCACCGACAATGCGTTCACCGAAATCGCTGACATTTCAGCATCTATGGCAGGTTTCATCGGACTTGACCTAAGCGAAGTCAACCCAATACTTGAAGGACAGAAAGCCACAAACGAAAGTCCGAAAATCTCAAACAAAGCTTTCTTCTGTCTCAACATCGAGGGTGAAGATGTTGAAAGCATAAAATTTGAACTCAACAACGGTTTTTTCGAACTGGGGGATGGACTTCTCAGCAAAACCATTGACCACAGCGAGATAATCGAGAAAAGCACAGTAGGTATGCAGGATGGTTTTGATTATGTCGAAAGCTTCACACTTGATTATTCAAACCAATTCACACCGATTGGTGAGTACTATGAGGGTGACTGGGTAGCAATGAATGTACTGCGTGAATACGATGAAAATGTTCACAAAAAACTTATCCACAACCTGCTCAACCTCTCAGTTCTTCATCCTGATAAACGCGGTGAAATTGAGGACGAAAGCTACTTTGAGTCTGTGTTTGAGGACTTTCTCAACGAAATGTACAAAGAGACTGAGATTTATGTCACCTGCAAATTCAAAGATGGTACAGAGAAAACAAAAACACTCAAGCTGTACGCTGACTGCGAAATCATAGGTACAAAGGAAGAATATTACTACACAGGCGATGATTACGCTACACAGCAAAACGGCGAAGAAACTTATGAGCTTTATGAAGTATATGACTACACAGTTAAACTGTTCGCTAAAACAACATAAAAGCAGGGCTATCCAAATGGATAGCCCTTTTTGTTACAGATATCGTTTCATATTTTCGATATTCAGCTCTTCGGTCTGACAAAGCTTCTGTGCTAAATTTTTGATATCTTTGTTTTCTCCGCTATATTCGTTGGAGTTTCTGATGACTTTTGCGACACCCATAGCGCTTCCCTGAAGCATCATCTCAGCGATTTTCGAGTCGGTAGGGTCAGTTAGCGTTTTCATCCTACTCATCATTTCGGTCGAAATTTTCGCCATTGGGCTTGGATGTGATACATCACAACCAGAATCTTTGAGCATACTATATGCGCTATGATAAATTTTGTTGTATTCTTCACGCTGGTTCATCAGCTCTTTTTTGAATTTGTCTGATGTAGCGTAGTCTTTCACAGCATCGATGCCGACAACTCCCATCTCAGCGTTTTTACTTATCAGATTGAGCATTTTTTCGTCGTCCATAATCTCACCTCAAGAGTAGTTTTTGTATTCAAGGTGGATTTATGTGCTCATTCAAAAAGTTCTTTGTGCATACGCGAATAGTGGAAGATGTACTGCTGAGCGATTCCGCCAAACTCTCCGAATTCATCGCCTTTCATTCCATCAAAAAGCACCTCCATAGCACGCTTCATCCAGACATCAAGCGGAAATGCTTCCAGACGGTGCAATCCGTAAAGCAGGACACAATCGGCAACTTTCACCCCGACTCCTGTTATTTTCATCAGCTCTTTCTGGGCAGTCGCATATTCCATAGTATAAAGCTTATCGAGGTCAATCTCACCGCTATGTACTTTTTGAGCTGCATCAATAATGTAGCGATGCCTGAATCCTGCTCTGATAGGAGCTAAATCGTCAGGCGTGAGCGAGCTTAGAGTTTCAGCTGTCGGGAAAGTGTAGTATCCTTCTTCTATTTCTTCACCGAAGTTTTCACAAAGGCGCTCAACGATACCTTTGATTCTTCCAATATTATTGTTCTGTGAAATTATGAAAGTGATGAGCGCTTCAAATGGCTCCTGATTGAGGATTCGAATACCGCCTGCGTATGTGGACGCTTCTTTCAGCACGCTGTGCATAGCTGATAACTTCTCTTTGATGCTCATATAATCTAGCTCAAGGTCGAAGTAGCTTTTCCACAAATTCTCATCGACTTCCCCACTTTGTGTGACAAAAAGTGAGCCGTTATCATAACGGACGTTTGCGACCTGTCCGCGTACAACTCCAGTAAACGAACCGTCATCAAGTTCTTTCCATCGAAAGCTCTGACCACAATCGAGCGTCTGAGCTAAATCAAACGGATGTATATTTTTGAATTCTAGTGTACCCATAACAAAACCCTTTGCAAAATAATAAATAATTATACCACATCTTAAAACTTTATGCTATAATCAATTCAAAGGGAGTTGATACCATTGAAAGAAACTATTTGTACCATTCCGATTAACGATATTTTCGCTGAAACTGAAGGCTGTCCTATCTGCCGAATGAAAAAGCTCGTTGAAAAGCAATATGTTGAATATATCACAGGTGCTGCGATGATGGCACCTAACATCAGGGTTATCACCAACGAAAAGGGCTTTTGTCATCATCACTACGAAATGATGCTAAGCTCAGGTCCGAAGCTTTCAAATGCTCTTTTGATGCAGACAAGACTTGAATTCATCAAGAACAATATGCTCCCAAAAAGTGACAGCAATAAACCGAACAAAGCTCAGCTTGATAAAATCAAAGAAGCGCGCAACTCGTGTTACGTTTGTGACCGTATTGACTACGACATCAATCACCTTTTGCAGACAGTTTATGTTCAATTTGCAAACGATGAAAATTTCAGAGAAAGTCTCAAAAAGCAGGAATACCTGTGCCTGAATCACTATGAACTTCTCCACAGGGGTGCAAATGCTCGTGGCGGTATCAAACCAAAGGATATGAAAGCTTTCTGTGAAATCACAAACGCGCTGTGCAAAAACTACCTCGATACTTTGTACAGCGATGTCACACACTTCACAACAATGTTCGACTACCGAAACGCCGGTGGCGACTGGAAAAACTCGAAAGATTCAGTTGAACGAAGCGTGAAGTTCATCACAAGCGATGAAGTCAACGAACTCAAATAAAGCAAAAAGAAAGGGTTATCTTACCAAGTCGGTGAGATAACCCTGTTTTTCATTTATACAATCGGTGTTTCAACAGGTGATGTTTCCTGTGTGAAAACCTCTACTTCTTCAGTTTCATTTTCTGTTTCTTCGAAAATTTCGCCTATTTCTTCGGATTTTGTTTCAGTTTCCTGCTGAGTTTCATTCACCTGAGCAACCTCATCCTTTTTACAGAAGATAACTGTTTTCGCAAAGAGATATGCCACATAAACATAAACAGCAAAGTAAACAAGAGCTGCAATATTGATAGTAACAGGCTCATACTGCCACAGATAGTAGCTGTAGCCACGAAGTGTTACCAAATGACAAGCTAAACAAATCCAAAGGCTCTTTTTGTTCATCATCAGATAGATGATGAGAAGAATCTCGAGCATATATGCGTATCTTTCGTGCATTGATGAAAGGAAGATAACGCAAGTAAACACAGTGAAGATAGCTGTGAGCATAAAGTTCTCAGGCTTTCTGATATCCGCTTTCTTGTACATCATCATAACGAGAGTCACAAGCAAGACAGCAAAAGTCAGAAGAATTGAGAAATTCTTGAGATAATCAAAGCCTGATGGCGAGAATGGTGTAACCACAAACGCCCAGATACTTGGGAAGTTCATATGAAGCCACAAGCTTGTTTCCATCTGTCCGAAGTAGATAGCAAATGTGTCAACAATGCTTCTGCCCATGATAATCGCAGGCAGGCACACAACAATATTAGTAGCAGGGACAATAAGGAAATGCAAAATAGATACCTTTCTTGTCAGAACATAGTAGAACAAGAACAAAGGTAAGATGAAAACAAACTGGAGCTTAAACGCAAACGCGAGACCAAGCATAATGAAAGAAAGCACGTTCTTCTCTTTTCTCAAAAAGTGAATCGCAAGCAGAACAAATGAGGTGTAAATAGAATCACACTGACCCCAGAATCCTGAGTTGAAAATCACAATGATAGAACAGAATACTATTGAATATGCAAGAAGGCACTTCACCCTCACGTTATTTGTGCAGAAATCCTTGACAAGCAAAGCTGCCGCAAAAGCAAGGATAACGTCAAAAATGATAGACAGAAGCTTGTATGAATACAGCGGACCAAGCGGCAATTGTGTAAACACATAAATAAGAATCTGGTACGGAATGTTGTAGTTTCCGACCTGCATACTAAGTCCGTCGGCACCATAAGCTTCAATCACCTGCCACCAAGGGAGCAGAAAGCTGTTGTAGTCATCACTTAAGTAGTCAATACCACAAAGTCGAAGTCCTACACCGAGTGCGGTTACTGCGGCAAATAGCCACCACAATATATTTTTCTGAAAAAAGTCAAATATTTTCTTTTCTACTTTTGTCATAACTTTACCCCAAAAAATCTCGGCTTATCAGTTGCCGAAGTGTTTATAGATTTTGACTATATCTTTTTCCTTATCCACCACGCCAAGGGCAAGGAACTCACCCGACTGGCTCTTCACTCTGAAAACTTCGCCGTTTTCACAGCTTTTATCCCTGAGGGCTGTCCGGCTTATATCAAGCGGGTTGCCGTTTTTGAAACGATGTGCCTGCTTGTCTGAGACAAAAAGCTCAGCATAAGCCTCAAAAAGGCTCTCGAGTGAAAGGAGTTTAGTTTCAACTTCGCCACTCTCAGCAAGCTCCTTGAGTTTATCGAGTGTAATAGCGTTATCAAGAGTGAAACCACACGCAGATGTACGCTGTAAAGCTGTCATCACAGCACAAGTGCCTAAACTTTCAGCGATATCGGATATCAGACTTCTGATGTATGTACCCTTTGAGCACGAAACGGTCATAGTTCCACTCTGGGATTCTTCGTCAAAGCTGTCAATCAGAAGCTCATAAACCGTAATTTTCCTCGCCTCTCGCTCAACTTCAACGCCCTGACGTGCCAGGTCATAAAGTCGCACACCATCTTTTTTGATAGCTGAGAACATCGGTGGAGTCTGCATTATCTCACCTGTGAAGTCTAAAGCCGCTTGTTCAAGCTGAGCACGAGTAATGCAAGGTTTCTTCTGTTCATTAACCTTACCCCAGATATCGAGCGTATCGCTAGTAAATCCGAGTTTAAATGATGCTTTGTAGCTTTTGTCGTGGTTAGGGATAATATCCTGAGCTTTGGTCGCGTTTGAGACGAGAATCGGAAGCACTCCGGTTGCATTTGGGTCCAGCGTTCCGCAGTGGCCAACCTTTTTTGTATGGAGAGTTTTTCGCACAACTGCGACAACATCAAACGAGGTGAACTCAGCAGGTTTATCAATAACAATTACGCCGTTCATAGCACCTCTTCAGCCGCCTTTATCAGCATATACTTAGCGGTTTGCAAGTCTCCCTTGATTGAGCAACCAGAAGCCGCAACATGACCGCCGCCGCCAAAACGAGCACAAAACGCTGATGCATCAATACCGTCGTTGGTTCTGACAGACACCTTGAATGTGCCGTCCTCTTTTTCGCGCATTGTGATGCCGATTTTCACGCCCTCAATCTGGCGTGGAATGGAAGCAAGCCCCTCCATCTCGTCATCACCCGCACAAATCGAATTCTGCATAGCAAGAGTTGTGTGGATAATCGCACATTTTCCACCGCAATAAAACTCCATGGTGTCATACACCATTCGTTCCATTTTCAGCTTTGCGCGAGTTTTGGTTTCGAAATTAACTTTGTTAATCATTTTGAAGTCACAGCCCGCTGCGATAATATCAGCCGCAATGCGATGGGTGCGTGCTGTGGTGTTAGTATAGCAAAAACAGCCTGTATCAGTTGAAATACCTGTGTAGAGCGCATTCGCTATATCTTCTGTAAGCTCCACCTTGAGCTCAGATATAAGCTCATAGATAATCTCACAAGCAGCGGCGCTACTTGAATCAACATAGATATTATCTGCCACCATAGAATTTGAGCCATGGTGGTCAAGACACATATCGATTTTGTCCTTGTATTCGCTCTCAAGCTCACCGAGAAGCGATGATGCCGCTACGTCAACAGAAACTACGTAAGCAGGAGTGAAATCCTGCTCCTCATAGTTTTTGCTTAAATACTGAAATTTTGACGGCAGGTTGCCGTTTACTATAACATTTGCTTTCTTGCCTAGTGCACGCAAAGCGTAACACAGCGCAAAAGCACAACCCAAGGTATCACCATCAGGATAACGATGGGTCAGAATATGAAAATTATCGTTATTAAGAAGCAGCTCAGATGCCTTCGATATCGTTATCTTCCTCATTGTCAAACTCCTTAATATCGAGAGAATTGAGAATTCTCGAAATCTCTGCACTGTACTCGATAGAATCGGTAGCAGTGAAAATCAGTGATGGCACGTGTCTGAGTTTGAGTCTGTGACCAAGCTCGCGACGGATATAACCAGACGCTGAGTCAAGACCTTTGCACGCACCTTTAGCTTTATCGAGTCCCTCAAGTGCGCTGACAAAAACGGTGCAATAAGACAGGTCGTTTGTCACTTCAACACGCACTATAGAGAGGAAAACTTCTGTAACACGAGGATCTTTGAGCTCACGGAAAATAGCCGTAAGCTCACGCTTGATGTCCTCGGTTGTTCGTCCAATTCTATGATTAGCCATAATTTAACTCAATCTTTCTTTTAGTCCTCACGATACTCTTCGATTGTGAATACTTCGAAGATATCGCCTTCTTTGATGTCAGCATACTTCTCAAGACCGATACCGCACTCGTAGCCCTCGTTAACTTCCTTAACTGAGTCTTTGAAACGCTGGAGAGATGCGATTGTGTCATCAGCGATGATGATGCCGTCACGAACAACTCGTACGCCTGCGCCACGCTGAATCTTACCACTCTTGATGTATGAACCTGCGATATTACCAACCGACTTGATACGGATGATGTTACGAACTTCTGCAGTACCAAGGATAACTTCTCTTGTCTTTGGAGCAAGCATACCCTTCATAGCAGACTCGATTTCTTCGATACAATCGTAGATGATACGGTACATACGCATATCAACGCCGTCACGCTCAGCGATAGCCTGTGCTGTAGCATCAGGACGGATGTTGAAACCTACGATGATAGCATTTGATGCGCTTGCGAGCATAACGTCAGACTCGTTAACCGCACCAACTGCGCCGTGGATAATATGAACTCTAACTTCGTCGTTTGAAAGTTTTTCTAGTGACTGCTTGACAGCTTCAACAGAACCCTGAACGTCAGCCTTAACGATAATCTTGAGCTCCTTAACTTCACCGAGCTTCATCTGGTCGAAGAGGTTATCGAGAGTTACCTTTGTCTGAGCATTGAACTGCTCTTCTTTTTGTGTTGCTTTTCTCTGTTCAACGAGTTCCTTAGCGAGTCTCTCGTCTGAAACTACGTTGAAGATATCGCCGCCTGTTGGAACTTCGTTAAGACCTGTAATCTCAACAGGAACTGATGGGCCTGCTTCTTTAACTTTTCTGCCCTTATCGTCGAGCATAACTCGAACGTGACCGACAGTTGTACCTGCTACAACTGTATCGCCCTGTCTGAGTGTACCATTTTGTACAAGAATTGTAGCGATAGGACCTCTGCCCTTATCAAGTCTTGCTTCGATAACAAGACCCTTACCTGCTCTGTTTGGATTAGCCTTGAGCTCTTTCATATCTGCAACAAGAAGTACCATTTCGAGAAGGTCATCAATACCCATCTGAGTTTTAGCTGATACAGGCACGATTGGTGTGTCACCGCCCCACTCCTCAGGAATGAGCTCGTACTCTGTGAGCTGCTGTTTGATCTGCTCAGGATTTGCACCAACTTTATCCATCTTGTTGATAGCAACGATGATAGAAACACCTGCTGCCTTTGCGTGGTTGATAGCCTCAACTGTCTGTGGCATGATACCGTCGTCAGCAGCAACAACGAGGATAGCGATATCTGTTGCCTGAGCACCACGCGCACGCATTGTTGTGAACGCTTCGTGACCAGGAGTATCGAGGAATGTGATGTCTCTGTCGTCTAAATGAACTCGGTACGCACCAATGTGCTGAGTGATACCACCAGCCTCAGTTGAAGTAACGTGAGCGTTACGGATGCAGTCGAGAAGTGATGTTTTACCGTGGTCAACGTGACCCATAACAACTACAACCGGAGCACGCTCTACAAGATTTGCATCGTCGTCCTCGCTGTCATCGATGATTCTTTCCTCGATTGTGACAACAACCTCTTTTTCAACCTTAGCGTGGAACTCCATAGCGATAAGTGAAGCTGTATCAAAGTCAACAACGTCGTTCTGAGTAACCATTGTACCCATAAGGAAGGCTTTCTTGACAACTTCAGCTACAGTAGCCTTGAGTCTCAAAGCGAGCTCTGAAACTGTGATTTCGTCAGGAATCTCGATTGTCATCTGCTTAGCCTTACGCTCTTCAGCGATACGCTTTAATCTCTCAGCCTCTGTCTCACGCTTGCCCTGACGGCGACGCTGCTGTGAACGCTGGTTGATTTTCTGTTTCTTTGATGACATCTGGTTCTCGTTCTTTACCTTTTCAAATGCCATACGGTCATATTTTTCGTTATATCTGTCAACGTTGATTTCAACAGCAGATGTGTCGATAACTCGACCCTGACCACGGCGTGACTTGATTTCAGAATTAAGGTCAACAACCTTCTCCTGTTTTTCCTGCTTAGGCTGTGGTTTTTCTTCCTTTTTAGGAGCAGGCTTGTTAGCCTTTTTAGCTGACTCAGGTCTGAGCTTATCTTTTGCCTCTTCGCGCTTGCGCTTTTCTTCAGCCTTGCGGTCTTTGACTTCCTGCTCAGCCTTTTCGATAGCCTTTTCTCTTACTGCAAAATATGCGTTGAAATTGTCAACAGAATTTTTCTGTGTGAAATAGTCGAAAACAATATTGAGCTCGTTTTCGTCGAGAGATGTCATTGTTTTCTTAGTTACGTTGCAGTACTGCTCGAGCACCGCGATAACATCTTTAGTTGAAACATTGAGGTCTGTTGCAACATCTTTAACTTTATATTTAATCATCATAGCCATGAATTATCCCTCCATTTGTGAACAAATCAGTTTTTCTACGGATTTAGCAAAGCCCATATCAGTGATTGAGAGCACCGCTGTGTACTTTCCCAGAGCCAGTGAAAGCTCTTCCTTTGTTTTATCAATAATGTACGCTTTAGTGTTGCTTCTGTGTGCTGTGCTCAGAACACCTTTTGCGGTGTTTTTGGAGCAGTCACTCGCTATAATCACAAGCTTCGCTTTGTTAAGATTGATAGAATCGATAACAGGATCGTTGCCAAGCACGATTTTTCCGGCTCTTCTGCAAAGTCCCAAAAGTGACAAAAGTCTGTCAGTCATTTTCTATCTCCTTTTCCATTACTTCGTAAAGCTCAGGAGAAATTGTGACGCTCAGTGCTCGCTCAATTCGTTTTGCTTTTTGGGCTTGTTTCAAGCATTTTTTATCTTTACAGATATAAGCACCTCTGCCAGGCTTTTTGCCTGTTAAGTCGAGCGATATCTCGCCCTCTTTGTTGCGGACTACCCTGACAAGCTCGCGCTTATCTTTCATTTCGCCGCAACCTGTGCATTTTCGAAGCACAGCTTTTCTTTCTGCCATAGTTTCTCCCTCTTTTACAAATTACTCTTCTGATTCGTCCTCAGTTTCTTCGCCCCAGAAACCTGACTCAGGGCGGATATCAATCTTCCAGCCTGTGAGTTTTGCTGCAAGACGAACGTTCTGACCTTTGTTACCGATAGCAAGGGACAGCTGTGAATCAGGCACAGTTGCCTTGCAAGATTTAGCTTCTTCATCGATAACCTCAACACTTACTACTGAAGCAGGAGAAAGTGCTGCGGCTACATACTTTTCAGGATCTTCGCTGTAGAGCACGATGTCGATTTTCTCTCCACAAAGCTCCTCTACGATAGCGCCTACTCGAGCACCGCGTGTACCGATACAAGCACCAACTGCATCAATCTCAGCATCCTCTGAATATACAGCCATCTTTGTACGGCTGCCAGCTTCACGGGATACTGACTTGATTTCTACGATACCATCGAAAATTTCAGGAACTTCCTGCTCAAAAAGTCTTCTTACAAAATCAGGATGTGTACGGGAAATGATAGCGCGTGGACCACGGTCGCTCTCTTTGACACCAGCAACATAAATCTTGACTGTCTGGCCTTCTTTGAGAACTTCGTCGCCAATCTGCTCACCCTTTGGTAAAACAGCCTCTGCCTTACCGAAGCGGATAGTAGCGTTACCTGTGACAGGGTCAACTCTCTCAACGATTGCTGTTGCAATTTCCTGCTGTTTTGACTGGAACTCAACGAGCATCTGACCCTTTTCGCCGTCACGGATACCTTGACGGATAACTGAACGAGCTGTCTGAACTGCGATTCTGCCGAACTTCTTAGGCTCAAGCGGAATACCAAGTTCCTTGCCAACTGCTGCACGCTTTGAAACAAGCTTTGCATCCTCGAGGGCGATTTCGAAGTTTTCGTCCTCAACCTCTTCTACAACCATTTTTACGATTTTTACTGAGAATGTGTTCTTCTCAGGGTCCATTTTGATTTCAACATTTTCATTACCACCATAGAGATTTCTGCAAGCAGAAACGATAGCCTTTGAAATCTGTGAAATCATATACTCGACAGGAATGCCTTTTTCTTTTTCCAAAAGTCTGAGTGCTTCGAATAATTCTTTGTTACTAGCCATTTTTGTCAATCTCCCCTTTTATATTATGAAAATAATAAACTTTTATATATCGAAATCATCAAGTTTTACATATGCTGTATCCTTCTTGATGATTGTGATTTCGTTTTCGCCTGAATGGTCCTCGATAGTAATTTCACCATCGCTGTACGCTTTTAAGACACCTTTGAACTCCTTGCCGATACCCTCGATAGGGCGAATCATCTTCACCATAATATCAGCACCGATGAAACGTTCAAAATGAGCATCAAGCACAAGCTCACGTTCAACACCCGGTGAGCTTACTTCGAGAATGTAGTTATCAGTAATCGGGTCGAGCTCATCAAGCGGTTTGTCTATTGCACGCGAAACATTTTCGCAATCTGTGATATCCACAAGGCCTTCTTCCTTGTCGATAAAAACTCGAAGGAACCACTGAGCACCCTCTTTGACATAGCGAACATCCCAGAGAATCAGTTCAAAGCCGTTCACGATTGGCTCAACCAGTTCCCAGACAACGCCTACTGTGCCTTTTTTCTTGTTGTTTGCCATAATTTCACCTCAAACAATACAAAAGAGCAGGTCCGTCAAGACCCACTCTTTTTTACTTATATATTCAACTGTAATTCAGTTTAACACAATTAACCGAAAAAGTCAAGCATTAAAGCGAAATGCACACTATTTCGAGTCTTTCATCTTCTGGTAGTGGGTCGCCCACCCGCCGATGAATGCATCTTCGACCTGTGACCATTCAACTTTTCCCTGAGCATATGACAAAAGTGCCGTGCTGACACCGTTTTTCCAATCCTCACCAGGCATAGTGGTGAATGTCCAGGAAACCGGTTTTTTACCTGCTTGTATATATTCATTTGATGCTCTTACAAGCGGATTATCCGCGACAAATTCATCGGTGAATGTAGAAAACGGAGTAACAAACCCCATCTCCTGGGACAGCGCAGCTTTGCCTTCGTTTGAAGTAATGCACCAGTCAAGAAATCTCAGCGTTGCTTCTATATCCTCTTGTGATGCATTTTTGTTAACGCACCAGTAGTTTTCACTACCCGTGCACAACCCCTGCTCCTCCTCATTTTCAACTCCAATATAAATAGGAAGCATACCGATATCAGCGTCATCGACTTCATAACCCGAGATATCGTTGTAAGCCCAAGTGCCATTTTGGTAGAAAACAGCTTCACCTAAAGCAAATTCAGAATTTGCATCTTCTATCGTTTTTGTCAGAATCCCAGACGGCTCGACAGTAGCATTGTTGATGTACAAATCCCATATTTCTTTATAATTTTCAAGATATGTTCCTTTTATTGCCTCGCTTTTTTCAATTCCCTCGTCCATATATTCATAATATACAGGTAAGTTTGCAAGATGAGTTTTATAACGCCAGTCAGAGCTCGAATCCATACCTGCGCTTGTGAAGGCACCCTTGATATTCAGCTCGTCCTTTTTGCTCTGAATATCCTGTGCAACCGACTTGAGAGTTTCGAAATTATCAATTTCCGCAACATCGCTTATCACAGCATTTTCTGTCTCGATGTACTTATTCAAAAGCGATTTGTTGTAGATTATGCCGTATGTTTCGATTGCGTATGCAATACCGAGGACATCTCCGTTTTCACCTTTGAGCGCAAAATCATCATCTTTCAGATGTGAATAAAGCGTCGTTTTTGATAAATCATAGCAGTAATCTTTCCACGTGCTGAGTCCCACAGGTCCGTTTATCTGAAACAGCGTCGGTGCATCGGTTTTTAGCATTTCTGATTTTAACGTCGGTTCGTACTCATCGTATGCCGCCGTCACAACCGTCACCTCAACTCCCGTCTGCTGAGAATAGTGTGAGGCAAGTCGCTCCCAATCCTGCGATTGCTCGGGTTTGAAGTTCAGGTAGTAAACTTTTGCAATAGTATCACCCGAGGAATTTGAATCATCACTCTCACACCCCGCAAGTGTTCCGCCGAGCATACACAACGCAATTAAAATAGCGATTGCCTTCCTGATTTTTTTCATAATATATCTCCTTTATACTGTTTACGGACAAACCGTTTACTCTAATATAAAGGATAATGCCACATTTTTTTGTCGCCTTTTAGAGCATAAACTTTATTTTTCACAAAACAAAAAGTCGGAAGCCAAAAAGACTTCCGACTGATTTTTTTCTTTACTTATAAGCAAATCCAAGAGGAGGTGTGATAAGACGACCTGTGAGGTCGGCATCTTTAACTGAAAGTGCAAATGTGCAGTTCTTGTAGTCAATTCCCTTGAATGTGATTGAATTTGTATATGTGCTGTTCATCT
>JBGVLC010000003.1:0-244755 GCA_045124035.1 Ruminococcus sp. | reverse complement strand
CTGATACTTATCATAGTTTTTAATAGTAATAATCGAGAATTTCGGGTATCTTTTGATGGTTATTTCGTTGGTTGATTTCAAATGTTCCAGCGCTGTTCGCACATTTTGTTCCGACATACTCAGCTCATATGCAAGTGCTTTACTTCCTGTTATGACCTGACCACGTTTAATATCCACTTTCTGATATTCACCGTCTTTGAAATTAGCATTGAGTATCAGGTGGAAGAATACTCTGAAAGTGTTTGCATCCTTGTACCATCGCCAGTCCACGATGCTCCTGTGAAGTTTTATGAATCCTTGTTCTCGCATAGCGACCTCCTTTGCGGTAAAAAAATACCCTTTCACTTATCCCGCAAAAAACAGAAAAAGTTGCATACTTTTATGCAACATTTGAGGAAAATTCACAGAAAATTTATTTTTTAGAGTAGGCTTCATTTGCCCTACCAAGAATGTAACCGTAATATAATATGAATTTTTCTTAGTGACACAAAAGATGCTATTGTCACAAATCGTATGAGACATTCACAAGATGACCCGTAAACAGAACTTTACTGAAAACAAAACTACCCGAAGAAGAGCACAAAACTCATTTTCGGGTAGGATTATATGCAATATTTTTTGTGAAACAAGCGAGTTTAAATCTCAGGACCTGTGTATGTTTCGATTTCAGGCTGTGCAGGCTGTTCTTTTTCCGCTTTAACTTTGCGGACAGCGTCCGCTACAAAGCGGTAAGCACCCACTACGCAAAGCACCAAACCAAAGCCAAGGTCCTTCAAATATGGAATCAGAATCTCGCTGTCAGTCAAGAACAGATAGGCTCCTCTGACTGATTCGAAAAATGTGAGGGTATAGTCAACCTCACCTGCTTCATACCACTCCTGATAGGCATAGTATACATCCATCGAAAGGCAAAGATACCAAGCCAGAATCATCGTCAGTACGGCACAAACAATAGCTATCACAACACCTTTGAGGCTCTCACCTTTTGAAAAGATGGTGTAACCTTTGATAGCACAAACCACACCAACCAAACCGCTGATTCCCGCCAAAAAGCCTACCTGATAAAGCACGAACCACAGCGCTCCTCCTACCAGAGAAAACAGCAAAGCACCGATAACACCGGCAAGGACATTCTCCCTAACCTGATTTGTATTTTCTATCATAAAAGCACCTCCTACAATATATAGACATTGTAAAATAAAAGTCGAAAGTTGTCAATGTATCTCTTTATCTTTTGTAATGCACCAAAGTCGCTCTGTTTTTCTATGTGACTTTTATCTGCGAATCAATATAAATGTTTGTATTGATTGTAAGGGAGGGCAGATTGAAGCAAGAAGTAGGGACAAAAAACAAGGATGTCCCCACAAAATGTAGGGGTCGGCTTTTAAGACGACCCGCTAACGAAACGTTTCAATAATATCAAGCTTCACTCTTAACATCAACGCTTCATCTATGCGGACAATTGATAATCGCCCCTACGAAATGTAGCAGAAACAAGGATAACAAAAAGGACTACTTCAAAAGCGAAGTAGTCCTTTAGTATTATTCGTATAGTTTTTTCAGATCTTCTAAATCGTATGGTGTCTGCTGATACAGATAGTAGTTGAGCCAGTTGTAGTAAAGCAACGCTGCGCTACTGCGCCAACTCATCACAGGTTTCTTGGTGATATCGTTATCCGGAAAATAGTTATACGGAATTTCAGGATCCAAACCCTTGTTTTTATCTCTGTAATACTCGTTGGCAAGTGTATCGGCATCATACTCAAAGTGACCGAGTATGAAAAACTGACGTCCGTTTTTGTTACACACAATCGACACGCCTGTGGTTTCACCTGCGGCTAAAATCTCAAGCTCCTCTATGTTCTGTAAATCAGCGTCGATGACACCTGTGTTACGCGAATGAGGACAGTAGAAAACATCGTCAAAACCACGCAAAAGCGGATGCAGCGGGTTCAGTGGTCGATGTCGGTACACACCGCTTAACTTCTTGTCGTAGGTGATTTTTTTCACCCCGTAGTGGTGATAAAGTCCAGCCTGAGCGCCCCAACAAATGTAAAGCGTTGAGTAAACATTTTTCTTCGCCCAATCAAAAACCGTGCACAGCTCTTCAAAGTAGTCAACATCCTCGAAGTCGAGCAACTCAACAGGTGCGCCTGTCACAATCATACCGTCAAACTTCTGGTCTTTGATTTCGTCAAAAGTTTTGTAGAAAGTTGTGAGGTGTTTCTTACTTGTATTCTTACTCTTGTGAGTAGCCATCTGTAAAAGCTCAATATCAACCTGAAGCGGAGAGTTACCGAGAAGTCTCAGAAGCTGAGTCTCGGTGACAATTTTGGTCGGCATAAGGTTGACAATGATGATTTTCAGCGGACGGATGTCCTGAGTCATCGCTCGTTTTTCAGGCATAACAAAGATGTTCTCGGATTCGAGAATCCTTGTCGCAGGTAAATCGTTTGCAACTTTAATTGGCATAGGTCCGCCCCCTTTATATAATTAAATATCTTCTTCGAAGATGTGAAATTCGATTACATCGAATGAAATTTTGCTTATCGCAAAGTGAAATTTTCGCCCTATCAGGCAAAAGTTATTGGTCTGCGACACATTTATATGAGAGGGTTTTCACGCCTCCCAAATCCTGGTCAAGCAATATCAATACTGTTTGCCCCAGTATACCATGTGCTTAGCTTCTTTGCCACAGCAAACGCACTTATCGCCTAAGTTTTCCTCTTCAAATGGAATACAACGGCTCTTTACGCCACCTGTAACTTCCTTGAGCTTTTCTTCGCACTCTTTGCAACCGCACCACATAGCTTTGATGAAGCCTGGCTTTTCTTCAGCAGTCTTGACAAACTCGTCGAAAGTAGTAGCAACGTGAGTTTTCTCCTGCATATTCTTGAGCGCTTTTTCGTACATACCGTCGTGAACAGCCTGCAAAGCATCAGCAACAGCAACTTCGAGGTTATCAAGAGAAACGAAAATCTTCTCTCTTGTGTCACGTCTTACGATAACGCACTGGTTCTTTTCGATATCCTTAGGACCAAGCTCAATTCGAACAGGAACACCCTTCATCTCGTACTGGCTGAACTTCCAACCAGGAGACTGGTCAGAGTCATCAAACTTAACTCTAAACTGAGATTTGAGACGATTGTAAAGCTCCTCGCCCTTTTCGAGCACGCCCTCTTTGTGAGTAGCGATAGGAACGATAGCAACCTGAATAGGTGAAATCTTTGGTGGAAGCACGAGACCATCATCGTCACCATGAACCATGATGATAGCACCAATCATACGTGTTGAAACGCCCCATGAAGTCTGGTGTGGGTAGTGCTGTTTGTTGTCTCTGCCTGTGAATGTAATATCAAAGCTCTTGGCAAAACCATCGCCGAAATAGTGAGAAGTACCGCCCTGAAGAGCAACACCGTTATGCATCATAGGCTCGATTGTGTATGTAGCGAGCGCACCAGCGAACTTCTCTTTCTCTGTCTTTTTGCCGACTACTGCAGGGATAGCGAGGGTCTCACGATAGAAGTCCTCGTAAACCTTGAGCATTGTGAGAGTTTCATCTTGCGCCTCTTGAGCAGTTTCGTGCATTGTGTGACCTTCCTGCCACAAGAACTCAGAAGTTCTAAGGAACGGACGAGTAGTCTTCTCCCAACGAACTACAGAGCACCACTGGTTATAAAGCTTTGGCAAATCACGATATGTGTTGATGATTTTAGAATAATGCTCACAGAAAAGCACTTCTGATGTTGGACGAACAACGAGTCTTTCGTTGAGCTTTTCAGAACCGCCGTGAGTTACCATAGCGCACTCAGGAGCAAAGCCCTCAACGTGGTCCTTTTCTTTCTGGAGCAAGCTCTCAGGAATGAACATAGGCATATAGACATTTTCGTGTCCCTTTTCCTTGAATCTTCTGTCGAGGTCAGCCTGAATATTCTCCCAGATAGCGTAGCCGTACGGACGAATAACCATACAACCCTTAACGCCTGAGTAATCAACAAGCTCAGCCTTCTTAACTATGTCAGTATACCATTTAGCAAAATCGGTGTCGCGGCTTGTGATAGCCTCGACCATTTTCTTTTTATCTGCCATTTTTGCCCCTCCTTTGTATTAACCCTTACATTATACAATTATATCGCTGTTTTTTCAAGATATAAATTCAGGGAAATGTTATATAATTAAAAATAAAAAGCGACACTCATTTGAGTGTCGCAATGCTTACCTGCAAGATAAACAATTATGAGTGTGACTCGATGTATGAAACAAGAGCGCCAACTGTACGAAGGTTCTCGATATCTTCATCAGGAACTTCGATTTCGAACTCATCCTCGAATGACATAATAAGGTCAACGATGTCGAGTGAATCTGCGCCTAAGTCGTTCTGGATATCTGTGTCAGCTGTGATGCAATCTTCTTCAACCTCGAGATATTCAACTAAAATATCCTTAACTTTCTCAAAAACCATTTGTGATCCTCCAAAAAATTAAATTTGCAAATTGGTGAAATTTTTGTGGACTAAAGCGTTAAAGTGTGCTATAATAGTCCATCATCAACACCGATTGTATGGCTGTTCTCACAGCCGTAACATTAACATAATTCATATTATTGATAAACACCAAGTTTGTCAATAATTATGTCAATTTTTTAATTGTTGTTTCTATAGGGGAAAATTATGAAAAAACAAAACTACGCTGTTATAGGACATCCGATAGGCCACAGCCTCTCGCCTTTTATCCACGAAAAACTCTTTGAACTTGACAATATCGATGCAAGCTACACAGCCCTTGATATAGAAGACCTCGAGCACGACTATGAGACTGTGCTCAGAAACCTCGACGGCTACAATGTAACTATCCCCTACAAGCAGGAGATTATTACTAAACTCCAGAAAATTTCAGACAAAGCTATGCTCTCAGGCAGCGTCAACACCGTCAAAAACGGTGAAAAAGCTCTCGGTTTCACAACCGACGGGTTCGGATTTGTTTCGGCGGTTAAGTCAAAATGCGGCGGAAAGTTGCCGCCTGACGTGTTGATTTTCGGCTACGGCGGGGCGGCGCGTGCTATCGCTTTTGAGTGTCTTGAAAGCGGATGTGATGTCAGCTTTGCTGTGAGAGAAAAGAGCATTGAGAACGCTCACTCACTCGCACTTGAAATAGAAGAAAAGCTTGATAAAAAAACGGACATCTACACCATCGGTAATATTGATAAAAACAGAAACTTCTCGCTTTTGGTCAACGCGACTCCTGTTGGTATGCACCCGAATGTAAACGAATGTGTGTGTGATGATGATATCATCAAAAACGCACAGGCTGTCTTTGATGCGGTGTACAATCCGCTTGAAACCGTGCTCCTAAAAAAAGCGAAACAGTACGGCAAAAACGCTATCGGCTCAGTTGAAATGCTCGTTTATCAGGCGGCTAAGGCTCACGAAATCTGGGTTAACGCAAAATATGACGACAGCGATTTACAGCATATATGCAGACTGACCGAAGAAAAACTCAGGTGATAATTATGAAAATAGCTTTATGTGGCTTTATGGGGTGTGGCAAAACAACAGTTGCCAAAACGCTCAGCGAAAAATACGACCTTCCCCACATCGACATCGACAAATTCATCGAAGAAAAACATAACATAACTATCTCAGAAATGTTCGAAAAATTCGGCGAAGAGTATTTCAGGGACAAAGAGTATGATGCTATATGTGAGCTTGCAAGAAATGGAAATTCCATTCTCGCTCTTGGTGGCGGAGCTGTGATGTTTGAGAAAAACGTGAAAGCGCTCAAAGAAAACGGCTACAAAATCGTTTTCATCGACACCGACCTCGATGTCATAAAAGAGCGACTAAAAAACGACACCTCCCGCCCACTCATCAAAAGCAGCGACATCACCGAATTGTACAACAAGCGTATTGATACATATAATGCGGTTTGTGACGTAAAAATCACCACAAAATATGAAACTGCTGAAATAATCGCAGATATGATAACAAAGAAGGCATAAAAATGAAAACTCTCAAAGTAGAAACACAAAGTGCTTTGTACGATATCCTTATTGAAAAAGGGATTTTAAGCAAATGTGCTATGTACATCAAAAACGTGGTAAGGGGCAAAAAAGCGCTCATCATAAGCGACTCAAACGTTGCTGAGCTTTATCTTGATACTGTGAAAAGCTCACTTGAAAACGAAGGCTTTTGTGTTTTCACCCACATTTTTGAAGCGGGTGAAAAGTCAAAGCACCTGCGCACAGTAGCCGAAATTTATGACACATTAGCTCAAAATGAGTTCACACGCAAAGACTTCATCGTAGCCCTTGGCGGTGGAGTTGTCGGTGATATCTCGGGCTTTGCATCGAGCACATATATGCGTGGTATCGACTTTGTGCAGATTCCGACCACTCTCCTATCTCAGGTTGATTCATCAGTAGGTGGCAAAACCGGAGTCGACACAAAATACGGCAAAAACTTAGTCGGTGCCTTTTATCAGCCAAAGCTCGTTTTGATTGACAGCGACACTCTGAACACTTTGTCAGACCACTTTTTCGCTGATGGTATGGGCGAGGTCATCAAGTACGGATGTATCGCAAATGCGCAGCTGTTCTCTGAACTTTTTGAAATTGATATCAAAGAAAACATAGAGGATGTTATCCTTGAGTGTTTGAAAATAAAGCGCGATGTGGTAAATGAAGATGAGCGTGAAAGCGGTATTCGAATGATACTGAACTTCGGTCACACCCTCGGTCACTCCATCGAAAAGCTTTCAAACTTCTCTCTTTCCCACGGTGAGTGCGTTGCAAAGGGTATGGTGCTCATCACAAAAATGAGCGAAAAGCTCCATTTAACCGAAAGCGGCACGGCTGAGAAAATCGAGCTTGTGTGTAAAAAGCACAACCTTGACACAAGCATAAACTTCAATGTTACTGATATTGCAGACAGCGCAAAGAATGACAAAAAGGGAGATGGAAATAAACTCAACCTCGTCCTGATTTCAAAAATCGGTGACGCTGTCATCCACACTATCGACAAAAACGAACTGCTAAATCTTTTAAGCTAAAGGTAAAAACTATGTCAACTGCAACCATAAAAAGTTCTTTCCTGCAAGGAGAAGTCACAGCCCCATCATCCAAAAGTGTCGCTCACAGAATGATGATTTGCGCGGCTTTGTCAGGAAAAAAATGCTACATAAAAAACGTCTCAAAAAGTGACGATATGACAGCTACCATAGGCTGTCTTTCTGAACTTGGTGCAAAAATCACATTTGATAACTCAACCGTTTTCGTTGATGCAACCGAGTTTGCAAAAGATAAGAAAAAACACTACACCCTAAACTGCAAGGAAAGCGGAACTACTGTGCGAATTATGATACCGCTGTGCGCTTCACTTGGACTAAACGTCACATTCACAGGTGAGGGACGACTGCCTTTGCGTCCTCTTGATGAATATTTAGAGCTGTTCAAACAGCACTCGGTGAAAGTCGAAAAAGGCGAAAACTACCTCCCGCTTACTATCAGCGGAAAACTCACAGGCGACTTTTACGAAGTCTCACCAAAAGTCAGCTCACAGTATGTGACAGGTCTGCTGTTTGCTCAAAGTTTGCTTCAAAACGACTCAACGCTCAGTTTAAGCTCCGAACTCTTAGGCTCACAGTATGTCGATATCACACTTTCTGTTATGAGAAAATTTGGAGTCAATATCGAAAAATGCGACAACTCATACAAAGTTTTCGGTGCTCAAAGCTACAAAGCAAAAGACGAATACAGCGATGAAAATATCGGTATCAATGTCGAGGGCGACTGGTCTCAGGCGGCGTTTTTCCTTTGTGCAGGCGCTATAAACGGTGACATCACCGTGAATAACCTCGATATAAATTCAACTCAGGGCGACAAAGCTATCGTTGAAATTCTGAAATCTTTTAATGCTGATATAGAGGTCAGAAAAAACAGCGTGAAAGTCAGAAAAAGCGAACTCAAAAGCACAACCATAGACGCAACTGACACACCTGACCTCGTTCCTGTTGTGGCTGTTCTTAGCACTTTTGCAAATGGTGAAACGAACATAACAGGAGTAAGTCGCCTCAAATTCAAAGAAAGCGATCGCCTTCTTTCAACAACAAATATGATTAAATCCTTGGGCGGTAACGCTACATATACTGACGATGTTCTGACAGTTTACGGCAACGGCAAGCTTATCGGTGGTAAGGTCGATTCATATAACGACCACCGTATCGTTATGTCATCGGCTGTGGCATCGCTTGTGTGTGAAAATGACACAGTGATAAACGATGCGCAGGCTGTAAACAAGTCATATTCTGACTTTTTCACAGATTACAACTCACTTGGAGGTAAAGCACATGTCAACATTCGGTGATAAAATAAAAGTAACTGTATTCGGTGCAAGCCACTCAAATGAAATCGGTGCATATATTGACGGCTTGCCAAGTAACTTCAATCTTGACTTTGACAAAATCTTAAAGCAAATGGAACGAAGAGCACCCGGTCGCTGCGTTGTAGCAACTCCTCGAAAAGAACCCGACTTTCCTCTCATCGAAAGCGGAGCTGATAACTTCGTCACCAACGGCGAAAGAATGAAAATGGTGATAAAAAACACAAACCAGCACTCAAAGGACTACAGCTCTCTCAAAGTTTGTCCTCGTCCGGGTCACGCTGACTACACCGCTTTCCTAAAATACAAGGGCGAGCTTGATATGAGTGGTGGCGGTCCTTTTTCGGGCAGACTTATGGCACCTGTTGTTTTTGCGGGTGAAGTATGTCGCCAGATACTAAATGAAAAGTACGGTATCGACATAGTGTCCCATATAGCACAGATAGGCGATGTGAAAGACAAAACATTCGCTGATGTAGCTATGACCGATGAGCTGTACGCAAAACTCAAGAACGACTCTTTCCCATGCCTTGATGAAAACGCAAAAGAAGGTATGATTACTGCCATAAAAGACGCTATGAAAGAGAAAGACTCTGTCGGCGGTATAGTTGAGTGTGTTGTACTCAATATGCCAAGCGGTGTTGGCGGTCCTATTTTCGATGGTGTTGAAAGTGTGATAAGCTCAGCTATGTTCTCAATCCCTGCGTGCAAGGGTGTTGAGTTTGGCATCGGCTTTGAAGCCTCACGACTAAGAGGTAGCCAGAATAATGATGAATTCGCTTTTGAAAACGGAAAAGTCATCACCAAAACCAACAACTGTGGCGGAATCCTTGGCGGTATCACAAACGGTATGCCTCTGACTTTCCGCGTTGGTTTCAAGCCTACTCCGTCTATCTCGAGGGTACAAAACACAGTAAACCTTGAGACAAAAGAAAATACAACTATCGAAATTGTCGGTCGCCACGACCCGTGCATCGTAAGCAGATGTGCACCGATTGTCGAAGCTATGGCGGCACTCGCTATCATTAACTTACTGTGAAGGTGATAAAAATGGACTTAAACGAAATCAGAAATGAAATAGACGTAATCGACAGTAAGCTCATAGAGTTGCTCGAAAAACGAATGGACTGCACAAAAGCTGTCGGTGAATACAAACTCGAACACAACATCCCGATTCTCGACAAAGAGCGTCAGAATGCAATCCTCGACAAAGTAGAAGAAAGTGCTGAGAAATACGGCGCACAGCTACGCTTTATTTTCGAAGACATTATGCATCTGTCACGAATGTCACAGAGCCGAATCATCGGCGACAGCCCATTCAAGAAGACCATGGACCACATTCAGGCTAATATAAAGAAAATGCCGACAAGTAATGTGAAAGTTGCTTGTCAGGGTATTCGTGGAGCTAACTCCCACATAGCGTGCGACGAGTTTTTCGAGAGTTGTGACATCAGCTTTCACAAAACTTTTGCTGGTGTTTTTGAAGCTGTAAAGAACGACGAAGCCGACTTCGGTGTGCTCCCTGTTGAGAACACAAGCGGTGGTTCTGTCTCCGATGTTTACGACCTGCTTATGTCCCACAACTTCTACATTGTGAGCGCAAAAGCGATGACAATAAGCCACAACCTGTGTGCGCTCAGACAGAGCGAGCTTTCTGATATCGAGCAGGTATGGTCTCATCCTCAGGCACTCACCCAGTGCTCATCATATATCAGCAAAAACGACCTCACCCCTATCGCCTACGCTAACACAGCGATAGCGGCGAAAAAGGTTATGGAAGAAAAACGACTCAACTGTGCGGCTATATGCACAACTCAGGCGGCACAGGAGTACGGACTCAAGGTGCTTTGTGAAAACATTCAGGACTACAATAAAAACACAACCCGATTCATCGTCATTTCAAAGAAGCCGTACATCAGCGAGAATGCGAACAAAATCAGCCTGTGCTTCAATGTCGAACACGAAGAGGGCGCACTCTCAAAAGTGCTCAATATGTTCTCACTCTTGGGACTCAACCTCACAAAAATCGAGTCCCGCCCGATGAAGAACGCCGAGTTCGACTATCTTTTCTATCTCGACTTCACAGGCAACCTCCACGACAAGAGCGTGATGGACTTCCTTTGCATCCTTTCTCAGGAAGTGAAGGTGTTCTCCTTTATGGGAAACTACTTTGAAAATTAAGCGCATTGGTCCGCAGCCCTCGACAAATCAAACACGCGCGACGATAACGAAAATTGCCAAGGGCAATTGCAGTTGTCAAGCAAGTGAGTAGATTTTCGAGGATTAGCGGAGGGCAACAAGGCGTGATATATTAAGCGCCTTGGTCTGCAGCCCTCAGGCAAAGACATAGTCTTTGCAATTAAATCTGACCTTTCGGTCAGGTGAAATTAGCCTTACCGCTAGTGAAATATCGCGTTGCGATATGATATATTTTCTAACGAAAATGTTGCGGGTACTGCTTTGATTTTGACGGAGTGGTTGTCAAAACAAACGCTTCATTTTAGAGAAAGGTTCATTCACAACCCCTCAGTCACTCGTACCTCGTGCCAGCTCCCCTTACACAGGGGAGCCTTGTTATTTTATCTACGCTTCTGCCACACATAACATTTCAATAAAGCAAAATAAAGCCCGACGATATACTCGTCGGGCTTTGTTATTTATTTATGCTTTAATTAAAACTTAAGACCTGTTGTTGTCTTGAGGAAGCTTTCAACCTTTTCTCGGATGATAGCAACACCGCCCTCACTGTCACTCTCAATGTTGAGTGGCATAATAGGGTCGTGAACAGAAAGTCTAAGCAAGAACCAGCCGTCGCCGTCTTCCTTGCCGAAAGATACGCGGATACCCTCACGGTTATCATCAGCAACAATCCAGCCCTCAGTCTCATTAGCATAAGCTGTGAGCTCATCGATAATTCTCAGACCACAAGCCTTGAAGTCAGGCTCTGTGATTGCGTAACGAATTTCGATTGTCTCAACAGGCTCTTGAAGCTCTGCAACGAGATCATCAATCTCCTTGCCCTCTTTTCTCAGCTGAGCAGCCTTGATGATGAAACGTGTGCAAAGATATGCGCCGTCATCGAGGAAGTAGTTGTCTCTCATAGCGCAGTGGCCTGATGTCTCAGCAGCGATAGGACAGTTGATGCCCTGCTCGTTTAATTCAATAGCCTTGTTGATGATAGCCTTGTAACCTCTGCGATAGCGATAGTGCTTACCGCCGAGTGTGTCCTCAATGAAAGACTTAACACCAGGAGATGTGATAGAGTCAGTAACGATAGTACCGCCGTCGTTGCCCTCAAGCGCGATAACTGAAGCGAGTGCTACGAGTCGGTTACGGTTGATTTCTTTACCATATCTGTCAACAGCACCGCCTCTGTCAACGTCTGTATCGAAAATAACACCGAGGTCTGCCTTGTTCTCAAGAACAGCATCAGAAATGCTCTTCATAGCATCCGGGTCCTCAGGGTTAGGAATATGGTTAGGGAACATTCCGTCAGGGTCGAGGAACTTTGAGCCTGTTGTCACAGCGCCGAGCTTCTCGAGAACATCAGCAGCATAGAAACCGCCAACACCGTTACCTGCGTCAACAACAATGTGGAAACCCTTGAGTGGGAACATATAGTCATCAGCGTTAACCTCTTTGCGGATGAACTCGCAGAGGTTGTCTGCATACTGCTTCATATAGTTAACTTCTGTAACTGAGCCGTTGTCGCACGCTTGAGGCTTTTCGTTCTCCTGAGCGTGAATGAGAATAGCCTCGATATCACATGCATCAAGACCGCCACCACGAGTGAAGAACTTCAGGCCATTACGGTTGAACGGATGGTGAGAAGCTGTAATCTGCACAGCGCCGTCGCAACCTAAGTCAACAGTTGTCATAAACATTGATGGAGTTGAAGAAAGGTTAGTGTAGATAACCTGTACACCTGCGTTAACCATCTGAGGGATAACGCAGTTAGCGATTCTCTCGCCTGAGATTCTGCTATCTCTGCCGACAGAAACCTTGAGCTGATTTACAGGTTTATTAACCTTTTTTGAAAGCCAGAGCAAAAAGCCGTTAGCCATACGCTCTACTCTTTCATTAGTCATATTGACTTCGTAGCCAGGCACACCCTCGCTTGCAACACCGCGGATATCAGTACCGCTTTTAAATACGCCGTATTCCTTATTTAACATAAGAACTCTCCTTTATATTTAATACTTTTTAAGTATATCACAAAATCTGCTCAAGGTACAGTAATTTTCGAAAAACTTATTTCGGCGGTATGTATATTTTGAACAATAAACACCCTGTTTGTTTGTTCACTTTAACGAAACATATTACAGTAAGATTTCAAATTTTAATTTTTTTGTCGCAACTATTATGCGTATTACACAATAGTTTTTCGTGAAATCTTTCCCTATTTATTCATTCTTTCAGCATTGTGCACAATTTTAGAGGGCTCGTTTTGTTGACATTTACGAAAATCTTGCTATAATAACAATTGTCAAGACAACGTCCGCTTGACTACCGAAACATTCGGTACATTTAGGAATATAGCCAAATGGTAAATGGCAGGAACGAACATTAATATAAGGAGGAGACATTATGATGACACCTATCATGAGTTTACACAACATCGATGTTTCTGAGTTTCTGTCCGTGCTCGACACTTGCAAAGGCAACGTATTTCTCGTTACCCATGAGGGAGATAAACTCAATCTTAAGAGCAAGCTTTGTCAGCTCGTAGGTCTCACAAGACTCATCGAGGGCGGCAAAATCACAGAAGCTTTCATCGTTTGTGAAAACAAAGAAGACGAGAGCAAGCTGTTTAGATTCAATCTACTCGGCGACTCTGCTCAGATTGCATAATTTTAAATTTTACTAACTACTGATAATAACTTTTTTCACGTTAATTTCAAAAAATCCTAAAGCAGAACGACCACCCATTTTTGGGTGGTTTTTCTGCATATATAGTGCGCCGAACCACCGTAGCCCTCGACCCCGCCTTGCAAATAATCTGATTTTGTGATACAATACCTCTCAGTCAGTTCGAAAACTTCCTGACTTAAAACAAAACTAAAGTAAAGAAGGAATTTAATATGAATCAAACTCGGGTTTACCGCCTTGTTGAGGGTGCGCTAATTGCGTCACTTTATGTTGCCCTCACCTACGCTCAGGAGTTTCTCCTCCCCGGCACTACCTCTATGGCTGTGCAATTTCGACTTTCTGAAATCCTATGCCTGCTGGCGCTTTTCACCCCTTCGGCTATATGGGGACTCACCATCGGCACATTTCTTTCTAACATCCTGAATGTCGGCGCCTTACCGCTTGATATGATTTTAGGCACACTTGCCACTTTTATCGCGGTAGTGCTTGTTCACAAGCTCAGGAACATCCGCCTGTTTTCACTCCCGATTTTGTCTTCCCTTATGCCGGCTATCGCCAACGGTATCATCATCGGACTTGAAATTGAGATATTCTTCATCGACGGACCTTTCCATTTTTCTAGTTTCCTCATTCAAGCCTCACTTGTCGCGCTAGGTGAACTGGGCGTTTGCGTTGTACTCGGGCTTCCGTTTGTGAAAGTTATTGAACGCACCAGGCTTTTCAAATCAATACTGAAATAACAAAAGAGCAGTCACACGGGAGACACTTCGTAAAGAAGTTGTCTCCCGTGCTTTTTTATAAAGGAAAAGACACTTTCGAAAATTGAAAGTGTCTTAGTAGATTATATACTTTGAGAAAGGTAAATGCCTTCCAAAAAAACGATTATATTTTCTGTGCATAAAGAACGATATATCTCTAACGAGATATGATATACGGCTTTGCCGTATGATATATTTCCACTTCGTGAAAACATGATATACTATCCGTTCCTTAATATGCCAAAGGCATATATCATCGCTCGCAGAGCGATATCACACCGCAGGTATATCACCCGTTCCACAAAGGAACGGATATCATTGAGGCACCTTCCTTACGGAGGGTGCCTCACGACTGCTCTCTTTTTTTCGTTTTATTCAACATTGAAACCTGCTCTTTGAGCATCAACCAGAGCTTTCATTTCATCAAAGTCGAACTGTGATGTGATACGATAGCACTGTGTTCCTGCTTCAAAAGTCATAATGTTGTTTTTGTCAACAATCAGAGTGCCGAGATTCTCGTTGCCTTTATTGAAATTCAGGGAGACAACGCCACCCACGGCCATCATATCGACTGTCTCGTCAGTTTCTTCGTACTCAAGTGAGTTATAGATATCGGTCATTCGCTGTATGAAATCTTCGTCAGTAACAATATACATAAAGCTTTCAGCATATGAACCACTCACACAAATCTGGTCAGCACCATTTATGTCCTTTGTTGCATTTTTTGAGCAAGCTGTCATCAAAAAACAAAGGCAAATCAATAGCAAGGCTGACACTAAAACTCTGCTTGTTTTATTCAAAATCGAACTCATCTTTGTATTTCTCCTTGAATGTTTCGAAAACATTTGAGAGAAGCTCCTCGTCATCAATACCGATATAATCCTCGGTCTCATCGTCAACGCTCTCAATTTTAAGAATAACAACATCCTGAGCTGCTTCGTCATTCTCGATAAGAACGATGTACTCGTCACCCTCGTACTCAACAACATCGAGCAACTCGAACTCAACCTCGTTACCTTCGTTATCCTCAAGTGTGATAATTTCAGGTGTGTATTCCTGAGCCATATCTTCATTATTAAGCATAGTATATACCTCCTTTTAGTTATGATAAAAGGATACACTATTTGACTTTATTTTTCAAGTAAAACTTAGTATATAAGAATGCAGTTGCGGATTTTTACGACCATTTGCTTTTAAAAGCTGCTCAAAGCGACGGGATAATCTCAGCTTTGTACATCTGGATTTTTGATGCATCCATAACTGTTACCTTGTTGTCGTTGTCAACATCGGCACACTTGAGCTGTATATCATTCAGCTCAAGTATCAAAGCTTTGTAAAGCTGAATAGTTGTCGCATCCAAAACAGTAACTTTAGAGTCTAAGTCAACATCACCGCGCAAGCCTGTGTCAGGTACATCACGCACAGTAAAATCATAGTAGAATTCTAAGAATTTATCGTCGTGTGAACCAAAAGCCTTAGCTGTCTCACCGTTTATTGTGCCTGTTGTTTCGTTGTATCCGTCTTCCATATAGAAGGAACAGTCGCCTTCTGTTGCCACACCAACTACTACGCGGTAAGTTCTGCCTGCTTCAAATTTCGAATCAGCAGAGAGCTTCACACTTTTTGAGCCTGTGACATCGTACCATTCAACTGTGTCCACATTACAACCCTCTGTATAACAGAAAGCTGACATATCAGGGGTTGCACCCAAAGCAGGAACAGTAATGTCATTTATCTCTACTGAAGCAATAACTTTCTCGGTTTTAAGAGGTTCATATACAATTCTGAGCATATCCTCATATGTACTGAGGTCTGAATTGGTTACAACACAACGGATGATATAGCTTTTTGCATCTTCAGGGCGTTCCTTTGGTTGCCACTGGCTTACATCATCACAGTCACTAAGTCGAGTCCACTGTGTGTTTTCTCCATAGTAAGAACTCTCATCACACATATACCATCTTATATATTGGTGACCTTTCCTTCTGTTTTCAAGCTTGATATAAGGAGAAGTTTTTTCACTTTCGTCAACATAAACAGTGTCGATATTCTGCAAAACAATATCAAAAGGTTCTTTGAATATTTTATATACAGACTCAGGATAACTACTGACCATTTGCTTATAACAAAGGTTTATCAGTCTGTTATGATAATCAACACCATCTGCCATAATCACAGGAGGTGCACTTACTTCGTAGTAAGTTCCCGTGTAATTATCAATAGTTTCAGTAAATGAAGTTTTCTTTACTGCGTTGAGGAATCTTTGGTCACTTGCGTTGAGACATTTTGCGAGCATTGTACCACTGGCAACAATAACTCTGCCCTCACCGTTGTTACAGTAAGCGAAGCTTGCCCACTCACCATTTTCGCCACCATTACATACAAAGAATTTACCACCAAGTACAAACACAAAAGGATGAAGCGAGCCTTGTGGATATTCTTTTCCATATGCTAAGAAATTTCCGAATGGACTAACATCGATGTTCTGATATTTTCCGTAAAAATCACCGTCGAATACTTTGACACATGGTGTGTTATAAAGATAAGCATCGTGACCTACAGAAATTGTATCTCCACCAAAAGCTGAGCTCGAGTCAAATGTACCGCCATAGATATTTGTGTATCCGCTTGTAGTGCGTAAGATACAACAATCGCCCTGCTCAAATGGAGAAAAGATTTCATAGTATCCGTTAACAATTTCAAGTTCTCCGCCTTCGTTGAGGAAAACAGACTTGTAATATGAGGAGTATCCCTCCGAAAACGAGCAGTAACCTGTCTGCGACCGTGATGAATCCATAATCTTCATATAACCGCCATTTTTGATGCGAAACAAAGTGTTATCATTACCCTTTGTAGATCTGTTGATTGAATATCCGTTAAGGTCAAGGGTAAATTCTGACAACGACCCTACAACGATTTCCATATCGTTTTTATTGTCGTCCTGTTCAATGTCATTAGCAAGAACATAACGCACATTCTGTTGAGCATTTTGGGCACAATTTCTAAGCTGCTCATACGATGTGATTTCAACAACATTGTTGCCTGTCTGTGTTATTTCTGAATTCTTCGCTCCAACAGAAAATGTGACTACATTCAAAAGTACAAAGACTGCGAGTATAACGCTGACTATTCTTTTTGTTTTCATAAACATATCTCCTCTGCATAAAACTTCGGAATGATAACATATTCCCACATATCATTATATCTTCATCCTACGCAAAGTCCCCACACCAAACGCTTGTTTAGTGTGGGAACAGGTAAAACTTTTATATTTTAGTGTGGGAAATAGTGTGGGATAGGTCATTTTGGAAATTTTGCACTACCACAGAGTAATCATAGGTTTTTACAGACCCAAGGTAACGCTATCATTTCAACTACACTTTTTATAGCGTTCGACCTGCTCGTCTTCTATATCCGATACATACTTATATAGTTTATGAAAATTCTACCTACCAGATAAATGCATCTGAATTTGTCACATTCTGGTATCTTATTAGTATTTGAGTTATTATGCTACAAGCCTTATTGCACAAACAAAAACAGCCTCCCGAAAATCGGGAGACTGTCTACTGCATTGATATTGAGTTTCAGTTAAGGATAGTCCTTAGGTCTGAAATTACTCGTTAACAGCGATAACTGCGCCTGAACCTACTGTTCTACCGCCTTCACGGATAGCGAAACGAAGACCAACTTCGATAGCGATAGGAGTGATAAGCTCAACGTCCATCTCAACGTTATCACCAGGCATGCACATCTCTACGCCCTCTGGGAGTGAGATTGTACCTGTAACGTCTGTTGTTCTGAAGTAGAACTGTGGACGGTAGTTGTTGAAGAATGGTGTATGACGGCCACCTTCGTCCTTTGTAAGAACGTAAACCTGACCACGGAACTTTGTGTGTGGCTGGATTGTGCCTGGCTTAGCAAGAACCTGACCTCTTTCGATCTCTGTTCTCTGAACACCACGGAGGAGTACACCTACGTTGTCGCCTGCCTCAGCATAGTCAAGAGTCTTTCTGAACATCTCAAGACCTGTAACAACAACTTTTCTCTTCTCGTCTGTAAGACCAACGATTTCAACTTCCTCAGAAGTGTTGATCTGGCCTCTCTCTACTCTACCTGTAGCAACTGTACCACGGCCTGTGATTGTGAATACGTCCTCAACAGGCATAAGGAATGGCTGGTCAGCCTTTCTCTCTGGTGTTGGGATGAACTCGTCAACTGCAGCCATGAGCTCGTGGATGCAAGCATACTCTGGAGCATCGCCGTTTGTAGCAGCACTTGAAAGTGCAACATAAGCAGAACCCTTGATGATTGGTGTATCGTCGCCAGGGAACTCATACTCGTTGAGGAGGTCACGGATCTCCATCTCTACGAGCTCGAGGAGCTCTTCGTCGTCAACCTGGTCGCACTTGTTCATGAATACTACGATGTAAGGAACGCCTACCTGTCTTGAGAGAAGGATGTGCTCTCTTGTCTGTGGCATTGGGCCGTCAGCAGCTGAAACAACGAGGATAGCGCCGTCCATCTGAGCAGCACCAGTGATCATGTTCTTAACGTAGTCAGCATGGCCTGGGCAGTCAACGTGAGCATAGTGACGTGTCTCTGTCTGGTACTCAACGTGAGCTGTGTTGATTGTGATACCACGCTCTCTCTCTTCTGGAGCCTTATCGATGTTTGCATAATCAACGAACTCTGCGTCACCACCGAGGTTCAAAACCTTTGTGATAGCAGCTGTAAGTGTTGTCTTACCGTGGTCAACGTGACCGATAGTACCGATGTTAACATGCGGCTTACTTCTTTCAAACTTTTCTCTTGCCATTGGAATTTCCTCCCTTTATTTAATTAGATATAAAGCTTGTTGAGCATATTTTAACAATTCTTCAGAAGAATTGCAATAGCTTTTTATAAATTGTGCAAAATTATTAGTCCTTCTTTGCACGCTCGGACATAATTTCTTCGCCGACTGACTTTGGAACTTCATCGTGATGTGAAGGCTCCATTACGTACTGGCCACGACCCTGTGTCTTTGAACGGAGGTCTGTAGCATAGCCGAACATGTTAGAAAGTGGAACGTTAGCAGTAATACGTGCTGTACCGTTATCAATTTCCTGACCTGTAACAGCGCCACGACGTGAGTTGAAGTCGCCGAATACTGTACCTGCGTATTCCTCAGGAACAACTACAGATACCTTCATGATAGGCTCGAGGAGAACAGGATCTGCTTTTCTCATAGCCTCTTTGAATGCCATAGAACCGGCAATCTTAAATGCCATTTCAGATGAGTCAACTTCGTGGTATGAACCATCATAAAGCTCAACCTTAACGTCAACTACGTTGTAGCCTGCTAAGATACCTGAGAGCATAGCGCCCTGAACACCGGCATCAACAGCTGGGATGTATTCCTTAGGAATAGCACCACCGACTACTGAGTTAACAAACTCATAACCCTTAGCTGGGTTTGGAGCGATTCTCATCTTAACATGACCGTACTGACCCTTACCACCAGACTGTCTAGCGTACTTCTGGTCAACGTCAGCTTCCATCTTGATTGTCTCTTTGTAAGCAACCTGTGGCTTACCGATGTTAGCTTCTACTTTGAATTCACGGAGAAGTCTGTCAACGATGATTTCGAGGTGAAGCTCACCCATACCAGCGATGATAGTCTGACCTGTTTCTTCGTCTGTATAAGCCTTGAAAGTTGGGTCTTCTTCTGCAAGCTTTGCAAGAGCGATACCCATCTTCTCCTGACCTGCCTTAGTCTTTGGCTCGATAGCAACCTTGATAACTGGCTCTGGGAACTCCATAGACTCGAGGATTACTGCGTGATCCTCATCACAAAGTGTATCACCTGTTGTTGTGTGCTTTAAGCCTACAGCAGCAGCGATGTCACCTGCGTAGCAGCAGTCGATATCTTTTCTGTCGTTAGCGTGCATCTGAAGGATACGGCCAACTCTCTCTGTTCTGTCTTTTGTTGAGTTGAAAACAGCTGTGCCCTTATCAACCTTACCTGAGTATACTCTGAAGAAGCAGAGCTTACCTACGTATGGGTCAGTAGCAATCTTGAACGCAAGAGCAGCAAATGGCTCTGTGTCAGAACTGTGTCTTTCAACCTCTTCGCCTGTCTCACAGTCAACACCCTTGATAGCTGGGATGTCTGTTGGAGCTGGCATATAGTCGATAACAGCATCAAGGAGCTTCTGTACGCCCTTGTTACGGTATGAAGTACCGCAGCATACAGGAACCATCTCGTTAGCAATAGTAGCCTTACGGATAGCATCCTTGATTTCATCAACTGTGATTTCTTCGCCACCGAAGTACTTCTCCATGAGCTCCTCAGAAGTCTCAGCAACAGCCTCGATAAGAGCCTCGTGGTACTCAGTAGCCTTATCCATCATATCCTCAGGGATATCGATCTGGATTCTTTCCTCACCGTTTTTACCGCCGTATGTTTCAGCAGTCATAGTAATGAGGTCGATGATACCGTTGAAAGTATCTTCAACACCGATAGGAAGCTGAATTGGAACAGCATTACACTTAAGTCTGTCCTTCATCATCTGAACAACACGGTAGAAATCAGCACCCATGATGTCCATCTTATTTACATAAACCATTCTTGGAACTTTGTAGTTGTCAGCCTGACGCCATACAGTCTCAGACTGTGGCTCAACGCCGCCCTTAGCACAAAGTACAGTAACAGAACCATCAAGAACTCGAAGTGAACGCTCAACCTCTACAGTGAAGTCAACGTGACCAGGTGTGTCGATGATGTTGATTCTGTTATCTTTCCAGAAACAAGTGGTAGCCGCAGATGTGATTGTGATACCACGCTCCTGCTCCTGCTCCATCCAGTCCATGGTAGCAGCGCCTTCGTGTGTCTCACCAATCTTGTGGTTAACACCTGTGTAGTAGAGAATTCTCTCTGTTGTAGTTGTCTTACCGGCATCGATGTGCGCCATGATACCGATATTTCTGGTATTTTCAAGTGATACCTGCCTTGGCATAATATACTCCTTTTCTCAAACTACTAGAGACTAAATTACCAGCTGTAGTGAGCAAAAGCCTTGTTAGCTTCAGCCATCTTGTGTGTGTCTTCGCGCTTCTTGAACGCGCCACCAGCACCGTTGACTGCATCAAGGATCTCACCGGCAAGTCTCTCTTTCATTGTTCTCTCGCTTCTAGCTCTTGAATATGTTGTTAACCATCTAAGACCGAGTGTCTGCTTTCTTGCGTCTCTTACCTTGATTGGAACCTGATAAGTAGCACCGCCGACACGTCTAGCCTTAACTTCGAGCTCTGGCATTACGTTTTCCATAGCCTGCTCGAAAACTTCGAGAGCATCCTTACCTGTCTTGTCTACGATGATATCGAATGCACCATAAACAATTTTCTGAGCAACACCCTTTTTGCCGTCGAGCATGATGTTGTTGATAAGACGAGTAACGAGCTTTGAGTTATAAACCGGATCCGCTAAAACGTCGCGCTTAGCGATTTGACCTCTTCTTGGCATCTTTACTTCCCTCCTTCACAAATATTGAGAAATCTTAGGTACTCGAAAGTGACTAACCCCCGTATATGCACACAGAGGTCTATATCTAAACCACTGTAGCTATACAGTTTCAGTTAAATTTTAACTGTGAGTAGTCAATTCCTTACTTCTTTGGACGCTTAGCGCCATACTTTGATCTAGCCTGATTACGGCCGTTAACACCCTGTGTATCGAGTGTACCACGAATGATATGGTAACGTACACCAGGTAAGTCCTTAACACGTCCGCCACGGATAAGAACAACTGAGTGCTCCTGAAGGTTGTGGCCAACGCCAGGGATGTAGGAACTGACTTCGATACCGTTTGAAAGTCTTACTCTGGCGATCTTTCTGAGCGCTGAGTTAGGCTTTTTAGGGGTAGCAGTCTTAACTGCAGTACAAACGCCACGCTTCTGAGGGGACTTCTGGTCGATAGCTCTGTTTTTCTGAGAGTTCCAGCCCTTCAAGAGTGCAGGTGCGGTTGACTTCTTCTCACTAACCTGTCTGCCCTTACGAACTAACTGATTAAAGGTTGGCATGTTTTTTCCTCCTTTCCAAAGTTATAAGAAAATTAACTGCAAAAGGAAAACTTTTGCTATATGTCAACAAAGCACAAAAAAGTGCTATGTGAACAAACTTTACAAAATTGTAAGAATTGCACGAAAATTCAGCCTGAAAACTGAACATTTTAAGAGAATTAACCAAGGGTTTTTCTCCAAAACGCGCCCTTTCCCACAATTATCGATGATACCACAAAGCGCCACCATTTGTCAACATTTTTTTAAGTTTTAAAGCCGTTTTTTACGACATATTATTATTGACTATTTTGCTATATTTCTATACAATTTATATATAATAATTTCGGGAGGTAACATAATGAAAAATGAAATTAACCCATCCGCACTTTTTAACATCGGCTATGGTCTTTATATCATAACAGCGAAAGAAGGCGACAAAGATAACGCCTGTATCGTCAACACCGTAACTCAGGTTACTGACTCAAAACTTCGAGTTGCTGTCACCATCAACAAACAGAATCTCACCCACGATATGGTCAAAAATACTGGAATGATGAATGTCAACTGTTTGCACGAAGATACCCCATTCGTGATTTTTGAGTACTTCGGTTTTAAGAGTGGCAAAAATGTCGAGAAGTTCGTTTCTCCAAACCTGAACAGAAGCGAAAACGGGCTTGTCATTCAGCCTGACTATTCAAACGCATTCTTCTCTCTTAAGGTGGAGCAGGAAGTCGATTTGGACACCCACACCCTATTTATATGTGAAGTCACAGAAGCAAAGGTTCTCAACAACAAACCGACCATGACCTACGCGTACTATCACGCAAACGTCAAACCAAAGCCACAGAAAAAATCAAAAGGCTGGGTATGCACAATCTGTGGATATGTGTATGAGGGTGAAGAACTCCCGGATGACTTCATCTGCCCACTGTGCAAACACGGCAAAGATGCATTTGAGAAGTTGTGATAACCCATACTCATGACCATTGGTGTAAACAGGTATCAACTTACTACAAATGCTTATAAATGTTTACCAACAAAGGAGGTTAATAAATGAATATCAGCGTAAAAAATGACGGATATGTTTTGTGCAAATCCAATTTTTATTCAGCAAATGATTTGTTATCAAATTCAAATTATCTTATTACCTCTGGAGTTAATAAACTAATAGGAGAAATCGATTCTGGTGTCTGGGCTATTAGCTATCTATTGTCTATGTACAAATACAGACAAAAGGATTTTGTTTTATTCGAAGAGCCAATAGTAACTGTAGATGAAACAAAAATGTCTTTAGCTCAATTCTCGACATACTCTTGTTATATGGATACCTTATATCCTTTGTTTAATAGGAAATCTACCGTTGAAAAGCTAGTTATCGGTGGAATAAACACTAATAACCTGGATTTTACCCTAGATAGCATAAGAGATCTTTTTTGTATAGATAAGGAAAGATTCAACAGACCACTTAGTGGAACTGGAAACGAAGTTTTCAAAGCTATGGCAGCCATAGGTTATGTTAATGGAAAAGATGTTTATTGTTTTCCTTGGCTTAGCTATAAACGTTATTGTAGTTACCATCAACAACTTGAGAGATTGATAAAAATTTTAGATGGTTTAAATAAAGTAGTTATTCTTCCTATAGGAAGAGAACCTTGATTTGCTATGATATCCGTCCTTTATTCGGGCGAACACAGTTCGCCCCTACGATAGCGTTTAGTTCACTATGAAAACTTTCTCTGTGACACAAACACAACTATTCTCACCCATTGTAGGGGTCGGCTTTTAAGACGACCCGCAAACGGCACATTTCAATTTCATCAACCCCTCTTGCGGACGAGCATTGCTCGCCCCTACATCTTATAGCATAAACGCTCATAATAGCTACACATAAAAACGGCTCAGGAGTTTTCCTGAGCCGTTTTTCTTTAATTCATTACTAATAACCCGTCGTATATAAATCGGTCATTATCTTCGTCGTATGTAAAAAACACGTATATATTATGAGCTAAGGAAAAATAAGAAAAATCGACAGTAGTTCCGTCTAATTCTTCATTGGCATAGATCATTATCTCATAGGTAGGCTGACCCCATATTTCTACAATTGAATCCAGCGTAGAATCTTTTTTTACACCGTGATATTCATAATCTATGTAATCATCAGTAGATTCTAAATATACGCTTTCAATCACAAGATCCTCTACCTTGTCTTTATGATTATCTCTATGTACACATAGTTTTTTACCATTACAAGACAACCAAATAGAGTCATAATCTTCACTATCTATAACTTCAAAGCCGTTATCAATGAGGTTTCCTATCGTGGTTTTGCCCAACTCTATTACAGTTGTATCTTCAAGAGTCACTTTATTATCAAATTCAGGTAGCCCAATATGCGAACCTGTATAGTAATAACGAGCTACACTTTCGCCTATATCCTGAGGATCATACTGCCCCATATCAATCTTTTCAGAAAGTATCGGTACAATCTCATTTATTACTTCGTTTTCTATGTCATCATCAAAAACAAAAGGCAATTCACAACCCGTTAAAAGCACTGTTAATATAGCAAGTAGCAAACACAGAATCTTCTTCATTTTATCACCTCACCAAAGGTATGATTAAATTATAGACTACTATTTTCAAAAGTCAATAACAACAAAAAGGGAGGGCGAATTGCCCTCCCTTATTTATTAAGCTTTATCACTCAAGTGGAGCTGTTGGAGCTGTTGGAATGAAGTTTTCCTCAAGCTCAACGTTGTTATATCTACCCATACCTGTACCAGCAGGAACGAGCTTACCGATAAGAACGTTTTCTTTCAGACCGATGAGTGGGTCAACCTTGCCCTTGATAGCAGCATCAGTAAGAACTCTGGTTGTCTCCTGGAATGATGCAGCTGAAAGGAAGCTGTCGGTTGCAAGAGAAGCCTTTGTGATACCAAGGAGGAGCTGTGTCCATGTAGCTTCCTTGAGACCCTCTTCACCTGCTTCGATTCTCTCACGGATAACCTTGTTAGCGTGGATAACCTCGTTGCGGTTGTACATCTGACCTGGCATAAAGTCAGTTGAACCTGCATCGTCAATCTTGACTTTTCTGAGCATCTGACGAACGATAACCTCAATGTGCTTATCGTTGATATCAACACCCTGTAAGCGGTAAGTACTCTGTACTTCTGAGATGAGGTAATCCTGTACTGCCTGAGTGCCGAGAATGTCGAGAATGTCGTGTGGGTTAACAGCACCGTCGGTGATTTTGTCACCCTTCTTAATCTGCTGACCCTCTTCAACTGCAACTCTGAAGCCGAATGGGATGAGGTATGCTTTCTCTTCGCTTGTTTCTTTGTTATATACAACAGCGTGACGGTTGTTCTTGATATCCTCAAAGCGAACTTCACCGTCGATTTCACTGATGATAGCGAGTGACTTAGGTTTACGTGACTCGAAAAGTTCCTCGACACGTGGAAGACCCTGTGTGATATCTTCTGCTGACGCAACACCACCGGTATGGAAGGTTCTCATTGTAAGCTGAGTACCAGGCTCACCGATAGACTGAGCAGCGATAATACCAACAGCCTCACCGACTGTAACAGGCTGGCCGTTTGCAAGGTTAGAGCCGTAGCACTTCTTACATACGCCGTACTTAGACTGACATCCGAGGATTGAACGAATCTCAATCTTCTCAACGCCTGCGTTGCAGATGATGTCTGCCTCAGCGTCGCCCATCATAACGTCCTTAGATACGAGAACGTTGCCGTTTTCATCAGTAAAGTCATGAACAAGATAACGACCGATAAGACGCTCGTGCAATCCTTCGATTGTCTGCTTGCCTGCTTTGATATCAAATACTTCGAGACCCTCAGTAGCACCACAGTCGTCCTCACGGATGATAACATCCTGAGATACGTCAACAAGACGACGAGTAAGGTAACCTGAGTCCGCAGTTCTAAGCGCTGTATCAGCGAGACCTTTACGCGCACCACGGGATGAAATAAAGTATTCGAGAATGTTAAGACCTTCACGATAGTTAGCTCGAATAGGGATTTCGATTGTCTTACCTGATGTATTCGCGATAAGACCACGCATACCAGCGAGCTGACGGATCTGAGACATACTGCCTCGAGCACCAGAGTCAGCCATCATGAAGATTGGGTTATATCTATCGAGGTTACTCTGAAGTTTAGCAGTAACATCGTTAGTAGCTTTCTCCCAGATTTTGAGAACTTCTTCGTATCTCTCTTCGTTTGAACGAAGACCCATCATATACTCATCACGGATAGCATCAACGTCAGCCTCAGCCTTAGCGATAATTTCCTTCTTCTCAGGTGGAATCTTAGCGTCACATACAGCAACTGTGATAGCACCCTGAGTTGAGTATTTGTAGCCCTGAGACTTGATTTCGTCGAGAACAACAGAAGTGATTTCTGTGCCGTGAATCTTGATACAAGCGTCGATAATCTTACCAAGCTGTTTCTTGCCAACAAGGAAGTCGATTTCGAACTTGAAGAGGTTTTCAGGGTTAGTTCTGTCAACAAAACCGAGGTCCTGTGGAACAGGGCGGTTGAAGATAATCTTACCAACTGTAGTATCAACGAGGCCTGTTCTCTCTACACCGTCAATAGTGAGAGTTCTTCTCACCTTGATTTTTGAGTGGAGAGTAATATAACCTGCCTGATAAGCCATCATAGCTTCGTCGATATCCTTGAACGCCTTGCCTTCACCAGGTTCGCCATCCTTATCAAGAGTAAGGTAGTATGAACCGAGGATCATATCCTGAGTAGGAACAGCAACAGGACGTCCGTCTGATGGTTTTAAGAGGTTGCCTGCAGCAAGCATGAGGAATCTTGCCTCAGCCTGAGCTTCTGCAGAAAGTGGAACGTGAACAGCCATCTGGTCGCCGTCGAAGTCAGCGTTGTAAGCTGTACAAACGAGTGGGTGGAGCTTAAGCGCACGACCCTCAACGAGTACAGGCTCGAATGCCTGAATACCAAGACGGTGAAGTGTAGGAGCACGGTTTAAGAGGACTGGATGGCCCTTGATTACAACCTCGAGTGCATCCCAAACCTCAGGCTTAGCACGCTCAACAGCTTTTCTGGCTGCTTTGATATTCTGAACTGCCTTAGTTTCAACAAGGCGCTTCATAACAAATGGTTTGAACAGCTCAAGCGCCATCTCCTTTGGAAGACCGCACTGGTACATCTTGAGCTCTGGACCAACGACGATAACTGAACGACCTGAGTAGTCAACACGCTTACCAAGGAGGTTCTGACGGAAACGACCCTGCTTACCCTTGAGCATATCTGAAAGGGACTTGAGCGCACGGTTGTTAGGACCTGTAACAGGTCTGCCACGTCTGCCGTTGTCGATGAGAGCATCAACAGCTTCCTGAAGCATTCTCTTCTCATTTCTGATGATGATGTCAGGAGCTTCGAGCTCTAAAAGTCTTCTAAGACGGTTATTTCTATTGATAACTCTGCGGTAAAGGTCGTTTAAGTCAGATGTTGCAAAACGACCACCGTCGAGCTGAACCATAGGTCTGATATCCGGTGGGATAACAGGAACAACGTCGAGAATCATCCACTCAGGACGGTTGCCTGACATTCTGAATGCCTCAACAACCTCAAGACGCTTCTGGAGTCTTACTTTCTTCTGACCTGTAGCGCCCTCGAGCTCTTCCTTGAGCTCTACTGAAAGAGAGTCGAGGTCGATCTGAGAAAGAAGCTCTTTTATCGCTTCAGCACCCATAGATGCCTTGAAGTCGTCCTCGTATTTCTCGCGCATATCGCGATATTCCTGTTCATTTAAGAACTGCATCTTAGCGAGTTCTCTTGCATCACCAGGATCAGTTACGATATATGATGCAAAGTAAAGCACCTTTTCAAGCTGGCGTGGTGAGATATCGAGCATAAGGGAAATTCTGGACGGAATACCCTTGAAGTACCAGATATGTGACACAGGAGCTGCAAGCTCGATGTGTCCCATTCTCTCACGTCTGACCTTTGAGCGTGTAACTTCAACGCCGCAACGGTCACAAACCTTGCCCTTGAATCTGATTCTCTTGTACTTTCCGCAGTGACATTCCCAGTCCTTTGTAGGTCCGAAAATACGCTCACAGAAAAGACCGTCACGCTCAGGCTTTAAGGTACGATAGTTGATTGTTTCAGGCTTTTTAACTTCGCCGTATGACCACTCTCTGATCTGTTCAGGGGAAGCAAGGCCTATTTTAATTGAATCAAAAACATTGTTATCCATAGTCAAAGCTCCTCCTTACATTTCGTCGCTGCCGTAGTCGTCAAACTCGAGCATATCGTCGTGGTCTTCATAGATTGAAGATTCGTCGAACATATTGCCTTCTTCAGAATCCTCGTCAAGCAGGAAGCCATCCATAGTAGTCATAACCTGATCCTCGTTCAAGGTCTCTTCGTCATCTGCTACTACTACGCCGATTTCTTCATCCTCGTCGAATTTCTGTTTAAGGTCGATTTCGCCGCCGTCCTTATCGAGAACTCGAACGTCAAGTGAGAGTGACTGGAGCTCTTTGATAAGAACCTTGAATGATTCAGGAATACCAGGTGTTGGGATGTTCTGACCCTTAACGATTGACTCGTAAGTCTTAACACGACCAACAACGTCGTCAGATTTAACAGTGAGGATTTCCTGAAGTGTATAAGCTGCACCGTAAGCCTCAAGTGCCCAAACTTCCATCTCACCGAAACGCTGACCACCGAACTGCGCTTTACCGCCGAGTGGCTGCTGAGTAACGAGTGAGTAAGGACCTGTTGAACGAGCGTGAATCTTATCGTCAACGAGGTGATGGAGCTTGAGGTAGTACATATAACCGACAGTAACAGGATTGTCAAAGAGCTCACCTGTTCTACCGTCTCTGAGTCTTGTTTTACATTCCATTGAAATGCCGTTGTGCTTGAAGCACTCGCCAAAGTCAATGCCTGTAACATCGCGCTTGTCAGGGTAGTCATCCTTGTCCCTGATCTTCTCATAAAGCTCGAAGATATCCTGCTCGTGAGCACCGTCAAATACAGGAGTCATAATCTTCCAGCCTAACGCCTTAGCCGCATAGCCAAGGTGAACCTCGAGCACCTGACCGATGTTCATACGGGAAGGTACGCCCAGAGGGTTTAATACGATATCAAGTGGAGTACCATCTGGTAAGAATGGCATATCCTCAACTGGTAAAATACGGGAAACGACACCCTTGTTACCGTGACGACCAGCCATCTTATCGCCGACAGAAATCTTACGCTTCTGAGCAAGATAGCATCTTACAACCTTGTTAACGCCAGGCTGAAGCTCATCTCTTGAGTCTTCACGAGTAAATACCTTAACATCAACAACGATACCTGACTCACCGTGAGGAACTCTGAGTGAAGTATCTCTTACTTCTCTAGCTTTCTCACCGAAGATAGCTCTAAGGAGTCGCTCTTCTGCTGTGAGCTCTGTCTCGCCCTTTGGTGTTACCTTACCAACAAGGATATCACCTGCGTGAACCTCAGCACCGATGTGGATGATACCGTTCTCGTCGAGGTCTTTGAGCATATCCTCACCAACGTTAGGAATATCTCTTGTGATGTCCTCAGGACCGAGCTTAGTATCTCTTGCTTCAGTTTCGTATTCTTCAATATGGATAGATGTATAAACGTCATCTCTGACGATTTTTTCGTTAATAAGAACAGCGTCCTCGTAGTTGTAACCTTCCCATGTCATGAAGCCGATGAGAGCATTCTTACCGAGTGAAATCTCACCGTTGTTAGTAGCAGGACCGTCAGCAAGGACCTCGCCCTTCTTGACTCTCTGGCCACGACTTACTACAGGAATCTGGTTGAAGCAAGTACCCTGGTTAGAACGCAGGAACTTGATAACCTCGAAGTCCTGAATTCTGCCTGAGTCGTACTGAACACGGATGTGGTCAGCATCAACGCTCATAACGATACCGTCTTCTTCTGAAAGTACACAAACGCCTGAGTCAGTACCAGCCTTGTATTCCATACCTGTACCGACAATAGGAGACTGAGTAACCATAAGTGGAACAGCCTGACGCTGCATGTTAGAACCCATGAGAGCTCGGTTCGCGTCATCGTTCTCCAAGAACGGAATCATAGCTGTAGCAACTGAAACTACCATTCGTGGGGAAACGTCCATGAAATCAAACTGTGATGGGTCAAGCTCAACGAACTCGTCTCTGTGACGGCCGACAACCTTAGCGTTTACGAATCTGCCGTTTTCGTCAAGTGGTTCGTTCGCCTGAGCAACCTTGAAGTCGTCTTCCATATCAGCTGTCATATATACAACTTCATCAGTTACGACGCCTGTTTCTTTATCAATTATTCTGAAAGGTGCCTCAACAAAGCCATACTCGTTGATTCTTGCGAAAGTAGCAAGGTAAGAGATAAGACCGATGTTAGGGCCTTCAGGAGTCTCGATAGGACACATACGACCATAGTGTGTGTAGTGTACGTCTCGAACCTCGAAACCTGCACGATCTCGCGACAGACCGCCAGGACCAAGTGCTGAGAGTCTTCTCTTGTGAGTAAGCTCTGAAAGCGGGTTAGTCTGGTCCATAAACTGTGAAAGAGGAGAACTACCGAAGAACTCCTTGATAGCAGCAGTTACAGGACGGATGTTGATGAGTGAACTTGGAGAGAGAGCCTCAGGATCCTGAGCCTGGAGTGTCATACGCTCACGGATAACTCTCTCAAGTCTTGAAAAGCCGATACGGAACTGGTTTTGTAAGAGCTCACCAACGCAACGGATTCTACGGTTGCCAAGGTGGTCGATATCATCAGTAGTACCGATGTGCTCTGCAAGAGTGTTCATATAGTTTACAGTTGCGAAGATATCGTCAACTGTGATGTAGTTAGGGATAAGCTCGTGTGCACGAGTAGCGATAGCCTTTCTGAGCTCTTTTTCATCCTCGCAAGAATCGAGAATCTCACAAAGAACATCAAAAGAAACCTTCTCTTTGATGCCGAGCTCTTCACAATCAAAGTCTACGTATGCATTGATGTCAACCATACCGTTAGAAATGATTTTGACTACCTTGCCCTCTTCACCCTGTACGAATGCTTCCTTAACACCTGCGTTCTCAATAACAAGAGCGAGGTCGCGGTCGATAGTATCGCCACGCTTAGCAAGGATTTCGCCTGTTCTAGGGTTAATGATGTGCTCAGTAATTGTAGCGCCTGCAAGACGGTTGGAAATACCGAGCTTCTTGTTGTATTTATATCTGCCGACCCTTGACATATCATAACGGCGTGGGTCGAAGAATAAGTTGTTGATGTGAGTCTGAGCACTTTCAACTGTCGGTGGCTCAGAAGGTCTGAGTTTGCGATAAACCTCGATGAGACCTTCCTCAACTGAAGTTGTAGTGTCTTTCTCGAAAGTAGCCTTGATTCTTGCATCATCGCCGAACTTCTCGAGGATTTCAGCGTTTGTGCCCAAACCTAAAGCTCGAAGGAAAACAGTGATAGGCACCTTACGGTTTTTATCGATACGAACATAAACAACATCGTTTACGTCGTTTTCATACTCAAGCCATGCACCACGGTTAGGAATAACAGTTGAAGAGAAGAGCTCCTTACCTGTTTTGTCGTGGTCCATCTTGTAGTAAACACCAGGGGATCTAACGAGCTGAGAAACGATAACACGCTCTGCGCCGTTAATAACGAAAGTACCTGATGGTGTCATGAGTGGGAAATCACCCATAAATACGTTTGACTCTTTGATTTCGCCTGTCTCTTTGTTAAGCAGTCTTGCTGTTACTCTCAAAGCTGCTGAGAATGTTGCATCTCTTTCTTTACACTCGATTACAGAATAGTTAGGGTGGTCAACATCGAGAGTATAGTCGATGAAGTCGAGGACTAAGTTGTTCTGATAGTCAGTAATACCCGATACATCCTTGAACACTTCTTTGAGACCCTCGTCTAAGAACCACTGGTAAGACTTTTTCTGCACTTCGATGAGATTCGGCATATCGATAACGTCGTCGATTTTACCGAAGCTCTGGCGCAGGCTGTTGCCTAACATAACCGGTTTGACATTTACCATAGGCGTATCACTCCTTTAAAAATACTGCGGATATGTCGCGAAAAATATCCGGAAATTTAGCACCGAAAATGTTACAAAATTGTTTTTTCACAACCCCTTGACAATCAATGTCAATTGTGCTAATATTCACATTTTGCAAAACTTTCAACTGTGAAATAGGGGCATATGCCCCCATAATGGTACAGTTTACTATTTTATATCTTCAAAAGAATAATGTCAATATTTTTTTGTGATTTTTTCAACATTTTTTCTTTTTGTTCCGAATTCGAAATAAAAGAGCAAAAAGCTTGTCAAGAAGCACTCGGGTGCGTTTAGTGTTTGTGTCACAAAAATAGTTACAAAACCAACTTTTCATCCCCCTTTACAGTATTTCGTTGAAAACAAGCCACATCTGTGATATATTAAACCTTGAAAGTCGGTGAGAAAATGAAACACAAAAACCAGAAAAGAAAAGCACCAAAACAAAAAACTCAAAACACTCAGATACACCTGGAAAATGCCAAAGAAATTTTGAAGTACTTAAAGTCAGATGTCAGCGTCATACCTTTTGAAACAACTGACTCAACCAACACACAAGCAAAACTTTACTGCGGTCAGTTTAAAGACGAGGGCATCTCATCGCCTGTACTTTTTGTAGCACAACATCAAAACTCAGGAAAAGGCAGACTCGGACGAAGTTTCTTCTCACCTGCTGACAGCGGACTATATATGTCTCTTCTCATCAAAGCGGATAATATCGCAAACGACATCGTATGTGTTACAACCGCTACCGCCCTTTGCGTTGCAGACGCCATAAAAAATCTATGCAGTATAGAGCCTAAAATCAAATGGGTGAATGACATATATATAGATAACAAAAAGGTATGTGGTATTCTTACCGAAGCGGTCACTAACCCTGACACAATGAAAATCGAGTACCTCGTTATTGGAATCGGCGTGAATATCGGCATCACGAAATTTCCGGATGATATAAAAGATATCGCCACTTCCCTGCCTTTGAAAACCAACAAGAACAAGCTGTGCGCATACATCACAGATAATATTGTGGGCGAGCTTTCGCACATTGGTGACAGAAGCTTTATTGAAAGGTACAAAGAATTATCGCTGGTGCTGAACAAAGAAATCACCTACATAGAAAACGATATAACCAAAACCGCTACTGCTATAGATATTGATAGTAACGGCGGTCTTGTCATCAAAGACGAAACACAAACCAAAACTCTCTCAACCGGAGAAATAACAGTAAGACTCAAAAATGACTAAAACAGAAATAAGTTTGCACGACCATTTTTCATACAAAAAATTAGTACAATTCACTATGCCACCGATAGCGATGATGATATTCACATCCATCTACGGTGTGGTTGACGGATACTTTGTGTCAAATTTCGTTGGCAAAACGCCATTCGCCGCGTTAAACCTCATCTGGCCGTTGGTTATGGTTATGGGCAGTATCGGTTTTATGTTCGGCACAGGCGGAAGCGCTCTTGTTGCAAAAACTATGGGCGAAGGCGATAAGACCAGAGCAAACAACCAGTTTTCGCTTCTTGTGTATGTTTCCGTGATTTTAAGTATCTTAATAGCAACCGTTGCTTTCATATTTATGAAACCTATCGCGATGATGCTTGGAGCACAAGGCGAGCTTTTGAAAAACTGTGTTTTGTATGGCAGAATACTGTGTCTTGCGGTTCCGTTTTATGTTCTCCAGTTTGAGTTTCAAAGCTTCTTTGTCACAGCACAAAAGCCTAAGCTCGGACTTTATATGACACTTGTGTGCGGTATCACCAATATGATACTCGACTTCCTGTTCATCGCAGTATTCGAATGGGAGCTTGCAGGCGCTGCAAGCGCCACAGCTATCAGCCAGTTTATCGGCGGCATCTTCCCTATCATTTACTTTTCAAGGCGTAACACAAGTCTTCTCAGGCTCACCAAAACGAAGTTTGACTCTTTTGTGCTCTCTCGCACTTGCACAAACGGAATGAGCGAGCTTCTTTCAAATGTTTCGATGTCACTTGTCAGTATGCTGTACAACGCTCAGCTGATGAAGTTTGTCGGTGAAAACGGTGTTGCGGCATACGGAGTACTGATGTATGTCAACCTGATTTTCCTTTCCGTTTTCATTGGATATTCAATCGGTACGGCTCCCGTTATCAGCTACAACTTCGGAGCCAAAAACACTCAGGAGCTGAAAAACATCCGAAAAAAGAGTATCGTGATAATTACACTATCATCAATATTTATGTGTGTCCTATCGCTTTTACTCTCTAACCCCTTATCAGAACTCTTCGTCGGATACGATGAAACTCTATTCACACTGACTCAGCGAGGCTTCTTCCTGTTCTCGTTCTCATTCTTGTTTGCAGGAATGTGCATTTTCTCCTCAGCATTCTTCACAGCTCTCAACAACGGTCTTGTATCGGCTTTGATTTCTGTTCTTCGAACCGTTGTCTTTCAGGTTGCGTTTGTCCTGATTTTACCGCTTGTGCTCAACGTTGACGGAATCTGGTGTTCGCTCAGTTTTGCCGAACTGTGTTCGTGCGTTATCGCAATCATTCTGCTCATCTTAAATAAAAAGAAATATAGCTACTAAATCTTACAAAAGCCTTGCTAAATGCAGGGCTTTTTATTTTACTATTCACGTCATAATATCAAAAAGCAACTAACATCTATTGACCCGATGGAAAATATTGTTATAATTAGTCTATAAACCTAAATGAGAGAGGGAATTATTATGGTATGGATCGACTTTATTATATGTTATTTCTTCGGTGTTTTTGGTGTACATAAATTCAGAGAAAAGAAAATCGGATTAGGTATTCTTTATTTATGTACTTGTGGTCTGTTTGGCATAGGTTGGTTAGTTGACTGTGTGAAGTATCTTATCACTGCAATAAACTACACAAAAAACAATATGATACAAAAAAACTACTCTACACCAACAACATACGCAAGCCCATACACCAATGAACAAGTAAATATTCCCCATATTGATTCAAACAACTATGAAAACACAAGTAATAGTTCATTTTTCGTAGATAACACAAAAGCAAACACTACCAAAGAAAGCAATATGAAAATTATACGTTGGGTATGTTTTGGTTTATTAGTTTTCTTTGCACTTATTTTCTTTTTCAGTTTTTCTAGTATATGTGCAATTTTGTGTGCTATCATGATCGCACCAATCGAACCTATTCAGGAATTCATAAACAAATACGTCAAAAAGAAAATCAAAATAACTATCTCTATCGTGCTTGCTGTAATAGCATTGTTCAGTGTTCCAAATACACCGATAGATGAACACAAACTTCCAAATGAAGATAACAAATTCGCCACAACAGTAGAAGAAACTCAAAAGGCAACAGAGCCAGCAACCGAAACTATTCATACTCACGAATTTTTAGAAGCAACTTGCAAAAGCCCTAAAACATGTTCTATCTGCAACGAAACAGAAGGAGAAACTATAGCACACGAGTGGCAAGAAGCCGATTGCACAACCCCTAAAAAATGCAATCTTTGTGAAGAGACAGAGGGTGAACCTTCTGGACACGATTGGAAAGAAGCGACCTGCACATCCCCGAAAAAGTGTAAAGTCTGTGACAAAACCTCAGGTGAAGCAAAAGGTCACAACTATCAGGATGGATACTGTACAAATTGTGATGCTAGCGATCCTAATTATGTTCATGAAACAATGGTTTATATACCAACTAACGGAGGACAGAAATACCATTCTAAATCAACATGCAGTCAAATGGATAATCCTGATTATGTAACTATCAGCGAAGCCATCAATCTAGGTTTCACTCCATGTGGTAGATGTTATTAATTTATTGCAATAAAAATACCAATACTAAATCTTACAAAAGCCTTGCTAAATGCAGGGCTTTTTGTTTTAAAGATTACAGTATTTTAGCATTTATTTACTTTATCAGTGCTATGTGATATACTTTTGCGGAAATTTTAAAAGAGGTATAAAATGGAAAACAAACGACTTTCGTGGCTGGATGCACTCAGGGGTTTTGGTATCATCCTCATCACTCTGGGGCACTTGGGTTGCTTTGAACTATGTGAACGATACATCTATTCCTTTCATGTTCCTCTGTTTTTCTTTATATCGGGATATTTGTATAAAACCAAAGCTTTGCCACTCAAAACTTACATCAAAAAGAAAACTATGAGCATACTCGTTCCGTTTTTAGCATGGAACATTATGTCATCTATGGTTGAATTTCTCTTGGGCTATAACACACAACGCACGCTTTTCAGGATGTTGACCTACAAAGGTATGCTGTGCTGGAACTCACCTTTGTGGTTCTTGCTTGTGCTTTATTTTACCGAGGTGTTGTTTGCAATCCTCGACAGGATAAATAGCAAAACTTATTTCAAGTTTATCAACATAGCCTGCTGTCTTGTGTTATTTGCTTTTATCGGCGACATCAGGCTCACCTTAAAGCTCAACCTTGTCCCATATGCTATGATTTTCTACACAATGGGAAATATCATGAGGACCAACATAGAAAACAAAGGATTTTTCCTGAAAAGATGGCAGAAAATCCCTAGCGCACTTTTCCTGTTTACGGTAGGCTTTGTGGTTGGCGGTGTGCTCAATGTGAGAATCAAATACACCCACGCTATCTGGGGAAACTACTTCTATGTTTTCATAGCAGCTTTCTGCTCTATACTTTTCTACTACATACTTTTCCGAAATATCGACAAACTTGGATACTCAAAACTGCTCACATACTTAGGTGCTAACTCGATGATTATTATGTGCTCTCAGTACTGGGTGTTCAGGGTATGCGATATCCTCGCAAAGCGACTTTTCAACTACATTCTATGGTTTCGACGAGACACAATAAAAGCCGTTTTGTTATCAGCTTTCACGCTGACTATGATTTGCACTTTGACGTATTTTTACAAAAAGCTTGCAAGTAAAAACAAAACCCTCAAAGTTATCGGCAACATCTTTGGTGTCAGATAAATACTACACAAACTACAAAACCCCCGACTGCTATATAAGCAATCGGGGGTTATTTTTATGCAATATTTTCTTTATTCTTCGTCTTTCCAGACTTCAACAGGTTTATTCATATATCGCTTTTTGAATATTCTTCTTCTGAAAAGGAAAACCGTGTACCCTATCCACAACACAAAGAAAACAGCACAAGCGATAATCGCATTAGTCAGCGACTGTCCCGCAAATGAAAGCATAAACAAAAGCGGTGCAATCATAACCATCGCTGGGAAGTTCGAAAGGATATATAAACTCGAAGTCGGTGTTGAGAGATTCGGGTCAACCTCTTTCATAAGAATCATACCATTTGAAGCGGTACCGGTGAGCGTTCCAAAGCACATAAGGAAGAACTCGTGTTCAAAACCTTTGAAGCACTCTTTTGAGACCATACGAATATAGATATAAGTCGCCAAAGCTCCGACAACACTCAGCAAAACGATAGGCAGAATATAGTTTTTGATGTCGTTAATCTCGATAGCCGAAACACCGGCAACAATCATAAGGTCAAACGCAAAGCCCGAGATTCTGTCCATCTGATAGTTATTGATATATTGGCGATGCATAAGCTGTCCGCGTCTTAAGTGTTTTAACACAAATTTGATGAGCATAGCCGCAAGGGACGCCCAAAGGAAGTTGAAGCCCCACGCAATACTGTTTGTGAAGTCAGAAATAACGGAAAGCAAACACATAAAGCCAAACGCAAGAGCATACGCAAGGGCAACAAAGCCCATCTGCAAAGTGAATTTGTCAACAGACTCGTTGTCAGGAATTTCCTCGCCGCTAGGGTTAGTATGGTCAACAAACTCACCCTCGACTTTGCCGTGTCTGACGCTGATCTCACCACGCTTTTTGAAAACATTGATATGAATCACACCGAACACAGATGCAACAACAAAGCCGATGGACGCTAGCGACAAGCCGAAACTTCCGTTGCCAAAGAACTGTGCCGCATCAGTATTTGTATAATTTATATCCCAGCTCAGCGCATTACCCGGACCTTGTCCAAAACCAAGTGGCAGGATAACGCCACAGACGTAAGACACAATCTGGTCGCTATATCGGGTAAACAGGAACAGCACTATTGTAATAAGCAAGCCGACAAACGCCTGCAGCATATATGTACCGCCCTGAAGCGCACCAAACTCAAAAACCTGAGCAGGTTTAGTTTTGTGAGTGCTCTTTTCATATTTCAGCGACATCGCCGCAAAACCAATCGCCAGACAATGATACGTGATGACCTGCATAATACGGTTATCAACCAGCACCAAATCAAACTGCTTAGTGATGATATTCACAAGCAACATCAGCGTACCGCCCAAAAGAGCAGACGGAACAAGACAATTTCGAAAAAGCGGAATAGTTCGACGCAGGATGTTACCGATAACCAAGAATAAAAGCAACAATCCAAATTGAGTCATAAAGCCCCACACCGGTCCGAAATTCGCTAGTGTGAAATCCCAACTGGATGTATAATCCATAACCCCTCACTCCATTTAGATAAAATATATACACAGCAATTATACGCTTAGCGCCCATCGTTGTCAAACAGAAACGCTATATTTACATTGAATTTTTGGTATAGTATAATGAAACAAAGAAGGTGACATTATGGCAAAAAAGTCAAAAAAGAAGTTCACCCCTGTGCCTACACTGGGATGGATAGATAAGATGATATACTACACAGCTATGGCTGTTTCCATTTTGTTTGCGATACTCACTTTAGTCTTATATTCAAATCTCAGAGAAAACATCGCGTACTGCGACCCTGATGTTATCGCCAGTATGAATGGCATAGGATACGCACAATTTATCTGGATGATTTTCTGGTTTATTACAGCTTTCGTTTTGATATGCGTGCCATATAGCAAAAAGCAACCGATTTTCGGTAAAAAGGGTGTCAAATACGGTCCGCCTGCATATCTGCCTGTGTATCCGTTGTTTATGAAAAACAAGCCTTATAAGTGGGTAAGTGAAAGAGAACTGAAAAGAAAAAAGAAAGCAAAAACAATATCAGCACTCGTCCTCATACTGACGTTTTTGTTCAGCTGTGGTATGTTCACTTTGTCTCTAAGTGGCAGAGCAGTTCTTAATAACGATGGAACAATCACAGTGTATAATGCTATTAACAAAGAAACCGAGCACTACAAAAAAAGCAACATAACTTCTGTGAGCTTAGAAACACATAAATACCATAGCCGACACTCCAACTACTGGACTATCTGCTATGTTATGAACACAGAAGATAAGAAATTTGAGTACGCAATCGGCTCATTCAAAGGTGCAGACCAAGAACAGCTACAAAATATGCTCTATGTAAAAGAAGAGCTATATCCTAATTTGATAACAATATCAGGTAGTGAAAATCTCCAAAAAGTTTTCCGTGACCAAAACCTGAGCGCAGAAGAACAAAAACAGGTATATGAGTTGTTTGAACTAACATTATAACAAAACGAGATTAGATATATTCAGAAAACCATCTTGATATTAAGAAAAATGGAGCTAAGATATGCCCAACCTCCCAAAACGGAAACAAATCCGATTAGAAAATTTTGACTATTCCACCGCTGGTGCATATTTTATCACCATTTGTGTTGCAAACAGAGCGAAACTTTTCTGGACAAATTGTGGGGGGCGAACCCAGTTCGCCCGATAATGCACCTCTATCCAAAATCGGAGTAATTGTAGATAATGAAATTCAAAAGCTTAACACCATATATGATGCTGTTAGCGTAGACAAATATTGTATTATGCCCGACCACATTCATTTTATCATTTGCATTGATACTGACGAAAGCGGGCGAACCCAGTTCGCCCCTACAATTTCGCGTATCATAAAACAATTCAAAGGTTCAGTCACTAAACAACTCGGCAGACCTATCTGGCAAAAATCTTTTATTGACCGCGTAATACGAAACGAAAAGGAATACAAAGCCGTGTGGGAATATATCGAGAATAATCCCATTAAATTAGACACAGCGTATGACACACCCGATTTTGATAATATATAACAAAAAGCTTGACCGATTTGGTCAAGCCTTTTTATGTCAGTTCATCTTTTCTATAAGTTCTTCAAGCCAATCAGGACTTTGACTTCCAATCCTGTATATATCACCGTTTTTGTATTTTGCTACCGTGACAAAGCCGTTGTCATTGTCATAAAATGTTGCTTCGTTACAATACGGCAACACACACAACAGGTCCTCGAATCGTTTTGAAAAGCGATTCTTAACTGTGTCTGTGTTGATATTATGTCCGCCCTTTTTGACTCGATTTTCGATTCTTAGCAAGCTCTCTTCCATTGTATCAAGACCAACATAATACAAGCGGATATAATAATCCTTTGCGATTGCACGCTTAATGATATCCAAAGTCTTTTTGTCAGAAAGCGTCGTTTCCTGAGTGAAGCATACTTCTTTGTGGAGACATTCATCAATCAGCGCTATCGCTTTTTTTCCACCCTCAAGTGCATTACCACCACAGGAAACTGTAATCTTATCAACATCAATAATTTTTCCAAGATTATCAATCTCGGTTCTCAAAACACCGGTCAGGCTACTTTTTCCGCAACCATTCACCCCGGCAACAATGGTATATGTTTTCATAAAAACTTTTCCTTTATGAAATATGATATATAATTATATCATATGGAAAGTCTTATTGCAACAATGCCTTTTATATTCAAAACAACGTTGTTATCCAATAAATCACGCCATACACTACCGATGCTGTCACGCCATACACAATAACAGGACCCGCAATAGTGAACATCTTTGCACCAACGCCGAGGATATATCCCTCTGCTGCTGTCAATATAGGACACAGTGATTTTGCAAAAATATTTACATCAACTCAGCAGTGTGGTATAATGAAATAAAGTGAGGTGTGAAAAAACAATGTTCGCCTTTGCTCTTGTTTTGTATTCAGTTATAATTAGCTTTATTGCAAACAGCTATGCTTTTGTTCAGTATACACCGCAAAGCTTGTTCTTTTTAATACCGATTTTTCTTTTTATAAATATTTTTGCAGGTTGTTTATTGTTAAAAACAAAAAGAAAATCTCTAAAAATTTGCTACCACGGTACAATACTGTTAGTTTCATTTTACATATCTGTAATCGTATCTGCAATTTACCAAATCATTATAGCAATAAAGACTATTCCAAACGATTACATGTTATTTGTTTGGAGTCTGGTATTCTGCATTTGTGTTAATTTCGTTATTTTTTGGAACGGAATAATCTGTGTTTATCTAACTTCAACACAGTTAGGCATTAAAGTAAGGGTTATCGGACTGGTTTGCGGTATGATACCAGTAGCAAATTTGGTTGCTTTATTTTTCATAATTAAAACCACTCTTACTGAATTTTTGGTTGAAACAAAAAAGGAACAAATCAATAGAGAAAGATACGACCAAAAAGTTTGCGCCACAAAATATCCCATCCTTTTGGTTCACGGTGTCTTTTTCCGTGACACAAAATATTTCAACTACTGGGGAAGAATCCCCGATGAATTAAAAGCAAACGGAGCTACAATATTTTACGGCAATCATCATTCTGCTTCATCGGTAGCCGACAGCGCCGCTGAATTAAAATCACGAATTGTAGAAATACTTGCCGAAACCGGTGATGAAAAATTAAATATTATTGCTCATTCTAAAGGTGGTCTTGATTGCCGTTATGCAATTTCAAAGCTCGGTATCGCCGATAAGGTTGCTTCTCTAACTACAATAAACACTCCGCATAAAGGCTGTTTGTTTGCTGATTATCTGTTAAGTAAAATACCATCCGAGATTAAAAACAAGGTGGCAACTACCTATAATTCTACATTGAAAAAATTCGGTGAACAAAACCCTGATTTTCTCGCAGCTGTTAACGATTTAACCGATTCTTACTGTGATCAGTTAAATTTAGAATTACCATCACCCGAAGGTATTTACTGTCAAAGTGTTGGATCCGTATTGACTAAGGCAACAAACGGTAAATTTCCTCTAAATCTTTCATACCATTTAGTTAAGTATTTCAGCGGTGAAAATGATGGTCTTGTGGACGAAACATCATTCAAATGGGGAGAAAATTATATTCGTTTGAGACCAACTAAAAAGCGCGGCATTTCCCATGGTGATATGATTGATTTAAACCGTGAAAATATTGACGGATTTGATGTTCGGGAATTTTATGTAGGGTTAGTAAGCGAATTAAAAAATAAAGGTTTTTAAAAAGCTTGACCAATTAGTCAAGCCTTTTCTGTTAGAATAACGTCGTTATCCAATAAATCACACCATACACTACCGACGCTGTCACACCATACACGATAACCGGTCCCGCAATAGTGAACATCTTTGCACCCACGCCGAGGATATATCCCTCGCTTTGGAATTCAATCGCAGGAGATGCCACCGAGTTTGCGAAGCCTGTGATTGGCACAAGCGTTCCGGCTCCCGCATATTTAGCCAGCTTTTCATATATATTTAACGCTGTCAGCAACACACCTATCGCAACAAGCGTCACCGAGCACAGCGTCTGCGCCTGAGTTTTCCCCATATCAAAGCTCATATATAAGTCCGTCAAAGCCTGACCGATGACACAGATAACTCCACCTATAATAAATGCAAAAATGCAGTCCTTAACTAAAGGGCTGTTTTTTGTTGCTTTTTGCACCATTTTTGAATATTTTTTCTTGTCTACCATAATTTATCACCGCTAGTATATTTCCCGATTTCTTACACTTTATAAGTTACAAAACTGTATTTGCAAATAAGTTTACAAAAAGTTATAATATACTATGTAAAAATATATTATAATAGGAAAAACTATGTCTGAACATTATCTTGATAATAGTGCCACAACCATGACTTCGAGTAAGTCGGCCCAGAAGGCACTGACTATGATGACAGTTGAATATGGAAACCCATCTTCACTCCACAAAAAAGGACTTTCTGCTGAGCTTGAGCTCGAGCACGCAAGGGAGATTGTCGCAAACTCACTTTCTGTTGAAAGCGGTGAAATTTTCTTCACAAGCGGTTCAACCGAGTCAAACAACACCGTCATATTCGGTGTAGCTGACAAGAAGAAGCGAGACGGCAAAAAAATCGTCACCACAGCTATTGAACACAGCTCGATTATTGAGTCTTGCAAGAAACTTGAGAACGACGGCTATGAAGTCGTTTATCTCAAGCCTGACCAAAACGGCATTGTTCCTTTTTCGGCTTTCGAAGAAGCGGTTGACGAGAACACCATTTTGGTTGCTGTTATGGCGGTCAACAACGAAATGGGTGCTGTGCAGAACATCGAGCGAATAGGAAAAATCGTCAAGCGCAAAAATCCTGATGCACACTTTCATTGTGACGCTGTGCAAGCCTTTGGCAAAATGGTGTTAAAACCTAAGAAGTGGAATGTTGACACACTTTGTGTCAGTTCCCACAAAGTTCACGGACCTAAGGGTGTCGGTGCACTTTATGTCAAAAAAGGCGCAAAGCTTAGACCCCTGCTTTATGGCGGTGAACAACAGAAGAAGGTTCGTCCGGGAACCGAGTGCGCTCCACTTATCGCAGCGTTCTCAGTAGCTGTAGAAGAGTTCGATATCATCAAAAACCGTGAGCATGTCGAAGAGCTCAACCGCTACTTGAAATCAGAGCTCAGACAAATTGAAGGGGTTACTATCAACTCAAGTGATGAAGCTCTCCCATATGTTATGAACATTTCGGTTTTAGGTATCAGAAGCGAAACTATGCTCCATCATCTCGAGCAGGATGATATTTTTGTCTCAAGCTCTTCAGCTTGTGCAAAAGGCAAGAAAAGCTATGTGCTGACTGCTATGGGGCTTTCTGACAAACTTATCGATTCAAGCTTGCGTATAAGCTTTTCTAAATACAATAACAAAGATGACATCGATGCGTTTTTAGCATCACTCAAGCGAGGTATCGACACCCTCGCAAAAACTAAGTAGAGGATATATTATGAAAGAAATTATACTTATCAAAGTCGGTGAGATTGCCTTGAAGGGACTCAACCGTCACTCTTTTGAGGCTGTTCTCATCAAGAACATCAAACACAGAATCCGCGATTTGGGCAAATTCAATGTAAGCGTTGCCCAGTCAACTATTTACATAGAGCCTGTATCAGACGATATCGACCTCGACGATGTTTGCGAAAAAGTTTCACAGGTATTCGGTATCGTAGCCTTCTCCCGTGCACTCGTGTGCAAAAAAGATATGGACGATATCCTCGCTCAGGCTCCTGACTATGTTTACGATGCACTTATGGGTGCTAAAACTTTCAAGGTTGAATCCAAGCGTTCAGACAAGCGCTTCCCACTCAAGTCTCCTGAGATTTCAGCGACAGTGGGCTCAAAGCTCCTCGAACACTTCCCACACCTCAAGGTTGACGTCAAAAATCCTGAGGTTACCGTTACTGTTGAGGTGCGTGACTTCGGTGCTTATGTCAGATGCGGTACAATCAAAGGTCAGGGCGGTATTCCTGTTGGAACAGGAGGAAATGCGGCTATCCTCATTTCAGGCGGTATCGACTCCCCTGTTGCGGCGTATATGATGTCAAAGCGTGGTATCCGCCTCACAGCTATCCACTTTGCAAGCCCACCATACACAAGTGAGCGTGCACACCTCAAGGTTGAAAAGTTACTCAAACTCGTCAGCCGTTATTCTGGCTCTATCAATATGTACACAGTTCCTTTCACAACTATTCAGGAAACTATCAGAGACAAATGTCCTGAGGAACTTTTCACTATCATTATGAGAAGGCTGATGATGCAGATTTCCGAAATTATCGCGAAACAGCACGACTGCACAGCTCTCATCACAGGCGAGAGTCTCGGTCAGGTTGCAAGCCAGACTATCCACGCTATGGCGTGTACCGACGAAGCTACCGATATGCTTGTATTCAGACCGCTTATCGGTATGGATAAAGAGGAAATCATCCAGATTTCTCGCAAAATCGGCACATTTGAAACTTCCATCGAGCCATACGAAGACTGTTGCACAGTATTCACACCGAAACATCCTCGTACACGTCCTGTCTTGAAATTCGTAAAGATTGCCGAAGAAGAAGCAAAACTCAGCGAACTTATTTCTGATGCAGTCGATAATGTCAAACTCACTATCATCAACCCTTAAACTCCAGATAAACAAAAAGGAAGTGCAGATAATGTATAATTGCGAAATATATTCTGTACAGAAAAGCGACATTGACGCTACTGCTTTCGACGAAAACATTGACGCTATCGCACAGAACCTCTATGAACGCGATATCAGGGTTATGTTCAACACTGACATCAAGCCTATCTCAAAAGAGTTCACAAAGGCACTGAAAAAGTCAAGAGAAGCCGAGCAAGGCCCTGACTACAACATTTTTGTCAATGCGCTCGACACAACTGACCCGAGCAGCTTCAAATCGCTTTTCTACAATTTTATTAAAACTGAACAAAACAAAGTCGTGCCTGATGATGAGCACGAAGGTATGGTACCAAAAGTTAGAATCTGTAACCTGGGAGACCTCGGTAACGGATATCTGGGATACTGCTTCGAGATTTTCGACATCCGCTATGTTGTTTTGCCTCTGGCAAGCTTATGCGGTAAGGATATCACTCAGCTTGTCAATATCGCTATCGATAAAGCTCAGGCGATATTCGAAAGAAACAGCGAAACAACACCTTTTGGTATCACATATGTTGAGAAAAAAGAAACGCCTGCACCTGAGAAAGAAAGCTTTCTGATGAGCTTCATCCCTCACAAAGGTGATTCAAAAAACACCAAAACACGCAAGATAGTTGTACTTTTTGCGATGGTTGCGTTTCTGGTTGCAGCGGGTTATCTTGTCAACGAATTTGTTGTAAAGCCATACTTGAACGCTCAGGTAACCTCAGAAATTCACGATATCGCTTATGACGGTGTACAAGAAGAGGGAGAAGACATAGAGGGTCCTGCCCAGAACTGGAAAAAGCTCAAAAAGCTCAACAAGGAAATTGTCGGTTGGATAACTATTGATAAAACAAAAATCGACTACCCTGTTCTTGAGCACAAGGGCGACAACGCCTACTCTCAGTACTATCTCAACCGTACATACAAAAAGACATACTCAGACTACGGCAGCGTTTTTGTTGACTATCGTTGTACCGACTCCGTCAAATCGAAAAACGTCATCCTTCATGCCCACAACATCCGAGACGGCTCAATGTTCCACAGCCTGCTCGACTATTCAAAGGGACTCGAAGGCAACCTTGAATACTACAAAAAGCACCCTATCATCGAGTTCAACACTCCTGAGGGTGATGCAAAATACAAAATCATTTCTGTTTTCAAAACAAGTACATTGTATGCCCACGGCGAGTTCTTCAACTATATGCAGGGCGAATTTTTAAGCGACGCTGAATTTATGAACTTTGTGTACAACGTCCGCATCCGTTCACTCATCGACTGTCCTGTTATGACTAACGAGGACGACCAGCTACTCACACTTTCAACCTGTAGCTATGAATACTCAAACTTCAGAACAGTTGTTGTAGCCCGAAAGGTCAGAGATGGCGAGAAAGCTGATGTTGATGTTGAAATCGCAACTCTCAACAAAAAGCCTCTCTTCCCTGATGTTTACTACACAAACCACGCAGGTGAGCGTCCTAAGGACAGCACATTCAAAAAAGCTAACAAAAAAGGTCTTGTCAGCTGGTACGACGGCAAAGGTGAGCTTGAAGGCAGCGAAGTGCTGACAGCAACAGTCGAAGCTAACCCTACCGAAGAACCAACCTCAAAGAAAGACAAAAACAAGAAAACCGAAACTCAGGCTGTTGTTAACTACTATCAGGTAAAATTTGTGAACTGGGACGGTAGCGAATACTACACAGTATCAGTTGCCGAAGGTAACTCCGTTGAGCTTCCGGGCGGTACTCCGGGACTTCCAAGCGATGACTACTATAACTACAAGTTCACCGGTTGGCAGACAAGCGGTCTCAACCTTGACAACGTCACATATAGTATGACTATCTATCCTGACTTCAAGGCAATCGAAAAATAAAGGAAGTTTACTATGAAATACGATCTCCTTTTCTACAAATCAAGAAAAACCTCATACTGTGAGAAAACTCTCAAATCAAAACTCAGCGAAATCGGTATGAGTGCAAACAGGGTTATGTCGCAGGTAGCACCTGTGAATCTCGGCGAGACGCTGTGCGAAAGCCTGACGCTGTGCAACTGTGTTATCATCATCGGCGGTTTTTCGAAGAATGATAGCGAAAACCTCGTCACAGTTTTATCACGCGCTTTGTCAAATTCCGGGCTTAACCTCAGCAACACCCGAAAAATCAAAGGTGGCGTTTATGACGGCTACATCATCAAATATAACAAACAGACCATCATCGCCCTGCCTGACAGTCCTGAGGAAATCGATTTCATTCTAAACGACAAGTTCCTTGAGTATCTCAAAACTATTTACATCTAAACAAAATCCCCACTGCAGTTGATATACGCAGTGGGGATTTCTTATTTCTTATTCAATTACTCTTTACCGCCGTCGATGCTTGTGATAACCGAATCACTTCCCATAGCCTGTGGGAGCTCACCATTCCACTTGTCATAGAACTTCGAACGGATAACATTGTCATCAAGTGATGCCTTGATTTTCTTGTTAGCATCAGCCTCAGCTTCTGCACGGATTCTTGTTGCTTCTGCCTCAGCCTCAGCGTTTGTGATAGCTGTCTGCTTCTCTGTTTCAGCTTTGAGGAGCTTCTGCTGAGCAACCTGCTTTTCCTCGATAGCTGTGATGAACGCCTCAGAAAAGTCAAAGTTGATGATATTCACATCGGTAATATAAAGACCGCTGTCGTTGAGCTTTTCATTGAGGCCCTCAACCAAACCCTCTGAAATGAGCGAACGGTTTGTAACGCTTTCTTCGGCTGTATACTTCGCTGTGATAGCTTTGAGCACTTCGTTTACTGCAGGAGTAACAAGCACTTCTTCGTAGTTAGCGCCGATGTTCTTGTACAAGCTGTATGACATCTTGCTGTCAACTCGATAGTTGATAGCGAGAGTAGTTGATACAGTCTGTAAGTCCTTCGAGAAAGCCTCGGTAGAAACCTCGAGCTTTGTGATACGATTATCAATTTTGATAACTTTCTGTACAAACGGCGCCTTGATATGCATACCTTCAGAGAGCACACCCTCGTTAACCTTACCGAGTGTTACAACAACGCCTGTGTGACCTGCATCAACAATCGTCAAGCAGTTAGCACCAACAACTAAAACGATAAGCGCAACCAATACGCCTGCGATAATTTTAACAATTTTATTGTTATTCTGTGTCATAAAAATACCTCCCATATTTTTGTATATAATACCACATTCCGATGGATTTTTCAATATCACCCACCATCTAAAAATCGCAACACCCGTACCTTTCAAAATCACATTCCTGAAAACAAAACTGCCCAAATGTCAAAACATCTGAGCAGTATATTATCTTAATAAATTTTGAGGAAATTAAAGTACTCTGAGTCTGATGATACCATCAACAGCACCGAGTTTCTCAGCAGCATCAGCGTTAGCAGAAGTTGCATCGATAATTGTGTAAGCATAGTCGCCACGGCTCTTGTTCTCCATGTTCTCAACGTTACCGCCGATAGCATCGAGAAGGTTAGCAATAACCTTTGGTGTGTTCTGGTGGAATACGCAGAAACGAACATCGCCTGATCTTGGCATTGAAACGCAAGGGAAGTTAACTGAGTTCTTAACGTTACCAAGCTCGAGGTACTGCTTAACTTCGTCAGCAGCCATAATAGCACAGTTGTCTTCTGATTCAGGAGTTGAAGCACCGAGGTGTGGCATTGGAACAACGCCGTCTACACCGAGGAGGTCATCTGTTGCAAAGTCAGTAACATATGAACCGATTTTGCCGCTTTCAAGACCCTTAACGATATCGCCTGATACAACAAGACCGTCTCTAGCAAAGTTAAGGATGCGAACGCCGTCTTTCATCTTTGCGATAGTAGCCTCGTTGATCATGCCCTTTGTATCGCCCAGAAGTGGAACGTGAAGTGTGATGTAGTCGCACTGAGCATAAATCTCATCAAGTGAAGCTACTGTGTGAACGTGACGGTCAAGCTTGAGAGCTGCCTCTACTGAAAGGTATGGGTCATAACCGATAACATTCATATGTAAAGCTCTTGCAGCGTTAGCAACGAGAATACCGATAGCACCAAGACCGATAACGCCGAGTGTCTTACCTTTGATTTCAGGACCAGCAAATTTGCTCTTGCCCTTTTCAACCATCTTTAAAACCTGATCGCCGTTGCCCTTTAAGCTCTTAGCCCACTCGATACCTTCAACGAGCTTTCTTGAACCCATGAAGAGACCAGCGATAACAAGCTCCATAACAGCGTTAGCGTTAGCACCAGGAGTATTGAAAACACAGATACCTTTCTCTGTGCACTTGTCAAGCGGAATGTTGTTAACACCAGCGCCTGCTCGAGCGATAGCAAGCAAGCTTTCAGGCATTTCCATATCGTGCATTGAAGCTGAACGAACGAGCACTGCGTCAGGAGCGTCGCACTCATCAACACAGTTATAGTTTTCGCCAAGACGGCTTGTGCCGATTTCAGCGATTTTGTTGAGTTTAAGAATATTATACATAGTAAAAACCTTCTTTTATAAGATTAGATTACGAAATTAAGCGTTCTCTTCTTCGAACTTCTTCATAAATTCAACGAGCTTCTCAACGCCCTCATATGGCATAGCGTTGTAGATAGAAGCACGCATACCACCAACACTGCGGTGACCCTTGAGGTTAACGAAACCAGCAGCTGTTGACTCTTTAACGAACTTAGCGTCGAGGTCAGCGTCGCCTGTAATAAATGGTACGTTCATGAGTGAACGGTCCTCAGGAACAACTGTGCCCTTGAAGAGCTTTGAGTTGTCAAGGAAATCATAGAGGAGCTTAGCTTTCTTCTCGTTGAGTTCCTTCATCTTCTCAAGACCACCGATTTCGTTCTTGATCCACTCGAGAACGAGCTTAACCATATAGATTGAGTAACATGGTGGTGTGTTGAACATTGAATCGTTGTCAGCGTGTGTCTTGTAGTTGAACATTGTTGGAGTGATATCCATAGCGTTGCCGATGAGATCCTCACGGATGATAACGATTGTAACACCTGCTGGACCCATATTCTTCTGAGCACCAGCTAAAAGGATACCGAACTTTGAAACGTCGATAGGCTCTGAAAGAACACATGAAGAAATGTCACCGATGAGTGGAACATTGCCTGTCTCTGGGAACTCGTGGAAAAGTGTACCGTAGATTGTATTGTTCACACAGATGTAGAAGTAGTCTGCATCAGGTGTGAAATCAGCTTTGTCAAGCTTTGGAATGTAAGAGTATGTCTTATCCTCTGAAGAAGCAATAGCCTTAGCTTCACCGTATTTCTTAGCTTCCTGATAAGCCTTCTTAGCCCACTGACCTGTGATAACATAGTCAGCCTTCTTGCTCTTGTTGAGAAGGTTTAAAGGAACCATAGCGAACTGTGAAGAAGCGCCACCCTGTAAGAAAAGAACCTTGTAGTTGTCAGGAATGTTCATAACTTCTCTGAGAAGTGCCTCTGCCTCTTTGATGATGCCATCATAAACTTTACTTCTGTGTGACATCTCCATTACTGACTGGCCGCTGCCCTGATAATCGAGCATTTCGTCAGCAGCTCTCTTGAGAACTGCCTCAGGAAGCATTGAAGGACCTGCTGAAAAATTGTAAACTCTACTCATTTGTATATCTCCTTACTGTAACAGTATATAATACTGATATTATTTACCTTTTATTATATTCCATTTATCACATTAAATCAATAAAGAGTTGACGTTTTATTGCTAGAAATTTAACTATCATTTTTGTTGATTTTATCTAATTTATATAAATAGAAGACAAAAAATCACTTTTTGCGTTTGTTTTTTGAGCTACCCGAAATCATACGAGAAACATTCTTTGAGAAATATCCGACTCTCTTGAGAACTGATTCACTCTTCTTTTCATTATATTCATCAGCCTTTTCGCTGATTCCGTAATCATCGCTCTTAGAAAAATAGTCGCTGAAATAGTCACCGTCATCGGATAAATCAAAAGTGTCCAAAAAGTGTGATTCCTGTTTCTCGCTCTTTTGGCTTTCAAAACTTTCGAAGAAATCATCCACATCCGACTCCACTTTATTTGAAACATCAATATCGAAAGAATCAAACTGTGTATTGGCTCTGCCTTTGAAATCCGTTGTGTCATAGCCCAGAAGCTCATCAAAGCTGACTTCATCATCGTAACTTTCGCCCAGAATATCTGACAAAAGTGCGCTTTTGCTCACTTCACGAGATGTTGTTGAACTTTCGTCCATCAGCAAATCTGCATCCTTAAGATTCTCGCTAATGTTCCTGCGATGTCTGTCACGACGATTAGCTTGTTGCTGTTGCTTTCTGCTCTCATACTGACGATACACAAAGCTCGCAAGAAGTGCAATAACAATGAGAATCACAATCCACAAAAGGATTCTCCACCAGTCAAACGCCAAGCCCGAACTTCTCTTTATCTTATCGAAGTTGATTGAGTTTGCGATATTGGTGACAATCTTTATTTCGTCATTCGCAAGCTCTTCGTTATATTTCTGCAAGGTGAGGTTGATGTTCATTCCGTTGATAACCGAATGACACTGATAGCCATAAATATCGCCTGACTGAGACTGCTGAGTAAAGCTCATATCAAAGAAAATATTGCCGTTATGCTTTATCTCAACACCGCTTGTGTACATATCATCAGCCAAAAAAGCATCCAAAACCGTCTTTCTCTGGGATGAACTGAGGTCTGAATAATTATTGATGGCCTCGCTGTTCTTGTCTGAGGTTTTAGTCAAAGTAACCTTGAGCAACGAGTCATCACTTGTCGCCTGAAGATAGATATTCGCCGCCGTGAAAGCTGTCATCGTCTCGTCATAATCAAGCCCCAAGGTCTTGAACACCTCATCATCTCGCTCAAGCGTACGGGTTATAACAAGATACTCTTTCGGAATTTTTATCGTCATACCGAGCTCATCGATATCGTATTTGTCATCAAGCGCAAACGCTGAAACAGTTGACATCAAAACCAACACACAGCACACAACAAGTGACAAAAGAGAATTTATCAATTTTTTTTGCATATATTCCACTCCAAAATGCACACATTTCTGCATTATAATAGTCTGATTATCATTATAAATACTTTTTTTGCAGAATACAAGTAGAAATATTTTATTTTTTACTTGACAAATGAAAATATTTAGGTTATAATAACGGAGCTGTCAAATAAGACACGCTTTCGAGGTGTAACTCAGTTTGGTAGAGTGCCTGGTTTGGGACCAGGATGCCGCAGGTTCAAGTCCTGTCACCTCGACCATAGAAAATAGCGGATGCCCAAATGGGTATCCGCTTTTCTATTTATCTTGAGAGGTGACAGTGACTTGAAGGCGAGCGTGCCAAGGAGATGTGGAACACATCGACGCAGGTAAAAAGGCTCCTGTGGAGCGTTTTTAGCGAGAGAGCAGATGATATCTTAATGTTCCCACAATGGGTGCAAGACGAGGCATCTTTATCTGTTTGTATACACGTATGTCACCTCGACCACAAACCGACCTATACAGGTCGGTTTTTTGTTTGCCCAAAAACGGCTTAACAAAGCCATTTTCGGGCATTTTTTATTTTATAAAGCTCTTTATTTCCACTAAAAAACGCACACCACATATTAGCGTAAAAAACTAGAGCGACCACAGTTTGTCCCACTTCCAGAATTTTTGCAGTATTTTTTTAAAGCTGTTTTTTGTAATCTAAAATAGCTTTCTTTCAATATAAAATTTATCAGCAAATAAAAAGCAAATTAAATAAAATATTTTCCACTATACACAGAAAGCACTGAAGTTCTAAAAACTTCAGTGCTTTATCTTTGTTTACTGCGGATCAGGTTTTGAATGGCACCATATTTATATGATCATTCTTGGCAAACTATCATTATGATGCTACAACACAAGCGGCATAAAACGAAATTAAGAAAAGCAATTCTCTGTGCAAAAATGATATACTCGGAAAGGAGAGCGATCTACTGTCTTTGGTAACAAACTTTTGTAAATTGTGCAGCAGTTTCTTCGAAATTTTCATGCATATTGCCCGTAGTTAATCAACAATAAGTTTTGAGCTTGCAATATACCTATTTAGATTATCTATGTTGCTATTTACCAAGCAGCTGAACTGATAATCTGTTCGGCAGATATGCTTCGTTTCATAATTCGGCAAAGGAAGCAAAGCTCTATACCCATCCACATAAACCAGTTCAAATGTTTTAATTAGAGACTCGCCATAGTATACATAATATTTTACACTACGTGCATTTTCATCAGGATAGTCTGTTGCCCAATCTTCATAAAAAGACTCCTGATCTTCATAAGAATCCCATTTTATTGTTATTTTACGATCCGGCAAATAAACCATAATACAATCATCGGGATCGGTATCCCAATCTGTTGCTTTACTGTTACATATTGTGTAAATTAATCGATTATTTTGATTTTTGTAAGTATTAATATCTTTTATAAAATCAGAAGATGGATAAACCATAGCCTCACACAACTTTAATAGTTCATCAACGCAATGTTTTCCCAAGGTATCTTCTCCGATAAAGGCAAATGCTTTTATAATGTTGACAAGTCCCATCCGCCCTGCATGTTTCATAATAAAATCAACCGCCATTGCTCGGGTTTGAGCATCAGAAATCAGTACCGCAGTTATGATCGGATAACATTTGCTCATTTTAGAATAAAACGAGTCGGGATAATAATTGTCTTCTAATGTTTGATACAGCATTTTCAGCTCTTTATCTTGAGTGAACTCAAAGCGTATTAGTGTTTTCCAAACAGAAACAGACGAATAGTTGATGCCATCAACCTCACAGTTATAATACTTATATAGAGCATCAAGTGTTAACTCTTCTTCTCTTACGGTAGCATGTTTTGACTCCCAACCCATTAATCTCTCTGGATCTTCAGGTTCAACTGAACTCAGATCGTCAAGAATATCCTTTAAGTATGGGCAACATTTTTCAATAACATACTTAAAATATGTTTCATAACTACCACTATCAAGCGTTTCTTTGGCTAACTGCAAAATTGAATATGCTCTCCTCATATTCATTTCCATTTCTTCATCAGATAACCAACAATTCTCATATGCCGTTAACAACGATTCGGGCAAATGCAAATCAATCATATCTTCCTTTCGGAATGCTGGTCTAAAAATGCTGTTGTTTACGGCGACTTCAAAAAGAGCATCTGCTTTTGATGCATCAAAATACGACATCATGGTTGCATATTGATACCCAAGATCAGAGTTGTATTCATAATATGAAATATCTTTACTAGCCACTGCATATTCAGAAGAAATTAAACTTGGGTTGGCTATTGTTTTAAATAGAGGCAAATTTCTTAACATAATAGTATATAAAACTTGAAACACATTAACTACACTACGATACTTCTTTAATTTGAAGATAAATTGTTGTATCTCGAAGTTGGTAAAATCCAATCCGGAAAGCATTTCGCCAATAAAACAAGTATTGGAATATCTAAAACAATTTTTATATATCAAATTATACTTGTTGATTTCCGTCAAAACTGCAGAGAGTAGTTCTTGTTTATTGTCAGAGAAATATTCATGAACCAATTTTCTTAAAGAAATTCCAAGTTTATAATCATGATGGTAAGGAGAGATTTTGCCATCAAGTAGCATCAGTGTGTAGCTGTTTAACTCTATGTTTCTTCTCCATGTTTCATAATGATTTTTATTTGATTTTTGAGCTCGATTTTGAATATTGTCTTCTCCAATAATTTTGCCCATCAAAACACCATATAACACAACAGTATTCGTTTCATATGGTTCGGACTCGTTTTGAGAGATTCTATCACACACCGCTTGAGATAATAATGAAAGCTTCCCATCATTTTTTATTATGTGTTTTAGATTTTTTCTTCTCAATAGAATGTAGCTCAAAACCTCTAAATGATTTAAAGATAATTTTTCTATAGCACTTGCAACCCAACCAGAGAAGCAGTCAACGGCTAAGTCAAAAAAAGCTATTACAAAATATGAATTGGATGTGTTGGATGGGTAATAATCTAAATCTATATCACGTATGATATGTTCTTTAGAGGAGAAAGAATTGTAAACGTCAGTAATTTGCATATTTTCAATCACGCACTTACAGTACAAATATGAATAAATATCATTGTATTTGGCTTTTATAAGCTGATCCTCGGAAAAATTATAAAATTCTTTTAGTGTTTCTCGAATATCCACCCCATTTGTTTTGTAATACTCTTTAACAAAATCATAGTAATTGTCTGTAGTTAAAAAGCCCCTTATATGCAGTGGATCAATGCGTATAAAATCCTTAAAATCTTCAATTTGTTTTGTACACAAATATCTTCGCAGCTCTGACGAATATGCGTAGGAATCCGATGAGTGAATCAAAAACTCTTTCGAAGAAAGCCAATGAGACTTTTCTACTCCTATATATTCATCACCTAAGTATGCTTCAAAAAAACGTAGAGTCAAAACCTTTTCAAGATTAGCACTTAATGTATTTTCTTTTATTTCTTGAATTAAAAAGATATGCAAGATAAAATCTCTATTTGATAACAACCTCAACTCACGTAATATAGAAGGGTTAATGTAAAATGCATTTTTGACTGCAATGTATAGATAAAATTCAAAATAGCGCTTATGCTTATATGAGTATCTGACTTGTAAATCCTGAGCAGGAGATGCATCAAAGAAAAGTTCACAGATTACATCAATAATATGGTCAACATCTAAATAGCTACAATTCGGAAATTGCGTTCTTATTATGTTTTGCAGCTCTGGTCGACTAATAGATATAATTCCAGAACGTTGCATCTTTTCGGAAGCAGAAGCCAATATAGAAGTAATAGACAAAACCTTAGGCTCCGGCAAATTAATTAAAACTAATTTTCTGTGTTTTTCTATACGTTGCTCGGCGTTTAATTTAATCAAATCAACTTTCGTTGTTTTATCATCTATTTGAGTAATAGTTTCACTTAATAATACTGCAGAAAAAATGTCGGTAATGTCATCTAAAAATGTCGCATTGGTCGATTTTATATCTGTGAGCTTTTTGGTCTTTTCAGCATCATTTAAACTCTTAAAATACAACTCTACATCGGTTGTTTTTAGATCATCTATTGTGTAAACCTTAGTTTCTAAATCACGCAAAATCATTGTAAGATTTGGCGTGTTCAAACGAGAAGAAAGAACAAACGAATTATGACTATTAGCATTATGATACAAAATAAAAGAGATAACATTGTGGAAATCAATTGTCTGAACTTCGTCGACACCATCCAGGAAGATTATATATGGGTTTTGATTGTTTGCTATGTTAATACAAAAATCGTTTAGCCTATCTCTTAACAATGCTTCTAAATTGCCGTTAATGCACTCTCTAAGCCTTATGAAAATAGGGATTTGAACGTTGTTAGGTGTAGGTGTCTGTTTTAAGCTTGATTTGTATTTTGATTCAGCCTCAAGATATAGCTTCTTTAACAATTCGCTTTTTCCTGTGCCCGCTGCACCAGTAACAACTGATAATTGATTAGATAATATTTCATCTTGAACTGAGGAGAAATTTGTGCCAGCTCAATTTTTGGGTGGGTTTGTTAGAACAAATTTGTGTGCTAACATTAATTATAGAAAGGAGGTGTAGCAATGGAGAAAATAATATACAACTACATTAAAGGAAACGAAGTAGTTTCTATTCATGATATTTCAAAAAGCCTTAGTTTACCTGAGATTTTTGTTTTAAAAACAGTTTTAGAATTAAGAAAAGAAGGATTCATCATAATATATCCACCTGTACCACTAGATATAAACAACAATGAAAGTTGTTATTATGGTACAACTTCAAAAGAATATCCAGCCACTACATCAATCACGATGATATAGCACCGTAAAACGAACTTACACCGTCACATTTGTGGCGGTGTTTTTCATAGTTCGACCATTAAACTTTCAAGCTTTCTTTCTCAGCTTTAATCTGGGCTTTCACGTTTTCTATCAGCTCTTTAAGTTCAACTTCACACTCCTCTTTTGTGGGAGCGTAGATGTTGAATTCCTTGCGTTTGCCGTTTGGGAGTTTTGGGGAGTAGCTACCCTCCCACACGTTTTCGCTAATCTAACAGATAAGTTTGTCCCACTTCCAGAATTTTTACAGAAATTTTTGGAAGCATTTCGAATACTTATTTTGAGTTACTCAATAAAGTCAAAATAATTTTAGAATATAATAAATTTTATTTTGAGATAAAATTTTTTCATTAAAAATATTTCCAGATACACAAAAGCACTGAAGCAAAAACTTCAGTGCTTTCTCTTTGTTTGCTGCGGGTCAGATTTTGTTTTCTTATCTCAACCCACTCGATACTTCAATTTATGCTTTCTTTATAATCGTCTGTTTTCGCTTGTCAATCCCGATTTTAAAATATCGTAAATAAAATTATGATGAAAGTAAACAACGATGGTTACAATATCGCAAGAATCGAACCTGCTACTCCCGCCAACAGGAAAAATAGTGGTACTCCATATGCATCTTTCTTATCCACCCAATTCCAATTAATAGCATTAGGTGTCATTTTCTTACGATTAGCGTTCTGGTAAGAGCAAAAAATATGTTTCCACTTTAATCTATAACCCAAGAAAGTCCAAATCGAATATAAAATACTGCTAACCATTAAAATATAGTAGCGTGCTTCATGAAAAAGATACGCTAAACTCAGCATAATGACAATCCACCCGTATCTATGTAAATATGCCAAAGCAATAATACTTATTGAATCAGTCTTTTTATTATAACTGAATTTTCTTTTGTATTTCTTCTTGGTACTACCCATAACAATATTCTCTATACTATAACGTTCATCAAGTTAATCTGTATTCTTTGTTTAATGTGAGTCAGAATCTGTCCCCATTTCTACGAGCACAGCTTCATCGACAGAAAAATAGTCTTCCAAGTTACTGCTGAGTCCTGATGCTTTCCACGCTTGTTCAAACGTAATCTCTTCAAGATTGCTCAGATAAATGTAGGTGGAATCAACGACAGCATTATGTAATCGTCCTGTGATTTCATGCCTGTACTTGTAAGTATGACCATCCGCCTGCCAAGTACCATCACTCATCTCATAGTACGTTTTCAAGTTACCTTCAATAGTTTTTACACTATCATCTGGAGCTTTAGAACAACCTGCAAGAGACAATATACAAATCAAAGCTAAAACTAATGCCACTAACTTTTTCATACTCAAAACCACCTTAGATGATTAAAGCTTATATTTCCATTATAATCTTTAGTTTTCATTTTTCAATATCTCATTCAAAAAATCAATTCCATTGAGGAGGTTCGCCCTCAGGCGGAACACGTCCTCCTGGTGGTTCCATACCTCCCTGTGGTGGTTCCATACCTCCCTGTGGTGGCTCCATACCTCCCTGTGGTGGTTGCATACCTCCTTGCGGTGGTTCACCACCTGGTGGTGGCATACCAGGACCGCCCATAAATCCGCTACCGCTTTGCGCTACCAACGTATCACCATTATAGAGAGAATAGGTTTCTTCGCTATTCAAATCAGAACTGCTGTAGAGAATCACTGAGCAATCATTCTCAGGTTTAATATCAGCTACCACATCTCCAGAAGAATTTTTAATCGAGAGTTTTTCACCGCTTTGCTTCTGAGCAAGATTGAATGTTACGCAAGTCTGACCACCATCTTCGATTCTATCGAGCATACTTCCACTTGCTACAACAGTACCCCCGTTGATATGAATTCCCATATCCGAATCAATACCTGCATCAGCACTGACAGAACAAGCCTGTGCTGTGATTTTTCCACCGTTAATAACAAGCCATCCGTTGGAATCAATGCCATCACCTTCGCCTGTTTCACCAGTAACTTTTATATTAAGATTACCATCGTTTATGGTAGTAACTGAAACACCATCTTCGTTGGTATTTATACCATCGTTGCCTGAATAGATGTTAATATTACCACCGTTAATTGTCAGATGCATCTCGCTATCAAGTCCTTCGTTTTCAGCGTTGATAGTAAGCACGCCTGTTCCCTTTTCACCGCCGTTTACATTCATTGACATTTTCGAGTAAAAAGCTCCGTCGTACTTATGAAGCTTACTTGCATCTTCAACTTCATTACCATTATCGCTAAGGACTACGCTGTCAGGTTTATAAATCTTTGCAACATAAGAACCGTTGACTGTATTCTCTGTTCCGTCTGCAACAATAACGTTGGCACCTGCCTTTGAAGTGTCTACATCTTTTGTTGCAGTTTCCGAATCGGAGTTTGAACATTCATAGACGTTATAAAAAATAATCGCAGGAGCTACATCACAGGTTATGTCAACATCGTTTAAAACAAGGGTGACAACAGCATCGGGATTTTCTTTTGCGTCCTCACCTAAATCAACAGCAATCTGACCTTTTGAAAGCTTACCGCTGAGTTTATACTCGCCAGCCTTTGTAATATGCACAACTGTATGAGCTTTGGCTTCTTTCGCACTATGAGCTTCCTCGGCAGTACCCTCACCATAAGTAAAATCTTTGCCTTCTTCGTAGTAGATAATGTCATTCGCTGTATAGACTGCACCGCTTTTATCACTCTCAGCAGTTTTGCCGTCAACGAGGATTTCTTTATCACTCAAGCTTATATCAACCACGCCGTCATCAGGTAATTGAGTTTCAGTCACCTGAACCTGTGTAGGGGTTGCAGATTTCTCGATTTCACTCTCGTTAGTGCCACAAGCTGTGAACACAAACAAAATAATCATCAGTATCGCCAGTACACTTAATTTTCGCATAATATCACCCTTTCTGAAATTTATTTTATCACTCACAATCACAAAAGTCAGTAATTTTCACCTAGTTTTCAACTAACTTTCACACACCGTCACAATTCATCTGTGTAAGGTTTACAGAAATTTATACCCAGAAAAAAGCAAAGCAACACCACAAATAGGAATCTGTTTGTAATGCTGCTTTTTATAATCTAATTTTCTAATGCTATTAAGTTTTGAGTTTAGTATGTATTCTTTGATTAATGCGGGTCAGATTTTGTTTTCTTATCTCAACCCACGTGTTTCTTCAATTTATGCTTTCATTATAATCGCTCATTTTCAGTTGTCAATACTACTTTTTTAAACTATCTGTGAACTTTTCATTACTCTGCGTTCTTATATGATATCAAAATGTGGGTTGGTGCAAACAGCAGTGCTGAAACAATCAGCAGTACTGACCTGCTCATAATACCGCTGAACAAAAACAAAACAGATGGTATTATCGAAAGAGCCAACGCTCTGAAAACATTGTTTTTCCAAAAACACACGATCCATATAACAACATAAGCAAGAAGCAATATTATATCAACAATCAGATAAACAGCAAACGCTTCGTCAGACCACCAAGAAAAGAATGTTCCGGGGATGTTTATTATCATACACGAAAAACATCCGTATCTGCCGATTTGCTCTATAATCTCAACCGTTTTGTTATGCCAGTTGTTTTGAAATCCATCCTTGCATTTTATTGCATAGACAATGTTCGGAATCATAATAACAGTAATGAACACCAAACCAAATAAATTAAACCATTCCATAAAGAAGCTCCATAAATTCAAGTTTTACGTTATAAATCAATATCAAATTCATACTTATCATCGATAAGCAGATAGTTCACTTTATGCTTATTGGCAAGCTCTAAGTATCGGGCGTTATCCTCTAAAACACTCTCAACGGTGCAACCCTCATCATCCAAGCGGTTTTCGATAACACTTGCGTATTTCTTTACATCAGCGAAATGATTTTTGATATAGCTTTCGCTTAGCACAAGACAGTAGTATCTGATGTTATCAAGGTATTCTTTTTCGAAATCTTTTTCAAAGTCAAACGGAATATAGCAACCCTCAACGATAAGATTCTGCTTGTTTTCTATGGCAGTTTTAATCATCTCACGAACAATTGGCCACAAATAAGCTGTGAGGTCAGCATCATCGCTCATTGGCGTGAGCTTTGTGTTACCGCTACGGATTAAACCCATTTTCAAATGGTCTATTGATAAGTACGGGAATTTATATTTTTCAAGCAACTTTTGAGAGAGTGCTGTCTTTCCTGTGTGCGATGCACCTGTAAGTAAAATAATCATTGTTTTTGTCCTTGTATATTAGAATTTATCTGAATTTTTCCAAACGGAACAGCTGTTCTTCATCGACAACGTCAACCCCGTTTTTGTATGTATAACCAAGCTTTCTGTAAAAATCACACGCTGTGATAGAAGCAGGGATTTCAACACGCTTTGCTCGCAAGAAGAACTCGTCGAGCTCCAAAGTTTCAATTATCTTTCTGCCGACACCTTTACCCTGATACTCAGGAAGAACGAAAATATTAAACAAACTGCTTTCATCTTCTTTTCCCCAATACGGGCCGATTGCTCCGCATCCTACGATAGTATCGCCATCACAGATAACGTAAAAATGTGTCCAGCTTGCTCTCCCTAGCACACCCTCAGGAGTAAAATTCTTCACATCATTCTCAATAAACTCTTCTGAGTAATCTTTGATGTTTGTTGTTCTTAAAGTTCTGATTATTAAAGCAGATACTTCATCTGCATCACTATTTACAAATTTTCTTACTGTGTAGTTCATATTAACCTCCAAAACTTAAAACTTTGGTCATATTATAATGCTCAGATTATTAAATAATCCTTAAATATGATGAATTCAAGAGAGGAAGTCTATATTATTCAAATAAGAATTTGGTAGTCTCATTTTTCACCACTGTTAATATTCTTAGATAACAATTCTTGTCTAGTAAATTATACCACACCACATTTGAAAGCTCAACAACGTGCTTTCTCAAAACAAAAATGCAACAGCACAATAGCGCACTGTTGCATTGACTTTAGTTTCATTAACTTTTGCTCGCTTAAAATTCCTTTTTCTTAAGAGCGAAAGCAAATTTTACTTTCAGGTTCTATTTTTCACATATGTGAACACAACACTATGTATTATTTGATAATACCAAACAAACACAAGAATGCCAACACAATTGTTAATACATATATTAACATTCCATCATGCTTAATTCCCTTTGCATCTTTATCGCCACGTTTAATCATATTGATACACCCAGTCATAAGCAAGTGCTCTTGCAATATCAAATAGGTTGTACCTAATACACCTGGTATATCGATCATAATATTAACGGGCAAACAAACTCCCCAGCTAATGCCCATCAACACAAATGACATTCTAGTCATAAATGTAGTATTGGAATTATCATTGTCATAGGTCAGTTTCGATACCCAAAGCACTTCTAGCATAAGTAGTATACATATAATTAGATTAACCCACACCGGTAAATTGAGCATGTATAGCAACACGCCAATACATGTTATGAAAACAATTTCTATTAAGAAAAGCAATATACTTTTAGTGCTAGCCTTTTTCATAGTAAACCTCTTTAAAAGTGTAATATTAAATGTTATTTTCATTAATTTATCTTTACGCTACAAATTAAAGACATTAATATATTCATTCATACTTACAAACTTCTGATAGAACAGCTCTTTGGTGTCTAACTCTATCTCAATTTCCATTTCATTTGCATTAAGCTCTTTTACGATGTTTTCAAGCTTTCTTGATGACTCAGCACTAAAACCATCAACATTATAATAACCAAGTGTGATATGCGGAGTCAGCGGATAACCTAGCTTTTTCACATCATCAAAAAGATAGTACAAATCCATAAGCTTATTATACTCTTCTTCGTCAGTCGGATACAAGCCCATAACTAAGCTTGTGTTCACCATATTGAAGATATATTTGCTTTTCATTTTGATTTTCTGCTCAGCTATTTTTTCTGCGATTTTCACAGCCTTGAGCTCATTATGAAAAAGCTCTACCGCTACATCTTCCAAGACAGGTGAATTGCTAAGGTCGTGGAGTGTCATGTGAAATGTGTTTGGAACCAGACGCTCACAGAAACACTCAGGTGCTACAGCATTTATGCTATCCACAATCTTTTCGAGCTTTTTCTTTGTAGCATCATCAAGATTGAAAACCACAGTATCACCGAAAAATGGTCGAAAGCTATTATCTTCATTCACCTTTAAAGGAATTGAACCGCTACCTTTAAAATAATCATCGCCCAAATCAATCTCGCTTTTCTCAAACGAATTGATTCTGTCTAAAAACTCCTTGTAAGTTTCCACTTTTAATACTCCTCTTTTAGGGTTATTATCGTCAATTATGGTTGTTTACATATTCAATGAACTCAGGTGTTTTAGACCAATATTTTACACCCCAGTTTTCGAAGTTCCACTCGTCCATATACTCGTTGCACTCGTAATCGATGTAGTATATCAAATCATTTTGCACAACAAAATTAGTCGGGAAATAATCGATGTTAAGCCCTGCGTTTTTCGCCTTTTCTGCCATTTCACGGATTTGCTCCATATAAGGCTCAACCGACACATCATTTTTCACCATATCGAAGATAACATCACCCTCGATGTATTCTTTTAAAATTCGCTCGTTTTCAATATCAATTTCAATCATCTCTGGAATTCTGATGCCTGCATCAAGAAGTCGTTTGTAGTCGTTGTTTTCGGCTTCGATTTTATTACCGAATGTGTAATAAGCACAAGGCTCGTGATGTATCTGCTTTAATACAAATTTCTTAGAGTCCTTTTCAGCAAGGTAAGAATAACCGCCTTTTCCTTTGCCGAGTAACTTTATAATTGAATATTCCTTTCCGTTAACTGTCAAAATTTCCATCAGTAACACCCCTTCAGATGTGCAATTTTAAACTTATCTGGTTAAATATATCATAAACCTATAAATAAAATCATTTACATAAAAATCCGTTTGTGATTCAATGTTCTCTCAGACATCAAAAGGCTTGTATTAACAAGGCTTTTGCTTATGTCGTGAGGTTATTATACCACACTAAACATTAAACCTCAATTACTATGCACAAATCAAAAAGAGCATAGATGCACCAGTCACCTACACTATAATCTTTGCTTACAGCAGGTCAGATTTTGAGCGACATTTTAATTCCACGCAAAGTAGGTTGAGGTTTTTTCATTCAGGTATTATACTAAATTCAAAGGGGAGTTTGTATGAATACTTATGTTACGGGTGCAGTGATTAAACGTCTGCGTGAGTGTAAAAACTTAACACAAGTTGAACTTGCAGAAAAGATTGGTGTCAGCAGTAAGGCTGTTTCAAAATGGGAAACCGGAAAAGGTCTGCCTGACATATCGCTTATTGAACCGCTGAGTTTAGCTCTAGGTGTATCAGTAATGGAGCTTATGTCGGGAGATACTGTTATTAACAAAAACATTTCTTCCAATGTTCTCAGGTCAAAATTTTATGTCTGTCCTGTGTGCGGTAACGCGATACATACCATGGGCGATACTGTTATCAGCTGTTGTGGTATTATGCTGCCACCACTTGAAGCGGAAGATATCGATGACGCCCACGAAATCACAATAGAAAAGGTTGAGGACGAGCATTTTATCACCGTACAGCACGATATGACAAAATCACATTTTATTTCATTTGTTGCGTATATTACATCTGACAGAGTGCAGTTTGTGAAATTCTATCCCGAAGGTAACGCTGAAACGAGGTTTCAACTACGCGGCAGAGGATATTTGTACGTTTACTGCAACAAGCACGGACTGATGAAAACGAGAATATAGCTTTACATTCAAAAACAGCCGATGAGAATTCAAACTCTCATCGGCTTTATAATTATTTATTCTGTTTTCTTTTACTAAGCATTTTCACAAGCAGATATATCCCGTAACCAATCAGAAATCCGAAGGTGTTGAGAATCAGGTCATCGACATCGCTCACTCGGTCGAAGAATGGTAGCTGTAAAATCTCGATTATAAGCGAGAACCCAAAGCCTGCACCGATTACTTTCAGATGTGTATCAAGCTTTTTGAACACACTCGGCCAGACTATGCCAAGCGGAATGAACATCGCTGTGTTACCGATAAAGTTCAGCAGAATCTCACCTTTGGTCGGATAGTCAGTCATATGTACAAACGGAGCGAAATTCACCCGAAACGGCCATATATTTGCTGTATCCAGAACAAGAGGTTGAATCACGCCGTCTACCTTTGAAAAAGGAAAGAAAGTAAAGCGTGCCACAACCACGATACAGATATACACAAGCAATAGCTGTAGCTCTCGTTTCATATCAAATTTTCTGTTTTTAACTGAGCAGATTGCTCTGACGATAACCCAAGCTAAACTGATGGCTATTATCATCTGGGTGTATGTAATGTAAAACATTTTGTCCCCTCATCGGCTGTTGTATTTTTATTTTATTTACAGTAGGTTTCTATTGCTTTGCTGATAAACTGAGCAGTGCCCTGGGCGTTTTTATCGATGTTCTTTTTGAAGCGTTCGTCTGCTACATACATCTGTCCTAAGCCTTTGAGAATCTCGTTAGTGCAGGTGTAGAAATTCTCTGTGATATAGTTTTGCAGGTTTTTAACAAGGGATTGAGCTTCATCGCAGTCAGGTGCTTTTCCGCTTTGCAGACACTCGGCAAATTGAGCTAATACTGAATTCAGTCCGTCGTTCACCTTTTGCCATTTATCTTTACTGTAACTAGCAGTTTTTTGCTCGTGTTCTTTATATGCATCTGTTTTTCCGTAGCGTTCTTTCGCTTCAGCTTCGTACTGTTTACGAGCAGTATCGTAATCGTTGTTATCAAATGCGTTCATTGTAATCTTTCCTTTCTGGGCATTATCCAGAGCATCGATAATTCTCTCTAAACGTTGCTTTTTGAGAATCAGGAGTTCTCTCTGCTCTTTGAGTGCTTTTTGCTTATCGTAATCAGGAGAGGATAAAATCTCTGAAATGCTTTTAAGCGGAAAATCGAGCTCTTTGAAAAACAAAATCTCCTGTATACGCATAAGAGATTTTTCATCATAGAACCGATAGCTGTTTTGTTCGTCAACAAAGGCAGGTTTCAGCAGACCGATTTCATCGTAATAATGGAGCGTACGCACGCTAACTCCACAAAGCTTTGCGAATTCTTTGATATGCATCTTCACAAAATCACCTCTCTAAAAAAGAGTATAAAGTATAACGCAACGTCAAAGTCAATAGTTTTATTATATAAACTTTTCTATGAATTCTCAACCCCCTATTCTTTAGTTAAAGTGGGTTAGATTTTGAGTGTTGAGGTATTATTAAATGTATGATATAATATTCGCGAAAAATACAAAGTTCTTTATGATTACAAATAAAGGAGTTATTAATATGAGTGAAAACACCGTAAACGATGTTAAAAAGGAAATTGCTTTAGAAAGTGTAATTACTTCTGCAATTCAGATACCTGGTGTAAAAGTTGATCGCAAAAAATTTTTAGCTGAAATGTTTGCATCCGAAAATATCGCAATTCAAGATGTGTTGGAATTCGGACCTATCGTCGCAAATATACCTCAAGATAGATTAACACAACTTGCTACGAAACACATTTTAATAAGAACAAGCGAATCATCAGTTGCATCATTTGTCGCAGGTATTCCTGGTGGTTTTGCTATGGCTGCAACCATTCCGCTAGATATCCTGCAATTTTTCGGCATGGCATTACGCCTAGCACAAGAGCTCTCATATATGTATGGAGCTGATGATTTATGGAAAGATGGCACAGTTGATGATGAAAAAGTTAAAGGTCAATTGATATTATACTGTGGTGTTATGTTTGGTGTTTCTGGTGCTGTTTCTGGTGTTAGAGTATTAACAACGCAAATCGCTAAAACTACCCTAAAGCAATTACCCCAAAAAGCATTAACTAAAACATTTTGGTATCCTATTGTTAAACAAATAGGTAAAGCAATAGGTGTTAAAGTAACAAAATCGACTGTAGCAAAAGGTGTATCAAAAGTAATCCCTGTTATTGGCGGTGTTATCTCGGGCACACTCAATTTTGCTTCAATGATGCCAATGGCTAATCGTTTGCAAAAAACACTTGATAGTGCAACTTTTGGATATACGGAAGAAGAATACGAGCAAGATATACTTGAAATTGAAAATATCACAGAGGCACAGGAAGAGCCTGACGACGATAAGAATATTAAGAGTAAACTTATTGATGGCAGTAAAAAAACATTAGATAATATTTCAGGACTGTTCAGTAAAAAGAAGAAGAAAGACAACACAAAAGAAACTGATATTTTTGATACCATTAAGAAACTTTCAGAATTAAAAGAAAGCGGAATAATAACCGAGGAAGAATTCAATAACAAAAAAGCTGAATTATTGTCTAAGATATAATTCTCCTTGACTTAACGCATAATCCAAGCTAACATACAACAAACAAGTACTCCCTGAGAAGGTGTTTTGAACACTTTCTCAGGGAGTTTTATTATGGGTTTATTTTACTGTTTCTTTCTATTCTTCAAATTCGCTATTATAACGTTTACGTTTGATTCTTTCGCTACTTTTGGATAATCTAAACATTTTCATTCCTCACTGCTTAACATTCACTCATACTATGTATCATTACTTTTGAAATGATATATTAGTTTCACCAACTCCGCCCTTGATTTTTACGTAATTCTGACCGCTACCGCTGCTAAAAAGATTAGAAGTTGAAACACCATCAAGATTGATTCTGCCTACGCCATTTGTAATGTCGAAATTGTAGTCGTCTTTGCTTCCTTTTAGTGTTAAGTCAGACTCTGAAACGCCGAACTTCAAATTACTGTTACCGAGTAACTGGGCAGTCATATCAAGTCTGCCTACGCCTAAATCAAGTGAAAGGTTGTTGAGAGTACCGTCCAGAATATGAATTTGTCCTGCGCCACCTTTGATATCAATGCTTTCTTTTGCGTCAATGTTATCAAACTGCACCTTACCTGCACCCAAACGAAGCTTTACGCTGTCTGCAGAAATAGACTGCGCAGTTAACTTTGCTGCACCTGTTTTGATAGATACATTTTCAAAATTTGCGTCTGCAGGAATAACCACTTTGAGTACAGCGCCATTGTAGCTAACTGCATTTTTTGTATTTTCAACAACCTTGAGCTCACCACCATTGTCTGCAACTGTGAGGTGCTTGAGGTTGCTCTCAACAGAGAACTTATCACCATGGACAATTGTGAAATCAGCGGCGTTAATCTCTATAGATAAAGAATTGATGTCAGATGAAATTTCATATATTTTGTGCTCGCCTATAGCAACAGTAGTACTCACACATCCAACTAATGCCACCAGAGATAAAATAATTACTGCTAATAAAATGTACTTTGTCATAATAACCACTCCTATAAATTTTGTTTTTTGTTTGTTTTGATTTCCTTCATTGACCACATTATATAACTTCAATTATTAAATAATCCTTAAATAATTTAATTTTCTCAAAAAAGTCTTTCATCGCCCCAAATTCATTGTAAACAAAAAGAGTATAGATGCTCAAGACACCTATACCCTGATTCTTGAATTATTCAATTTTCATCCTATAAAGCTTACGAGTTCATCGATATCCTTGCGTTTTTTATTGCGGAGCTTATCATCATCCTTTGCGTACCCAAGGGTGATAACAAGTCTAACTGCACCATCGAGATTGCAAAGTTCACGGATTTTTTCTTCATCAAGCCAACCGAGGATACAAGTCGAAAGTCCCTGTGCTGTGGCTTCGGCTGTAATATACGCAGAAAGGATACCAATATCCATTGAGCGATAATCGTTATTTTTCATTTTAGCTCCTAAAGCCGCAGTTTTCACATAAGGCTTTTCCGAAATCACTAGCAATATAGGTGCGTCAGGTGCAAACTTGTTCAGTCCCATTCCCTGAGTTGCTTTTGCAACCTTCTTAGCAACCTCACCTGTGCAAACGGTGATGTGATAAGGTTGACCGTTGCAGGCAGAAGGAGAAAGTCTGGCTACTTCCAAAATAGCATCGAGCTTTTCTTTTTCTACCAAATGCTGACTATTATATGCTCGGCATGACTGTCTGTTTTCTGCGATTTCTCTGAAGTTCATAATATCACCTTTTACAATTTATCGTATTTACTCTATCAGTTTTTCTGTTTCTTCTTTGGATTCTTTGATTTTTTTATTCTTATCATTACTTTTGCTGAAGTACATTCCAAGCACAAAAACAAGAGCTATAAGTACAAAACCCAAAACACAGTACAGAATAACTTTGCCCTTTGAGCCGGATGAACTAAGCCAGAAAGTTTCCTCATTATATTCGTTTTCGCTGTTTGCAGCCACAGTTTCTTTTCTCGATTTGTTGCTTTGTTTTTCAGATTTACCTTTGCTGTAAGTTTTATCACTACCGCTACTTTTGACAATATTCACGATACAAGACATCGAATCCGCCTGATGCAGTTTAAGATTATCATCGACATATTCAATATTATCCATAGTTATAGTCGTTTTGGACGCACACAAACCTTTGAACTTCACCCTGAAAATCTCATTACTGCTGACATCAGACTCAACAAATACAATATCGACCGAGCCATCTGTCTCCTTAGTCTCAAACTTGAAGTTTTCACTTTCAGCTTCGAAAAATTCGACAACATCTGAATCGTAGCTCAGTTGAATCCTGCCACCACTAATTTTGTGTGCATCTTTCGTATCGACAACAAGTTCAAAATAAACGTTTGGTCTGACCTCATCTTCCAGAGCCGTTATACTGAACACTTCCAGAGCACAAACGCTAAATGAAAATGATAAAACCAAAATCAAAGCCAGTATCAATATACACGTTCTTTTCATCCGCAAACTACCCTTAATGTAGCACAAACGGTGTTGTCGCTCTTTAGCATAGCGTAATCAATAAAGCCGTCATCTTCTCTTTTTTTCAGAGTCAGAGTCTCACCCTCGAAACTCTGTGCTTTGTAAGCGATGTCAATTTCTTTTATGTCCATAGCTTTAAGCTCATCACAGCTGAACATCGAAACAAACGCACGGATATATGCAGAGTTATTCATATGTTGGCCTAGGTCAATATCAGTTGACTTAACTGTGTACTCACCGAGAATTTCAGCATCATCAAAATTGTCACTCACTCTGGCATACGGCTCTTCTACGCTCTGTTCTTCGCAGTATTCAAAATCCTCACCATAAATATCGCTGAGCCTCTGGAGCTTACCGCATGAAGTATCAATAACCGCCCATTCGGTTTTTCCGCAAACAAGAAGTCCGCTTTCATCAGAAATTGTGTAGTTACGATTTGCACGAATACGCGCAGGTTTCTCGGGCCATGTAGACAAAGTAACCATACTGCTCATTTCTGGTCTTGCAAAAATCCTGAGTTTTGTTTTCACCGCAAGCCAGAACATATTCTCTCCGATATCTTTTGAGCTGAGTTTCAGCTCGTTTGCGTGCTGCGTCGCTATATCCATAAAAAGAGTGAACATACTTGGAATACTGAGTTTCGCTTCGTTATCACACAAACTCAGAGGAACACTAAAACTCTTTTCCATTTTTGAAATCATTTTGTAAAACCTGCCTTTCATACAACGGGTATTATAACATCTAAGCCGTTTTTTAGCAACAAAAAAGCAGTCGGCAAAAACCGACTGCCCTGAGATTATTCAACTTTGCTGAAATTCTCCTTTGGCACGCCACAAAGAGGACAAACAAAATCCTCAGGCAAATCGTCAAAGGCTGTACCCGGTGCCACACCGTTTTCTTCAGATCCCTTAAGTTCATCGTAAACCCAACCGCATACATCACAAACATACTTCATTTTCGAGTCACCTCCGCAAACAACAACCTTACCACACAGCTCTTGCGCTAATGTTTCGAGCTGTTTTGTGCTGTCTTCATTTAGTGCAGACATAATTCTCACATCAGTTGAAAGATACTCTAGGTTCTTGCATTTAGAAAGCATTTCTTTCATAACTTTCACCGCCATCGGTGCCCATGTGCCGTTTTCAATGAACGCAACCGTTCTATTTTGGAAATTGCGCTCAACAAGATGAGTTATGAATTCGTGCATAAACGGAAAGATATCAGCGTTATAAGTAGTAGTCGCAAAGACTATTTTGTCATAACGGAACGCATCTTCAACCGCCTCATGCATATCACATCTTGCAAGGTCATTGACAACAACCTTCTTTGCACCAAGGCTTGAGAGCTTCTGAGCTAAAGTGAGGACTGCATTCTTAGTATTCCCATAAACGGAAGTATATGCAATCATAATTCCCTCTTCTTCAGCTTTGTAGCTTGACCAGGTATCATATAAGCCGATATAGTAAGAGAGATTTTCAGAAAGCACAGGACCATGAAGCGGACAAATTGTAGCGATATCGAGCTTAGCCGCTTTTTTGAGCAACGACTGCACCTGAACTCCATATTTTCCGACAATGCCGAAATAGTAGCGTCTTGCTTCACAAGCCCAGTCTTCTTCAACATCAAGCGCACCGAATTTTCCGAATCCGTCAGCTGAGAAAAGAACCTTGTCTTTGCTGTCGTATGTTACGATAACCTCAGGCCAATGCACCATCGGAGCTGTCACAAAATGTAGGGTGTGTTCACCTAAAGAGAGTGTATCACCTTCGCCTACGACTACCTGCTTGTCAGAAAAATCAACATTGAAGAAGTTTTTCATCATAACAAACGCTTTCTGTGATGCAACAATCAAAGCGTTCGGAAATTCTTCAACAAAACTCAGGATATTCGCTGAATGGTCAGGCTCCATATGCTGAACAACAAGATAGTCAGGAGTTCTGTCTTTGAGTGTAGCTTTGATATTATCGAGCCACTCATCTTTGAAATTCTTGTCAACTGTATCCATAATCGCGATTTTCTCGTCGATAATAGCATAGGAATTGTATGCCATACCATTAGGCACATCGTACTGTCCCTCGAACAAATCAATTTCATGGTCATTGACACCAATATATTTAATATCATTAGTAATAAACATTTCCATCAAATCCTTTCTGTTATTGCATTCATTATACCACAAGATAGTAACAAATTGAAAGCTTTTTATTCTAAAATTCCACCATCAGTAGAAATTGTCACAACGCTCCACGGAATAAACTTTCCACTTTCCATAAGTGCTCTTTTCACAGCGTTCTCTATGCCTGCGCAACATGGCACTTCCATTCTCACACAAGTGACGCTTTTTATATCATTTTCTCTGATGATCGCTGTGAGTTTTTCTGTATAGTCAACCATATCAAGCTTTGGACAACCGATAAGCGTGATTCTGTTTTTGATGAAATCGTTGTGGAAATTTCCATAAGCATAGGCTGTGCAATCAGCCGCCACCAAAAGGTCAGCACCGTCAAAGTAAGGAGCATTTGGTGGCACAAGCTTTATCTGTACAGGCCACTGATTCAGCCTGCTTGTTATGTTCACATCGCAGGTTGTCTTAGTGATTCCTCTTTTGAGCACCTTTGAATTAGTCCCCGGGCAACCGCACGGCATAGGTTTACTCGCCTGAGCTTTTTTCACCGCTTCTTCATCGTAAGCTAAAGCCTCGCGCTCTCCGAAACTGATCGCTCCTGTCGGACAAGCGGGCAAGCAATCTCCAAGCCCGTCGCAGTAATCTTCTCGAAGCAGTTTTGCTTTGCCATCCACCATAGTTATAGCACCCTCGTGACAAGCACTCGCACAAGCGCCACATCCGTTACATTTTTCTTCGTCTATCTTAATTATCTTTCTTATCATAAGCTCGCCTCCATTGACTTTGTGGCTATATTATACTATAGTAAATACATCAAGTATGTTGTTTTTACAACAAAGGGTGAGTTTTATGAAAAAATATACCGAAATTTTGAAACACACAAAGCTTTTTTCAGGAATAGGCGAAGACGAAATAGAAGCTATGCTCTCTTGTCTCAACGCCCAGGTGAAAGAATACAAAAAAGGTGAATTCATATTCAGACAGGGAGAACATCTCGAAAACTTCTGCATCCTGCTCAAAGGCTGTGTACACATTCAGTCGGACGATTACTGGGGAAACCGAAGCATCATAAATGAGATATCTCCCCTCGAGCTGTTCGGCGAATCATACGCTGTTTATGAAAGCTGCGCTGTACTCAACGATGCCGTTGCAAGTAGCGACTGCACCGTTGCTTTTTTCAATGTCAGCAAGCTGATGACGATGTGCTCAAGTGCATGTCGTTTTCACTCAGCCGTTATCTCAAATCTGCTTGTTGCCCTATCCCACAAGAACCGCACACTTATGCATAAGCTCACTCACATCTCACAACGAACAACCAGAGAAAAATTGATTTCGTATTTGTCACACCAATCAAAGCTTTCAGGTTCAAACTCATTCACAATTCCATTCAACCGCCAACAGCTCGCTGACTTTTTGTCGGTTGATAGAAGCGCAATGTCAAACGAGCTTTCTAAAATGCGAAACGAAGGGCTCATAACCTTTGACAAAAACAATTTCACATTGATGTAAAAAGCTGACCAGCCATTACCGCCAAAAGGTTACTGGGAATGTTAGTTTTCAAAACAATAAAAGAAACGGAGGTGCTTTTAAAACACCTCCGTTATTTTTTCTTAAATGTTCTTGCCGATACCATCAGCACAAGGGAGCTGTGCTATATGGCACTGAATATGTGTTGCATCAAGAACAGAAATCTTGTTATCTCTGTCAACATCGGCAACAGCTTTGTTTATTTTCAAAGAAGTAAGCTGAGCAATATGAAGCTGGATTTGTGTTGCATCGATAACAGTTACCTTGTTATCATCATCCACATCACCTAAAACAGCACTGCCGCCTGTAGCTTTGAATCTGTATGAAACAGATGTCGCTGTGCTGTCAGCTGAATTTGACCAACCGCTTTCTTTTGTGTATTTGTAAAGTTCAATCTTCTCTCTGTCCTGATAAACATAGTTTTTGTACCATGCTTTGCAACGAGCGCCGTGATAACCCCATGAACCATCGCAGTGCTCACCTGATTTACAGTAAACTCGGCTACCGTTGCTGTAGTTAAGCATATAAACAGGATGTCCATTATCGTCACCTGTCCAAGCTACATATACCGAGTCATTTGGCAAAGAAAGCTGGTCATAGTGAGCGTGTGTTGAAGTAGCATCATAGTTACCCTCTGTATCAGCTCCTGCACCAGGAATACACCAGTGATAGTAGTATTCACTCACCAGAACTCTTGAATCAGATGTAGGCTGAGCTATGTATGTTGTGTACTGTGCACCCTTGTTGACCCACTCATTTTTCACAACTTCGCCTTTGATATAACCCTCACCAGGAGAATCTTTCTGAACCTTTTCGTAGTAGCTGTTGTACTGTATATCATAGTCACCACGCTTGATGATATCAGGAATCTCATCAGCGTAATAATATCCATCTTTGTACTCTACAAAGCTATCCTTGTAGCTTTCTCCGCATTCTGTGCAAGTATGCAGAACATAACCCTGTTTATTCTCGCTTGTTGCTTCAACGAACTTTTCCTCAAACTCGTGACCACAACCAACAGTAAACTGAACATACTTGTTGGTTTTTGAGCCTGAATCTGTGAAAAGTGGATTTTTCACCGTTGCAAAAACGGTGTATGTTCCCTCTTTTTCAGGAGTGAATCTGAACGCGCTGTTGCACTTGTTATCAACAACAGTCTCTTTGCCGAAAGCATCGATGATATGGAACTCGTAGTTATATACATAAGGAAGTGCTCCCGAAACTGTGAGAGTTACACTATCACCAAAGTCGATATCCTTTTTATCAACAAGCAAAGTATGGTTAACAGTATGCTCAGAAGTTACCTTGCTTATCGCAAAACGCTGAGCTTCTGTTGTATTCTGGGTGTACATATGAATGTTGTTACCCTCAGTAGTGTTGCCGTTATCGAGGTCCATAACTTTAGAGGTACATTTCGCTCTCAGGTAGTATGATGCGTTCACAACATTCCATGATATATACCACTTTTGTGCATCTGAGCCGTTTTTCTCGTGACACTGAACGTTAGCTCTGTCATCAGTTGAAGCTCCGGCTACCTCAAGCACCTTGCCGTTGAGCATAGATGCGATTGTGTATGTGCCGTCGCCGTTTTTTGTGAAATGCCACACAACTCTGTCTATAGTCTTAGGATCCTCATAAATAAGCTGTACGTTACCGTTGTCAGCCTGACCGATAGTTTTCCAACCAGGCTGATAGTTGATAAGCGCATAGAAATCATCGCCTAAATCAAGGTGTGTACCTGCAAAACTCGGGTGGATATATGCTGCTGCATATGACGCTTCGTGTGAATAGTGAATTCCGACTGTTTGACCGTGCTGATATGAATTCTGGTCATAATAATCAATATATGCACCATTGACCGCTGTAACAATGCCGACATGACCATAAGTTGCATCAGCATAGTGTCCCGATTTACCTGTGTAAGCGCCCGGTCCCCATACAACAATAGCACCCGGAGATGGTGTTGTATCTCTATACCAACCTGCAGGAAGAGCGTTGTACACATAATCCTTAGCATGTCCGCTTGCGTAACCATCACCGAGATAGCTGTAATAAGCCGCAATCAAATCCACACACTGAGGACCATACCAGCCATCAAAATCAATAGACTTGCCACTTTGGGATACTACCCACGCAACAGCTTCGCTCTGTGATTTGGCAGTACCGACAGGAGATACCTCAGTCTGCGCACCTCCTACTGAAAATGTTAAGGCTGATATAGTATTGATGAGTATCAATACTGTTATAAAAACAGATAAAATTCTTTTCATAATGACACCTCATAGAATATTATTCTTCGCTCTCGTCCTTAGCTTTTGAGAGCAGAACATTTGTGAGAATACCGAGAATAAGTGCACACGCAATGGATGTGATAGTGATAACACCGCCACCGATATTGAAAGAAAGCGTGAGTCCACCGATGCCTGATATAAGAATAACAGAGGCAACGAACAGATTCTTGTTCTCATCGAGATTAACATCTTTGAGCATTTTCAAACCTGATACTGCAATAAACCCGTAAAGAGCCATACATATACCACCCATTACGCATGATGGAATCGAGTTAACAAAAGCGACGAAAGGAGTGATGAATGAAATGATAATCGCTCCACATGCAGCCGCAATAATTGTATAGATAGAAGCGTTCTTTGTGATAGCGACACAGCCGACACTCTCACCATAAGTTGTATTCGGGCAACCACCGAAGACAGCACCACAAACTGAACCAACACCATCACCCAAAAGTGTGCGACAAAGACCAGGGTCTTCGAGAAGGTCGCGGTTAATAATAGTTGAAAGGTTTTTGTGGTCTGCGATATGCTCAGCAAAAACAACGAAAGCAACAGGAACATAAGCCATCGCTATTGAAGCAACATACGCGCCGTTAAGTTCTGCGAATCCTCCCAAAGCTGTGAGGAATGTAAACTCAGGAACTGAAACAAAACTGCTGAGATTAATCTCTGAGAATGTGTTCACAATCGGAGAGTAATCAATAATCATAAGTGCCGGATTATTAAACAAAACACCCAGAACATAGAACACCGATGCAGTTGCATAACCAGCCAAAATTCCGATGATAAACGGAATGAGCCTTGCCATCTTATTTCCGTATACCGAGCTTATCATAGTAACCGCAAGAGTCACAAGACCAACAAAAATAGAAACATACGGCGAGCCGGAAACTGTGCCATCAGGGAGAGTATAGTTTGATTTCTGCAAATCAGAAATCGCATTAGCAGATAATGATAATCCGATAATAGCAACAACAGGTCCGATAACAACCGAAGGCATAAGCTTTGAAACCCACTTAACACCTGCAAACTTAACAATAACTGAAATGAGAACATAAACAAGTCCTGCAAAAGCGGCACCGATAATAAGTCCCAGATATCCAAGTGACATTGAAACTCCTCCTGCGAAAGCCGCAGTCATCGAACCGATAAAAGCAAATGAAGAGCCAAGGAAAACAGGACTTCTACGCTTGGTAAATAAAATATAAACTAAAGTTCCGACACCTGCACCGAAAAGCGCCGCCGCTGAACTCATACCATTTCCCACTATAACAGGAACAACTAAAGTCGCCGCCATAATAGCCAGAAGCTGTTGAATAGCAAACACAATAAGCTGAGAAAACTTTGGTTTGTCGTGAATGTCATAAACTAGTTTCATGTTTTTTCCTCCTGAAATCACTTTGTATAAATAGCGACGGAATTTTCTCCATCGTATTCTTCGATTCTCACCGCAACAGCCTCATCAAGAGATGTCGGGATGTTCTTGCCGACAAAATTCGCTTTGATAGGAAGCTCCGAGTGACCTCTGTCAATAAGCACACAAAGCTGAATTTTCGCAGGTCTGCCCAAATCAAGCACAGCATCGAGCGCTGCACGTGCGGTACGGCCCGTATGGATAACATCATCAACAAGAACAACCGTCTTGCCTGTCACATCAAAGTCAACTTTGGTACTGTTTAGTATCGGAGAGAGCTCCTCTTTTTTGATATCATCGCGATAGTGCGTGATATCAAGCTCACCCACCTCAACCTTATTATTGTCAATTTCAAAGATATTACTTGCAAGTCTCTGAGCAAGCGGAACACCACGCGACTTGATACCTATAAGGCACAAATCGTCTGTGCCCCTGTTTTTCTCAAGAATCTGGTGCGAAATTCGCTTGAGTATTCTCGCGATATCCGCTTCATTTAGTAACTGAGCTTTAAGTTCCATAACTATCCCCTCAAAAAAATAACCTTGCAAGACAAGCTCACAAGGTAGAAAAATTGCGTATTATATGCAAAAAACCTTGTCGGCATCACGGTACCGAATTAAAGATATCTTACAATTTGTAGCATACCACCGAGCACACTCAATGTCAACAAAACTGGGTGTGAAATCTCCCTTGATTTCCTGTTTTCAAAACATTTCGTGCTAATGCACAATATTTAGCGCTTTCTTTAGTACAACTTTACTATATATAGGAAACAAAAATCACATTGAAACTTGACAATATCACGCTAAAATTGTACTATATAAGATGTATGAAAAACTCATTGTGGAGGGATATTCGTGAAAAACACAGATAAATCAATGGAAAAAATCGTTGCTTTGTGTAAAGGCAGAGGTTTTGTTTATCCGGGCTCTGAAATTTACGGCGGTCTTGCTAACACTTGGGACTACGGCCCACTCGGTATGGAGCTCAAAAACAACATCAAAAAAGCATGGCTCAAGAAATTCGTTCAGGAGAACAAATACAACGTAGGTCTCGATTCAGCTATTCTTATGAATCCACAGACTTGGGTAGCTTCAGGTCACCTTGGTGGTTTCTCTGACCCACTTATGGACTGTAAGGAATGTAAAACACGTCACCGTGCTGACAACCTCATCGAGGATTTCGACGGCACTAACGTTGCAGGCTGGTCAAACGAGCAGATGACACAGTATATTCAGGAGAAGAACATCACTTGTCCAAACTGCGGCAAGCAGAACTTCACAGACATCCGTCAGTTCAACCTTATGTTCAAAACTTTCCAGGGCGTTACTGAGGACTCAAAAGCTGAGCTTTATCTTCGTCCAGAAACAGCACAGGGTATTTTCGTAAACTTCGCTAACATTCAGCGTACAACACGTAAGAAAGTTCCTTTCGGCGTTGCTCAGATTGGTAAGTCATTCCGTAACGAAATCACACCAGGTAACTTCATCTTCCGTGTTCGTGAATTCGAGCAGATGGAGCTTGAGTTCTTCTGCAAACCTGGCACAGACCTTGAGTGGTTTGACTACTGGAGAGCTTACTGCCGCGATTGGCTCTATGCCCTCGGTATGAAAGAAGAAAACTTAAGACTCAGAGACCACGACCCTGAGGAGCTTTGCTTCTACTCAAAGGCTACAACTGACTTCGAGTATCTCTTCCCATTTGGTTGGGGCGAACTTTGGGGTATTGCTGACAGAACTGACTATGACCTCACTCAGCACCAGAACACATCCGGCAAGAGCCTCGAGTACTTCGACCCTAGCGACAACTCAAGATACATTCCTTATGTTATCGAGCCATCACTCGGTGTTGAGCGTCTTTTCCTCTCAATTCTCACTGAGGGTTATGACGAAGAAGTTGTTGACGCAGAGAAGAACGATGTTCGTACAGTTTTAAGACTTCATCCTTTCCTTGCTCCATATAAGGCTGCTGTTCTCCCTCTTTCAAAGAAGTTAGGCGAGCAGGCTGAGGCTCTCTTTGATGAGCTTTCAAAGGACTTTATGGTTGAGTATGACGATGCTGGTTCTATCGGCAAGCGTTACCGCAGACAGGATGAAATCGGTACACCACTTTGTATCACATACGACTTTGAGTCACTCGAAGACGGCTGTGTAACAGTTCGTGACCGTGACACAATGGAACAGGTAAGAATCAAAATCGATGAGCTCAAAGCATACATCGCTGAGAAAATCAAGTTCTGATAAATTTACTTGGGAGAGCACAGTTCTCCCCCTACAAATTATATCAAACATAAAAATATCCCCGCTGAATAACTCAGCGGGGATTTGTTATTCCCAAAAATTATTTTGAAAGAAGCTTTTTGATACGCTCTACAGCTTCGATTGTGTTATCTCTGTCGCCGAAAGATGTGAGACGGAAGTAGCCCTTACCGCACTCGCCGAAGCCCTCGCCAGGTGTACCAACTACATTAGCATTCTCAAGGAGATAGTCAAAGAACTCCCAAGAACCCATGCCATTTGGACACTCAAGCCAGATGTATGGTGAGTTCTTACCGCCTGTGTAGTAGATGCCGAGCTCATCGAGAGCGTTTGATATAATCTTAGCATTCTCTTTGTAGTAGCTCAGGTTCTCCTTGATCTGCTTCTGACCTTCCTCTGAGAATACTGCAGCAGCAGCACACTGAACAGGATAAGAAACGCCGTTGAACTTAGTAGCCTCTCTTCTGTACCAGAGCTTGTAGATGTTGTGACCATCGCGCTCAAGCTCCTTAGGGATAACTGTGTAACCGCAACGAACACCTGTGAAGCCTGCTGTCTTTGAAAGTGAGCAGAACTCAATAGCACACTGTCTGGCACCCTCGATAGCGAAGATAGAACGTGGGCAATCATCAGTAACAAAAGCCTCATAAGCGCAGTCATAAAGAATGATAGCGTCGTTCTTCAAAGCATAGTCAATCCAGATTTTGAGCTGGTCAGCTGTGTATGCAGAACCTGTTGGGTTGTTAGGTGAGCAAAGGTAGATGATATCTGCCTTAACATTTTCGTCAGGCATAGCGCAGAAGCCATTCTCTTTGTTTGCAGGAGCAAGAACAATCTTTCTGCCAGCCATAATGTTTGAGTCAACATAAACAGGATAAACAGGGTCAGTAACGAGAACGATATTCTCCTGTGAGAAGATGTCGCCGAAGTTACCTGTATCTGACTTTGCACCATCGTTGATGAGAATTTCATCAGCACCTACAGTAACACCGAATGATGCATAATAATCAGCGATAGCCTGTCGAGCAAACTCATAGCCCTCATAGTCAGGATATCCCTTGAATGTTGACTTATCAGCAAGCTCATCAATACCCTTTTTGAAAGCTTCAACAACTACAGGAGCGAGTGGCAAAGTAACGTCACCGATACCGAGTTTGATGACTTTTTTATCTGGATTTTCTTCGATAAATTTATTAGTGCGCTTAGCAATCTCAGCAAAAAGATAGTTAGGCACGAGATTATCATAATTGTGATTGATTTTCATCTTTATCAGTCCTTTTTAAAAATTTAAGATATACTATACAACAAAATCAAAAAAATATCAACATTAAACTTCAATCTCACCGTCGAAAACCTTGGTCGCAGGGCCTGTCATTAGCACACGCTCCTCGGTATAGTTGATAACAAGATCACCGCCACGAAGGTGAACCGTGATATCCTCACCCTTTTTACAGTAACCGTTTTCGCACGCTGCGACAACTGTTGCGCACGCACCGGTACCACAAGCCCAGGTCTCGCCAGAACCTCTCTCCCACACGCGCATCTGAAGAGTTTTTTCGTCAATAACTTTGACAAACTCGGTGTTGATACGTTCAGGGAAAGCTTTATGATTCTCAAAATGCGGACCGATTTTCTCAAGTTCGAGTGAATCAACATCATCAACAAAGGTCACGCAATGCGGATTTCCCATCGAAACGCAGGTAACAATATGCTCCTTATTGTTGACCAAAAGCGGTTTTGCAATAACAGTATCACAACCCTCATATACAACAGGAATTTCAACAGCTTTGAGCTGAGCCTTTCCCATATCAACCTCGAGCAGCTGTGCCTTACCGTTTACTGCTGTGATTTTCAGCGTTTTGATACCACTTAAGGTTTCGATAGTGATGGTATCTCTGCTCTTATCGTCGAGCAAGTTATCGTAAACATACTTTCCGACACAGCGCACTCCGTTACCACACATTTTGCCTTCAGACCCATCAGCGTTGAACATCCTCATCTTCGCATCAGCAACATCGCTGCTACAAATCAGAATAACCCCATCACCACCGATAGAAAAACGTCTGTCAGATAATTTCAGCGCTAAATCATTCGGATTGTCGATTTTCTGCTCAATCGCATTGATGTAAATATAATCGTTTCCAATTCCATGCATTTTTGTAAATTTTAACATTTTGGTCACCTTACTTACATAACAATATATAGATAGTATAACAAACAATATGCAATTTTTCAACCTGTTTACTATATATATGGCAATTTAAAGCTCATTTATTCGCTTGACAAAACCCGCACTAAAGACTATACTTTTCTCGTATTTTCGACATTTCAAAGGAGATTGTTATGATAGATGTAGAGAGCATTTTCGGCATAGACGTTTTCAACGAACAAGTTATGAAAGAGCGTCTGCCACAAGACACATACAACGCACTCAAAGCAACCATCCGCAATGGCGAATCGCTAGACATCGCGGTTGCAAATATCGTAGCAAAAGCGATGAAAGAATGGGCGATAGAAAAAGGCTGTACACACTACACCCACTGGTTCCAGCCAATGACAGGTATCACAGCCGAAAAGCACGACAGCTTCCTGACCCCTGCTGAAGATGGCAAGGTTATTATGGAATTTTCGGGTAAGGAGCTCACAAAGGGCGAAAGCGACGCTTCTTCTTTCCCTAACGGTGGTATAAGAGCTACATTTGAGGCTCGTGGCTACACAGCGTGGGACCCTACATCATACGCTTTTGTGAAAGACAGCTCACTTTATATCCCAACAGCATTCATGTCATACACAGGCGAAGTGCTCGACAAGAAAACTCCGCTTTTGCGCTCTATGGACCGTGTCAGTTTTGAGGCTTTAAGAATCCTCAAACTCTTTGGTAAAACAGATGTGACCCGAGTTACAGCCAACGTCGGCGCAGAGCAGGAATATTTTCTCATCGACCGCAAAATGTATGATAAGAGAAAAGACCTCAAATACACAGGTCGAACACTTTTCGGAGCACGTGCTACAAAAGGACAGGAGCTTGAGGACCACTACTACGGTGCTATCAAAAACCGAGTTTCTCAGTTTATGAAAGAGCTTGATGAACAGCTATGGAAACTTGGTATTTATTCAAAAACAAAGCACAACGAGGTTGCACCATCCCAGCACGAACTTGCACCTGTTTTCACAACAACAAATATCGCAACCGATCAGAACCAGCTCACCATGGAGACTATGAAGACAATCGCAAGAAAACATGGTATGTCTTGTCTTCTCCATGAAAAGCCTTTCGCTGATGTCAACGGTTCAGGTAAGCACAACAACTGGTCGCTTTCAACTAACACAGGCGAAAACCTCCTCAAACCTGGCAAAAAGCCTGAGGAGAACACCCAGTTTTTGCTTTTCCTCGCCGCTGTTATCAAGGCTGTTGACGAACATCAGGATTTGCTTAGAATTTCCGTTGCAACAGCAGGCAACGACCACCGTCTTGGTGCTAATGAAGCACCTCCTGCTATCATCTCAATGTATTTAGGCGACGACCTCGAACAGATTGTTGACGCTATTATAAATCACGAGGACTACGAATCACACGGCACAGTACTTATGAAAACAGGCGTTGAGTCGATGCCTGACTTCAAGAAAGACACATCAGACCGCAACCGTACTTCTCCTTTTGCTTTCACAGGCAACAAGTTCGAGTTCCGTTCTCTTGGTTCATCAATCAGCATTTCATGTCCTAACATCATGCTCAACACTATTGTTGCTGATGTTCTCTCACAGTTTGCAGACCAGCTCGAGAACGCTGAGGACTTCAACGCTGAATGTCGTAAGCTCATCAGAAAAACTTTTCGTGAGCACAAGCGCATTATTTTCAACGGCGACGGCTATACAGCTGAGTGGGTTGAAGAAGCAAAGCGCAGAGGTCTTATGAACCTCAAAAACACTCCTGAAGCGCTCAAACACTTTATCGACAGAAGAAATATCGAGCTCTTCGAACGCAACCACATCTACGGCGAAAAAGAAGTCAGAGCAAGATACGAAATCCTGCTCGAAAACTACTCAAAAGTTATCGGTATCGAAGCTCAGACTATGATAAATATGGCGAAGAAAGATATCTTCCCTGCTGTATCAAAGTTCACAGGCGAGCTTGCTCAGAATATTATAAACAAGAAAGCTGTGTCAGCACTAATCAAAACCGATGCAGAAGAAAAGCTTCTTACTGAGCTGTCTGAATTGCTGAGCAAATTCGCAGTTCTCACCGATGAACTCGACGAAAAACTTTCACTCGCTAACAAATACAAGAGCAACCCTCTCACCCTTGCTGAATACTACAGAGACTATGTACTCACCGCTATGGAAAAGCTCAGAGTTATCGGCGACAAAATGGAAACAGATATGTCAACCGAGCACTGGCCATATCCATCATATGGTGATATGCTCTACTCAATACAGTAAATTTCATAAAATAACAAACGGAGACGCATCATCTGATGTGCCTCCGTTTTCTTATTCAAGCTGTTCTTTTAGCAAAGCTCTACCTTTATTAAGTCTACTTTTTACTGTACCCTCGGGAATATTGAGTACGCGTTTGATTTCCTTAATCGAGTAGTCCTCTATGTAAAACATAATCACAACGAGCCTGATTTTTGCAGGAAGGCTGTCTATCGCACATCCCACCTCAATACTCAGGTACGGGTTATCTCTGCTTGTTATTTCAGGTAGTTTCAAATCATCCACAAACTCACTTCGGTGTTTATTTTTCAGCACACGCTTACACTCATTTATGAGAATTCTTATCAACCACGTTTTGAAATATTCCTCTTTCTTGAGTTTGTGCAAATTCTCGTATGCTTTGAGTATAGCATCATGGACACAGTCCTGAGCATCATGCTCATTTTTCAGCATCGACATTGAAATTCGATACATCGTGTCCTGCGATTCTCTCACAAGCTGTTCAAATTTATTTTTATCCATATTTACTGTACCTTGAAAATCAAATATGTATTTGAGTAGTTTGAATAATCCGGAGTTATAACTCCATCAGTAGACGGATTTAAAACGAGATATGCATTCTCAAGTTGTTCATCAACACATCGAAATCCTAGCGTTATAGTTTTTGTTTCATTAGGCTTGAGTTTTGGCAAATAAAAATCTTTTTCGCTTTCTCCGTGTGAACTCAAATAGAAAACCTCGGTATCAAAAAATTCGCTAGCTATAAGATTCTCGTATCTGTCGATGATAGTTGATGGAACAAATCTTCCGTGCTCCTTGTAGAGTGTTTCAAGGCGGTGTGGAATATAAACTTCAACATCTTTATCAGTAGTGTTTTTATATTTTATATCAACAAGCACCAGACTCTGGTCCATACTTTCACAGCTGATAAGCTTATCTTCTGTTTCGATACCATCGCCATATTTCCAAATTTCAACAACCTTTGGCAAAAGTTTTCCGTTTGAATCGGCGATTTTTTCCGACTCAAATATCGGATTAACAGAACTTTTGTCAATATCGTTAATATTATCTGTAACACGAATATCAGTTATCACAGATTCGACCTTTAGTCCGCCTTCTCCTATTTGCTCATTATATCCTGCGAAAACCATTTGTGTATCAATAGGTGTCTTAATATACTCTTTCTCATATTCGTAGAACTCTTCTTCAACAGGGTCTTGTGAATATTCTGGCTCGATGAATCTGTCGTGGTCAGTTTCTGTGCCTTTTGTGAAACTGATACAATCCACAAAAGCTTCAAATTCTTCATCAGTAACCGTATCTCCACGATAAACGAGCATAAGTATATTAGCTTCATTGTACCAAACATAGTAACGAGAAAGCCCCTGATAATCATCTGTGCCTATTAACTCATAAGCATCACGCGACGCAATCTTCATTTTATTATATTCTTTGACATTCTTTTCGAGTGCAGTATAATCAACGCTCTCGTAAAATCTCATCGGCATAATCGTAAAACCAAATTCCCACTCTTTTGTATCACGATCATATTTGAGTTTAGCAGAATTCGGCTGTTCTTTGAACCCCTTTGGTACATCAACATTCATCTTCACATACTTTGGTGCATCCTCGTTGATGCTGATATCAAAAGCTATACCGAAACATCCAATCCTATGCGCAATAACGGAGCACATTTTAACTGCGCCAAATACAGTACTTGGCAAAATCATCAAAATAAGAACCACCGCTACAACAACTCTCAGCGGTGTACTCATTCGTTTTTTGACCTTTTGAACACCCACCTGACTAAGCGTGCTATCAACAACAACTGTGAAACGCTGTGGTGTCTCCTTAAAAGCATTTTGAAGTTTATCTTTCATATCAAGACTTCCTTTCCAAAAGAATAGGAATGAATTCATTCTATCTATTAGATTACTCAAAACCGCAAAAGGTTCATTTTAAAAATAAAAACACCCCTTAAGGCAGCTATTGTGATTCTACCATTAAGGGGATTTTTTGTTAAGTTATGACCTGTGTAACACTAAAATCTATCGATAATCTCAGCGATAAATCTCTGTATCTGTGTTGCATCTATTACAGATACCTTAGAATCGTTGTCAACATCAGCACAGCCCAAGAAAACTTCATCCAGTTTTTGGATATCGGCAAGGTGCATCTGAATCAAGGTGGCATCCAAAACTGTTATTTTATCATCATTATCTACATCACCAAAAGCTAAAAATGCATTACCTTTCTGTGTGGCATACTGTTGCGCTGTTGAGTCTTTGTGTCCGTATATTGTTGTATCCCTCACAACATACATCTTATCAAGAGTACATTCAAAATTACGAATATATATAGACTCAAGGTTATAGCAGTAATAAAATGCATCATCGCCAATACTCGATACAGACTCAGGTATTACGATTGATTCAAGGCTTGAACAGCGTTCAAACGCATACTCGCCAATAGCGGTAACTGTGTTTGGAATCTCAACTGATTTCAAGCTTGAACAATTCCAAAACATACCATCATATATACACTTAAGTGTTTCAGGAAGTGTGACTTTCTCAAGATTTGTACAACCTCCAAATGCACTACCCAGTTCAGTCACCGATGAAGGAATAACAAGCTCAGTTAAGCTCAAACAATCAGCAAACGCGGAATGTCCTATTTTAGTCACAGACGATGGAATTGCGATTTCTTTAAGACTTTCGCAACTTGCAAATGCCAGATTATCAATAACTGTTACAGACGACGGAATGATTACATCGGTCAAACTTACGCACAAACTAAATGTATCTTTCTCGATTCGTGTAACAGTTGATGGAATTTCGATTGATTTCAGGCTCAGACAACACTCAAACGCACTCTCGCCTATATATGTTACCGATTCAGGAATTGTGATTTCCTTAAGACCTTCACATCCATAAAACGCATCCTTAGAGATACTTGTCACAGAATCAGGAATTATGATTTTCTCAAGGCCTTTACAATACGAAAACGCATCACCAAAATCGGTAATAGAATCAGGAATTTCAACTTCTTCCAATCCGTAGCAACCGGAAAAGGCACCATTACCAAGAGAAGTTACGCTGTTCGGAATTATTATTTCTTTTAGTATCTCACAATTTCTGAAAGCATCTTCGCCTATTGTTGTTAACGAATCTGGCAATGTAACCGTTGTCAGCTCGTAGCAACTTTCAAATGCACTATCACCAATGCGTTTCACGGTATCAGGAATAACAAGAGAAGTAAGTCCGGATTTTCCATCAATCATACCATCGCCGATACTAGTCACAGTATAACCATCAAGGCTTGATGGAATCACCATATCAGTCACAGGCGGATCATAGCAGGTTACTTCAGCCGTGCCATCTTCCAGAATTTTGTATCCAAAGCCCATACACGAAAGAGAAGTTTCTGCGATATCAGCATTCTGAGCATAAACATTAAGTGGTGAAGCTATATACAACCCACACATGATAGCTACCACAAGCAATAAGGACGCTAATTTTTTCATAATATCACCTTCCAAAATATTATCAACGAGCATTATAACATACTATTAATAAATCTTCCATACCGAAATCAACCTACCAAAAATACCCCGACTAAAAAGCCGAGGTAAAACTATCAGTTATTCTTGAAGAATGCTACCGCAACTGCACCTGGTCCAACATGGGTACCGATAACAGAACCGATAACAGTTGAGTTAAGCTCTGTTTTAGCGTGTGACCACATTTCCTTGCTATCTTCAACATACTTAGTAAGAAGCGTATCTGAAAGACCTGTGTAGCCTAAAAGTACAGGCTTATCAAAATCAACACCGCCTGCTTTCTCGATTTCCTGAGCGAGCAGGTTATTGCCCTGTTTTGAGCCTCTCGCTTTACCGAGCATAGAAATCACGCCCTTATCAACTGATACAACAGGCTTGATATTGAGCACACCGCCTGCAAACGCAACAGCAGCTGAGATTCTACCACCCTTTTTGAGATATTCAAGAGTGTCAAGCATAGCGACAATAATAACCTTGTCTTTGACTTCTTCGAGTTTGTCCGCGATTTCTTTAGCTGACAAACCCTGCTCAACCAAGGCAAGTGCATATTCAACAAGGATACCTGCACCTATAGCAACATTACCGCTATCGACAATATGAATATTATCATAACCATCGCTTGCGATACAAGCGCTCTGGTATGTGCCTGAAAGCTTGCTTGATACAGCGATAACAACAGCGCTGTCGCCGTCTTCTTTCACCTTATCAAAATATGGGATGAAAGCGCTTGGGGCAGCCTGACTTGTTGTCGGGATAACATCGCTTTCGATAAGCTTTTCATAAAACATTTTGTGGTCGATAGTAACGCCGTCGATAAACTCTTCTTCACCAAATCTAAGGGTCAGCGGAACTACTTCAACCTTGTCCTTAACCTCTTTGATAAGGTCAGTTGTACTGTCTATAATAATTTTAACGCTCATCTTATTCTCCTTATTTTCTAAAAATTATGAAGGTAAACCATCTTCGCAAAGCGCACGCATATTTGTTGAGATAAGCTCAAGCGCATTGTAAAACGTCTCTCTGTCCTCATCGCTGAGACCTTTGCCCGATAAATCCACAGCTAAAGCTGCACGCTCACGCACAAGCTGTGCCGCACGCTTGCCTTCGTCAGTAAGTTTAAGCAAACCTCTGTATAAGTTTTTGCCGACAGACTCCTTGACAACCAATCCTTTTTTCTCCATTATGGACATCATTCTGGAAACGTCAGCCTTATCCTTTCCGCAAAGTTCAGAAAGCTGAGGCGCTGTGATACCCTCTTCATAGCGATAAAGGGTAGTAAGATAGGTTGCGTGAGGACCTTTGAGCCCGTACTTTGCCATCTCATCTGCCGCCAGCTTGTGCCAGTAGCGTGTGATTTCAAATATAGCAAAAGAAAATTTCTCGAATCTTTCAACCATTTTCATCTTCCTCTTTTCAAGATGTTGAGTTTTCAACTTTCCGTATTATATAGCAACGAATTTCAAAAGTCAACTTTATCATATTTTTTCTATCAGTCTGTAAAAACTAAACGCAAAACTATCACTATATTATTGCTAATAGACGAAAAAACACCCAAGTACAAAGCAAAATGTACTTGGGTATATTTTATCATATTTATCTGTCTTCGCGGAAATAAGCAAGACCTAAACTGCTCGGAGGCTGGTTTTCTCTCTTCTTTCTGAAAGAGGTGATAACAAGCACGATGATAGTAACAACATAAGGAAGCATATTGAAAAGCTCCAAGCTCTGGCGGTTGAGTCCCGGAATGTAAAGATATGCCCAGAACAAGAAACCAAACAGGTATGCACCCCAGATAGAGTTAATCGGTCTCCAGATAGCAAAGATAACAAGCGCTACAGCAAGCCAGCCTAAGTTCTCTATAGTACCATCGTTAGCCCATGTACCCTTTGTGTAGTCCATAACATAGTAAAGACCACCCAAGCCAGCAACACCTGTACCGATGCAGGTCGCAACATATCGATAAGCAGTTACGTTGATACCGGCCGCATCAGCAGTAGCAGGATTCTCACCAACAGCTCTGAGATTCAGACCGCTGCGAGTTTTGTTGAGATACCACTGACAAAGGATTGCAAGAGCAATAGCCACATAAACAAGCCAGCCGTATGAGAACAAAAGTTTTCCTACAACAGGAATTTCGGATAACAGCGGAAGCTTTGTCATAAAGACTCTGCTTGTATTTTCAACTCGAATCTGACCAACACCACCAGCAAAGCCGTTGAGCATACCACCAAAGAAGTTAGCTACACCCGAGCCGAAGATGGTGAGCGTCAGACCTGTTACGTTCTGGTTAGCTCTGAGTGTAATGGTCAGGAAGCTGAAAATGAGTCCGCCGAGCGCAGCTGCCAAAAATGCACACAAAATAGCAATCATAGCACAAACAAAAGAATTTGGCTCAGCTACATTCTTCTCATAGAAGAAAACACCGACAAGACTTGCGATACCGCCAAGATACATAACGCCAGGGATACCAAGATTCAGGTTACCAGCTTTTTCAGTGATAATTTCACCGAGTGCGCCGAACATAATAACTGTACCAAACGCGATAGATGACTGTAATAATGCGGTTAATCCTCCCATATTACTGCACCTCCTTGTTCTTGCGGCGGAAAATCATTCGATAATTAATGAAAAATTCACTGCCTAAGATGAAGAACAGGATGATACCTGTTATCATACTTGAAACATAGTCGTTGAGTCCGTACTGAGATGCAATTTCCACAGCACCCTTATCAAGAAAAACAAGGAGCAAGGAAATCAGAATCATAGTGAAAGTGTTGAATTTAGCTAGCCAAGCTACGATTATAGCGGTAAAGCCCTTACCGCCTGCTGTGCTGATAGAAATAGTGTGTGATGCACCCGATACAGCAACAAAACCGGACAGACCACAGATAGCACCTGAAATCAGCATAGTACGGATAATAACCTTCTTAACGTTAATACCTGCGTAGTGAGCTGTGTTCTCAGAATCACCGACTACAGAAATCTCGTAGCCCTGCTTTGAATATTTGAGATAAACAAACATCAAAACAGCAACGCTCATAACAACAATAACATTCATCAGATAATCAATACCGAAAATTGGTGGGAACCAACCTTCGTGATTGGTAGGGTTGATGATACCAACTGTGTTTGAGCCATAAGGATTCTCCCACAATGCTACGAAAAACGCGGTCAGCTGAATAGCAACATAGTTCATCATAAGTGTGAAGAGAGTCTCATTTGTGTTCCACTTAGCCTTGAAAAGTGCAGGAAGCAGTGACCATAACGCTCCTGCAAGCAAACTTGTAAGTATCATACAAACAAAAAGAACAACAGGTGGCAAATCTTTTAAGTAAATCATACAAGCCGCAGTCGCAATACCGCCAACGAGTATCTGACCTTCTGCACCAATGTTCCAGAACTTCATTTTGAAAGCAGGTGCGAGACCAACAGCAATACACAAAAGCATCATAGTATCACGGATAGTAATCCATGTTCTGCGGTTGAAAAATCTGTATTCATCATTAAACTTACCGAAAGCACCCTCAAGCATCGATTTGTAAACCTCGATAGGGTTAACTTTGATAAGAGCATATATGATGCCGCCACACACAACAAGGGCAAGAACAACAGACAGGAGTCTGTATATTATAGATTTCCAAAGTTCCATAGAATCGCGCTTTGCGATTCTGACAAATGGTTCCTTGTGTAAAACAGGGGCATTAGCCATTTGATTCACCCTCCTCTGTCAAGTGTGTCATAAGCAGACCGATTTCCTCTTTTGTGGTGGCTTTTGCATCAACGATTCCATTGAGCTTTCCATCGCACAAAACAAGGATACGGTCAGAAAGTGCAAGCAGTACATCGAGATCCTCACCGACATAAACGACGGCTACTCCCTTTTCTTTCTGCTCATTCAAAAGTTTATAGATAGTATATGATGTATTAACATCAAGTCCTCTAACAGCATAGGCTGTCATCAGCACCGACGGACCTGCTGCAATCTCACGACCGACAAGGACTTTCTGAACATTACCACCCGAAAGTCTTCGGACAGGTGTGTTGATGTTCGGGGTGACAACTTCGAGCTCGTCCTTGATTTTTGTAGCGAGCTGTTTCGGACCTTTTCGCTCTGTGAAGAAGAATCCGTTGCGGTAACTTCTAAGCATCATATTATCAGCCATACCCATTGAACCGACCAAACCCATACCGAGTCTGTCCTCAGGTACAAAAGCGAGTGCTACACCCATATTTTTAATCTGCAAAGCAGTTTTTCCGATAAGCTGAGCAGGCCCATCTTCACCGGGAGCAAAATACTCGATTGAGCTTCCCTCAACTGTATTTTGCAAACCTGCGATAGCTTCGAGAAGTTCTTTCTGTCCGCTACCCGAGATACCCGCAATACCCAGTATTTCTCCGCCGTACGCTGTGAAACTGACATCATCAAGCGCTTTAACGCCATACTTGTTCATACAGGTAAGGTTCTTGATAACAAGTCGCTCCTTGATATCCTTTGGCTCTTTTCTGTCGATACCGAGTGTGATTTTCTGACCGACCATCATTTCTGTGAGCAAAGAGGTGGTGGCATCCTTGGTATCAACAGTACATACATACTGACCTTTTCGAAGAATCGAAACCCTGTCGGAAATCTCAAGAACCTCGTTGAGCTTATGAGTAATAATAATGATGGACTTTCCGTCCTCTTTCATATTACGCATAACATCAAAAAGCACATCTGTCTCCTGTGGAGTAAGTACCGCAGTAGGCTCATCAAGAATAAGAACGTTCGCACCGCGATAAAGAGCCTTGACAATTTCGAGAGTCTGTTTCTCAGAAACGCTCATATTGTAAACCTTTTTGTCAGGGTCAACCTTGAATCCGTATTTGTCACAGATAGCCTTGATATCGGAAGTTATCTGCTTTTTATTGAAGCTATGAGTTTTATCAAGACCAAGCGCAACATTTTCAGTAGCAGTAAAAACATCAACAAGCTTGAAGTGCTGATGAATCATACCGATACCAAGTGCATGAGCATCTTTCGGAGAACGAATCGAAACCTCCTTGAGGCCCTCACCGTCGTTATCCATAAAAATGTGACCTGAATCCGGATAATAAATACCAGCGAGCATATTCATCAGCGTGGTTTTACCTGAGCCGTTCTCACCCAAGAGTGAAAGAATCTCGCCTTTATTGATATGAAGTGTTACATCTTTATTCGCTATAACTTTTTTGCCGAAAGTTTTAGTGATATTCTGTAGCTTTACAGCAATATTATTTTCCACTGCACATCCTCCTCTACAGTTTTAAACAAAACACAAAAGTCTTCATAAAACCTCTCTGTTTTGCTCAAAACTACCTTTGAAAACTCATAAAAGGGAAGCCGTAAAAACGACTTCCCTTTCCATATAACTTGAGAAGTTAAATTAGTTTAAGAGTGTGATACCATCGATATCAAGAGCGAAGCATGGAGCTGACTGGAAGTATGACTCGTGGAAGTAACCATCGAATACAGCTTCATCAGCGTCTGGAATGAAGTCGCCGTTTGTATCTGTAGCAAAAGCAGACTCAACTTTTTCGCCCTTAACTGTGAATGTCTCTGTATCGAACACGTGGAGCTCGCCGTTCTTGATTGCCTCAACTACCTTATCAACCTCTTCCTGTGTGCCTTCTGCAGCAGACTCGCCGAGTGGTGTGATAGCAACAGCGCCCTTGTTGTAGCCTTCAGCCCAGTTTGTAGGAACAGCCTCGCCGTTCATAGCCTTGCCGATAGCTTCCTCATAGTAAACTGACCAAACGTTTGTAGCTGATGTGAGTGCGCCCTGTGGAGCAACCTCGAGCATATCAATGTTATAACCTACTGAGTAGCAAACCTCGCCCTTTTCAACAGCTGTCTGAACAGCAGATGGAGCGCCTGTTGAGTCAGCATGCTGACCGATGATTACGCAACCCTGTGAAATGAGCTGGTTAGCAGTCTCACCCTCTTTTGTGAGGTCAAACCATGAGTTTGTGAACTGAACGCTCATAGCAACTTTCTCGTAAACTGACTTGATACCAAGATAGAAAGCTGTGTAACCTGACTTTACCTCTGCATATGGGTAAGCACCAACATAGCCAACCTTAACATTGCCGTCTTCGTCGAAGTTGTTGTCCTTAAGCTTGTTATTCTCAACGAGCTCCTTGATCTTCATACCAGCAACAACACCTGAAACGTATCTTGACTCATAAACAGCTGTGAATGCGTTGCAGAAGTTAGCAAGACCTGACTTCTTAGCTGTGTCACCTGTCATAGAAATGAAAGTAACATCTGAGAACTCTTTAGCAGCCTGTTCCATATATGTCTGGTGGCCGTAAGAGTTAGAAACAACGAGGTCACAACCCTGATCAGCAAGGTCAGCAGCTGTATCGTAGCAAGTTTCATCCTCAGGGATTGTGTACTTGAAGATAATCTGGTCAGCGCTAAGACCTAAAGACTCAGCAGCCTTCTGGATGCCTTCGATGTGAGCGTATGTGTAACCCTCGTTTTCGTCACCGATGAGAATAACACCCATTTTGAAATCTGTTGTTGTGTTAGCATCATCCTGCTGAGCAGTAGTGTCGCCATTACAAGCAACAAGTGATACTACCATAAGGATAGCAAGTATAAGAGCAAATAACTTTTTCATTTTGTCCTCCTGATTTATCCCGTTAGGGAAACTGAATTTAAAATCCGATTTTGGATTTCAATATTTTGATTATACATAATTTTTTCAGAAATAACAATAATTAAAAAGAAAAATAAACAGAATTTTTAGTCACTTTTATATTATTACCCACAAATTTGCTGACAAAACATCGAATCTACATACTTATAAAGTCAATTAGAATAGTTTTATATCACTTTTCCTCTTTAACTTCTGTCATTTTTACAACGGCAAAAACTTGAAAGAAAGCGAAAAAAGGAGTATTATATAACACATATAACTTTTATCTTTTTGAAGGTGGAACAATGTACGAAATCCTAAGTGCGAAAACTCTCGCTGAGAATATCTATTGCTTCGAAGTTGAAGCAAAACGAGTTTCCGCGAGATGTATGCCTGGTCAGTTTGTTATTGTCAGAACATGCAACAGCGGTGAGAGAATCCCCCTCACTATTTGTGACTACAACAGGGAAAAAGGGACTATTACACTCGTTTTTCAGGTTGTGGGAAAATCAAGCCTCGAACTTTCAAAGCTCAAAGAAGGCGACAGCCTGTGTGATATTGCAGGCCCACTTGGTTGCAAAAGTGAGCTATGCGATTTAGGCACTGAAGAACTTAAAAATAAAAATATTCTCTTTGTAGCAGGCGGTGTTGGTACTGCTCCTGTTTTCCCTCAGGTGAAGTGGATTTATGAACAGGGTGGTTCCTGTGATGTTATCATCGGAGCTAAAACCAAGGACCTTGTAATCCTTGAAGATGAACTCAAAGCCTACTGCCACAATCTTTACATAACCACCGACGACGGCTCAAAGGGCGACAAAGGTCTTGTCACAGATTGTATCAAAAAACTGTACAAAGACGGAAAAAGCTACGACCACTGCATCGCTATCGGCCCAATGATTATGATGAAATTTGTCTGCCTTACCACAAAGGAGTTGTCTCTTCCTACCACCGTCAGCCTCAACCCTATTATGGTTGACGGAACAGGAATGTGTGGTGCTTGTCGAGTAACCGTTGACGGTCAGGTGAAATTCGCCTGTGTTGACGGCCCTGAATTCGACGGTCACAAGGTTGACTTTGATGAATGTATGAAACGCGCACAAACATACAAAACCGCTGAGGGCAGAGCATACCTCAAAGAAATCGAGGGCGATACTCACCACGGCTCGTGCGGACATTGTGGAGGTGACGACTGATGGATATGACTAAAAAGGTCAAAATCTCTGAACAAGACCCAAAAGTTAGAGCAACAAATTTCAAGGAAGTTTGTCTTGGATATACAGCAGAAGAAGCGATGCTCGAAGCATCCCGCTGTCTACAGTGCAAAAACCCATTGTGCGTTATGGGTTGTCCTGTCAGCGTTCACATCCCTCAGTTTATTGCTAAAATCAAAGACGGAGACTTTATTGAAGCTTTCAAAATTGTCAGCGAGTGTAACACACTCCCTGCTATCTGCGGTCGAGTTTGCCCTCAGGAAAGCCAATGCGAAGGCAAGTGTATCAAAGGCATCAAAGGCGAAGCGGTTGCTATCGGCAAGCTCGAAAGATTTGTCGCTGATTACGCTATGCAAAAGGAATTGCGCCGACCTCACTCTCACGAGAAAAACGGCAAAAAGGTAGCTGTTATCGGTTCGGGTCCCGCTTCTTTAGCTTGTGCAGGAGATTTGGTCAAATACGGCTATGATGTGACTATTTTTGAAGCACTTCACGAAGCTGGCGGTGTTCTTGTCTATGGTATTCCTGAATTCAGACTTCCAAAAGAAGAAGTCGTAAAAAAAGAAATTGCCATGCTCCTTCATATGGGAGTTAAAATCGAGTTGAATACTATCATCGGAAAGTCCGTGACCATCGACGAACTTATGGATGACGAAGGATTCGACGCTGTGTTTATCGGTTCGGGAGCAGGTCTCCCACGATTTATGGGAATCAAGGGAGAAAACTCCAACGGCGTTTTCTCAGCAAACGAGTACCTGACCCGTTCAAACCTGATGAAAGCTTATGAAGAAAACTCACCGACACCGATTATGAGAGCGAAGAAAGTCGCTGTTGTCGGTGGCGGTAATGTAGCTATGGATGCAGCTCGAACAGCTTTGAGACTCGGCGCTGAAACTCATATTATATATAGAAGAAGCGAAGCTGAACTTCCTGCTCGTGCCGAAGAAGTTCACCACGCAAAAGAAGAGGGAGTCATCTTCGATATACTCACCAACCCTGTCGAAATTCTTTCTGATGAAAACGGATGGGTCAAAGGCATCCGCTGTGTGAAAATGGAACTGACCGAACCTGACGAATCAGGCAGAAGACGACCTGTACCAGTCAAAGACAGCGAATTCGACATCGACGTAGATATGGTCATTATGTCGCTTGGCACCTCCCCTAACCCTCTCATCAGCTCAACAACCAAGGGTCTCGAAACTGATAAGAGAAAATGCATTGTAGCTGACCCTATAAATGGTGCAACATCCAGAAAAGGCGTATTCGCTGGAGGAGACGCGGTCACAGGAGCCGCAACGGTTATTCTCGCTATGAGTGCGGGAAGATCAGCCGCTGTTGGTATCCACGACTATTTGTCAAACAAATAACGCAATTTTTATACATAAATATTGCAAATATGCTACATAAAACGCCCATATTCCTGCATATTTCTATCAAAAATTGAAAAAATACAGAAAAATCTTGCATTTTCATACCGTTAGTTCTATAATGGTATCGGTGCAAGATTTTTGTTTTTTATCTATAGCCTTTTGGATGAATTATTTTGAGTATTTCAACGTATTTATTCAAAGGCGCACTTGAAAAAATTTATTTTTAGGAGGATTTTTCACTATGTCTTATGTTGATGAAGTATTAGCAAAAGTAAGTGCTAAAAACGCAAACGAACCAGAGTTCTTGCAGACAGTTGAAGAGGTTCTCAATTCTCTTCGTCCTGTTATCGAAGCTAACGAGGAAAAGTACAAGAAGCAGGCTCTTTTAGAGAGAATGTGCGAGCCTGAGAGACAGGTTAAGTTCAGAGTTCCATGGGTTGATGACAACGGTCAGGTACAGGTTAACACAGGTTACCGTGTACAGTTCAACTCTGCTATCGGTCCTTACAAGGGCGGTCTCAGATTTGCTCCAAACGTATACATCGGTATCATCAAGTTCCTCGGTTTCGAGCAGATTTTCAAAAACTCACTCACAGGTCTCCCAATCGGCGGCGGCAAGGGTGGTTCTGACTTCGACCCAACAGGTAAGTCAGACGCTGAAATCATGAGATTCTGCCAGTCATTCATGACTGAGCTTTACAGACACATCGGTCCTGAGACTGACGTTCCAGCTGGTGATATGGGCGTTGGCGCTAGAGAGATCGGTTACCTCTTCGGTCAGTACAAGAGAATCGCTAACAGATTCGACGGTGGCGTACTCACAGGTAAGGGTCTTACATACGGCGGTGCACTCGGCAGAGCTGAAGCTACAGGTTACGGTATCGTATGGTACGCTGAGGAAATGCTCAAGTACAACAACGACACAATCGAGGGCAAGAGAGTTGCTATTTCAGGTTTCGGTAACGTTGCTTGGGGTACAGCTAAGAAGCTCACAGACCTCGGTGCTAAGTGTGTTACTATCTCAGGTCCTGACGGTTACATCATCGACGAGGATGGCGTAAACACAGAAGAGAAGTGGCAGTGCATGCTCGACCTTAGAAACTCAGGTCAGAACATCGTTGCTCCATACGCTGAGAGATTCCCTAACGCTAAGTTCATCCCTGGCAGAAAGCCATGGGAGTATGCTGACGCTGACCTCTACATCCCATGTGCTACTCAAAACGAGATTCACCTCGAAGATGCTAAGGCTATCGTTGCTTCAGGCACAAAGTACGTTTGCGAAGGCGCTAACATGCCTACAACAAACGAGGCTCTTGAGTACCTCATGGATAACGGCGTAATCGTTGGTCCTGCTAAGGCTGCTAACGCTGGTGGCGTTGCTACATCATGTATCGAGATGGGTCAGAACGCTGGCAAGACAGTATTCTCATCAGAGCAGGTTCTCGAACAGCTCCACGGCATTATGGTTAACATCCACAAGGCTTGTGCTGAGGCTTCAATGAAGTACTATGGCAAGTATGACCTTGTTAAGGGTGCTAACATCGCAGGCTTCGAGAAGGTTGCTGACGCTATGATGGCTCAGGGCATTGTTTAATCCCCTAAAACCTAAGATATAAATTAAGCTCCTACCATTTTGGGTAGGAGCTTTTTGTTATCTTTATACGTTCACATATCACACAAACGCAAAACGGGCACAGCAAATCAAACGCTGTGCCCGTAGTCTTTTATGATTTATTCAATCACTCAATATCAGTTCTCCACAAGCCGTGAAGGTTGCAGTACGCATAAACTGAAAGTGGCTTTTCATCAATGAGAGCGAAGTTCACCTCAGGCTCACTGCCTATTTCAAGGCACTTGCGCTGACCACCGCGGTCTGTCTGGAGATAAACCCACACGATATGGTGCTCTTCGAGCATTGGATGAGCAGCTGAGCCGATTTTCACATTTACCTTATCACCATCAAGTGAGACAACAGGCAAATGCTTTTCAACGCTAGCCTCAACTGTATTAGGGATAAGTTCGGTCATTTTCTGACCGCAACACATCATCGGTACTCCTGCGTTGTGGATGAGTCCAACGATATTTCCGCAATGCTCACACTTATAAAATCTGATTTCACACATAATTTAACCTCCAAATTTTCATATTTTTATCATACGCATAACTTATCATTTTATGCTAAATATTCTTCTGCAAAATGCACAGCAACTGCACCATCAGCAACAGCGGTGACGACCTGTCTGAGCACCTTTGCTCTGACATCGCCAACAGCAAAAACACCGTCGATATTGGTTTTGGTGCTCTCATCAGCTACAATATAACCACTCTTATCAAGCTCGAGCGCCCCGTCAAGGAAACCTGTCTCAGGCTTTCTGCCGATACTGATAAACACCCCGTCACAAGCAATCTCACGCTTGAGGTTAGTTTCAACATCAATGAGTATAACTGAACACAGCTTGCCGTTATCAGTTTCGATTTTTGACACTACGCTGTTGTAACACAGCTCAATATTTTTCGAATTTTCAAGTGGCTTTTGATAAATCTTCGTAGCTCGCAACTCATCTCTTCTGTGTACAAGATATACTTTCTCGCACAAGTTAGATAGATACAACGCATCAGACACCGCGGAGTTTCCGCCACCGATAACAACAGCCACCTTATCCTTGTAGAATCTGCCATCACAGTGAGCGCAGTAATGCACTCCACGACCTGTTAACTCCTGCTCATTTTCAAGTCCGAGTTCACGCGGACTCGCACCCGTTGCAATAACCACAGTTTTAGCCTTCAGCTTTCCTGAAAAGGCAGTTTCGATTTCCTTGATTTTTCCATCAAGCTGAACACTCACAACTTCGTCGTACATTGTCTGCGCACCGAATCGCTCAGCACACATCTGCATATTCTGTGACAAAGTAAATCCATCGACGCCCTCGGGAAATCCAGGGTAATTATCAATCACATCGGTTAACATCATCTGTCCTCCGACACTCATCTTCTCGAGTATCAGAGTATCAAATCCAGCGCGCGAAGCATAAAGCGCCGCGGTATATCCCGCAGGACCACCACCGATGATTATCATATCATAAACATGTTCCATATCTGACCCCAAAAGCTTAGTCAATCATACTGAGAATTGCCGCCTTTGGTCTTGCGCCCATTGACTTGTTAACAACCTCACCATTTCTCATCACAACAAGAGTCGGAATACTCATAACTGAGAAAGATGAAGCAAGCTCAGGCTGTTCATCAACGTTGATTTTACCAACTAAGATATCCGGATTTTCCTCTGCGATTTCATCGATAATCGGACCTACCATTTTGCAAGGGCCACACCAATCTGCGTAAAAATCGAGCAGAACAGTCTTATCACTATTCTTAACTTCGTTAAAATTATCTTTAGTCACCTTCAGAACTGACATATTCATACTTCCTTTCGAATTTATTATGCCCATTAAATTTGACATTATTTTCAATTTCAGTATACCAAATCAAATTTGATTTGTAAATAAAAAAGTCTTCCCGAAAAAATCAGGAAGACTAATTTTTTATGCTAATGTTGCGGCGATAACTGCCTTGATTGTATGCATACGGTTTTCAGCTTCATCGAAGACGATTGAGTTTTCACTCTCGAAAACTTCATCGGTAACTTCCATACAAGTAATACCGAATTTGTCATAAATCTCTTTGCCGATTTTGGTGTTGAGGTCATGGAAAGCAGGCAAGCAATGCATAAACTTACACTGTGTTCCTGCGTTATCCATAAGCGTTTTGTTCACCTGATATGGAGAAAGCTCAGCGATTCTCTCCTCCCATACTGAGTCAGGCTCACCCATCGATACCCACACGTCAGTGTAGATAACGTCTGCTCCCTTTGTTGCAACCATCGGGTCTTCGATGAACTCGAGTGTTGCACCTGTATTTTCTGCGACAGCCATACACTCTTTCACGAGCTCGTCACTTGGGAAGTACTTCTTCGGTGCACAAGCCACAAAGTGCATACCCATCTTAGCGCAACCAACCATAAGTGAGTTGCCCATATTGTATCTTGCATCGCCCATATAAACAAGCTTCTTGCCCTTCAAATCTCCACAATGCTCTTTGATTGTGAGGAAGTCAGCGAGAATCTGTGTTGGGTGGAATTCATTTGTGAGACCATTATAAACAGGAACATCGCTGTATTTAGCCAAGTCCTCAACGATTTCCTGACCGAAGCCACGATACTCAATCGCATCATACATACGGGAAAGCACACGAGCTGTATCAGCGATAGATTCTTTCTTGCCAATCTGTGAACCACTTGGGTCAAGATAAGTCGGATGCATACCGAGGTCAGCCGCCGCTACCTCAAACGCACAGCGGGTACGTGTTGAGGTCTTCTCAAAAATGAGAGCGATACTCTTGCCCTCACATATTCTGTGTGGCACTCCTGCTTTTTTCTTAGCCTTTAAATCTGCTGAAAGGTCGAGCAGATAGTTTATTTCTTCGCTACTTAAATCAAGTAACTTCAAAAAATCTTTATTTTTAAGTAACATAATCATTCTCCTTATACACAAGCGGACTTGATAACATCTACCGCTTTTTTGAGCAATTCAAAGTCAATATTAAGCGCAGGAAGCAGTCTGAGTTTATCTTTTGCAGAAAGGCAAAGCACTCCGTTTTCCATACAAGTTTTGATAACTTCGCCTACAGGTTTTACTGTTTTGATACCAATCATAAGACCCATACCCGAAACAGACTCAACACCTTCTGCGTTTGATAAAGTATCAAAAATATACTCGCTCTTTTCTTTCACTTCACTGAGCAGTTTTTCATCGATACGCTCAATAACAGAAAGTGCACCTGCACAAGAAACAGGGTTTCCACCGTATGTTGAGCCGTGGTCACCAAAACCTAAAACTGACTGAGCCTTTTCTCCTACTACGCAAGCACCGATAGGGAGTCCGCCACCCAGACCCTTGGCAGTTGTGAAAACATCAGGCTGAACATCGTAGTTCATATATGCGTACAGCTTTCCTGTTCGACCGTTACCTGTCTGGACTTCATCAACCATAAAGAGGATGTCGTTGTCTTTGCAGTAGTTATAAACAGCTTTCACAAAATCGCTCTCAAGTTTGATAACTCCGCCTTCGCCCTGAACACACTCAAGCAAAACAGCACAAACATTGTGTTCCTTTGCCTTGCTGATTACATCTTCAGCGTCATTCGCTTTCGCGTGAACAAAACCGCTTGGAAGTGGCTGAAAAAGTTCGTGGTAGTGTTCCTGACCTGTCGCACTAAGTGTTGCAAGAGTACGGCCATGGAAGCTGTTGTTAAGAGTCAGGATATTTGTTCTGTCATAACCTTTATCAGATGCGTACTTTCGAGCAACCTTGATAGCACACTCGTTAGCTTCAGCACCTGAGTTTGAGAAAAACACCTTGCTCATAGAAGTTCTTTCGCAAATTGCTTTCGCAAGTAAAGCGCATGGTGAAGTATAATATAAATTTGAAACGTGCTGTAATTCACCTAGCTGTGCTGTCACAGCCTGAACCCACTCACTATCAGCAATACCGAAAGCGGTAACGCCGATACCGGTAGTAAGGTCAACATACTCTTTGCCGTTTTCGTCATAAACCAAAGAGCCCTTACCGTTTACTAAATGCAAATCAAAACGGTTGTAGGTGTTGAGCACATATTCTTTATCAATGTTTTTTATTGTCATCTTTATCGCCTCTGATCATTGTACCTGCACCCTCGTCGGTGAGCAACTCCATAAGGATAGAATGTGGAACTCGTCCATCCATAATAACAACATTGTTAACGCCCTTATAGATAGCTTCAATACAGCAACCGATTTTAGGAATCATACCGCCCTTGATTGTGCCATCCTTATAAAGAGCCTGAGCCTGTTCAACTGTCAGGTCTGTGATAAGTGTATTCGGGTCATCTTTATCCCTGAGTACACCTTCGATGTCGGTCATCATAATGAGACGCTCAGCACCGAGCGCACCTGCGATATGTGCAGCGGCAGTATCGCCGTTGATGTTATATGCGTTACCCTCTTTATCACAACCGATTGTTGAGATAACAGGAATGTAGTCATTAGAAAGCAAATCTTCAACAGGTCTGATATTGATGTTAGTAATCTCACCAACATAACCCAGTCGCTCATCTTTGACCTTTGCCTGAATGAGCATACCGTCCATACCGGAGATACCCATAGCTTTGCCGCCTTTTGCTTCGACCATATTAACCAGGGTTTTATTGACCTTGCCCGCAAGAACCATCTGAACGATATCGACAGTTTCTTTGTCAGTAACCCTGAGTCCATCGACCCACTCAGGTTCTTTGCCGAGTTTTTCCATCATCTCGTTGATTTCAGGACCGCCACCGTGAACAAGAACAACCTTGATACCGATGAGCCACAACAGAACGATATCTTCCATAACCTGCTGTTTGAGTTCCTCGTCAATCATAGCGTTACCGCCGTATTTGACAACAACGATTTTTCCGTTATAGCGTTTGATATATGGGAGAGCTTCAGTCAGCACCTGAGCTCTTTCAGGATTTGTCAAAGTAATCTTTTTCATAACAACCTCTTATGTACGGTAATCACCGTTTATCTTAACATAATCGTAGGTAAGGTCACAGCCCCAAGCTGTTGAACTAAAGCTACCATCACCTACAGATACGAGAATTTCGATTTCATTTTCGAGCAGGATTTCCTTAGCTTTCTCTTCTGAGAAAGGAACGCCTGCGCCATTTTCACAAACAAGGATTTCGCCTTTAGCTGATCTGAATTTAACTTCTACTTTGCTTACATCGACATCAGCCTTGCTGTATCCGATAGCGCACAGCACTCGGCCCCAGTTAGCATCAGCACCGAACATAGCAGCTTTTAGAAGGCTTGAACAAACAACGCTTTTCGCAACTGTTTTAGCTGTATCGAGGGTATCGGCACCAGAGCACTTGCACTCGAGCATCTTTGTTGCACCCTCACCGTCGCCTGCAATCATTCGGCACAGAGTAACGGTTACTGTGTTGAGAGCTTTCATAAATGTGTCGAACGCTTCACCATCACAGTTGATTTCATCATTTTCTGCCATACCGTTACACATAACGGTTACCATATCGTTGGTTGAAGTATCTCCATCAACAGAAAGCATATTAAATGTGTTATCAACATCAGTTGAGAGAGCTTTCTGAAGCATTTCTTTGCTGATAGCGCAGTCGCTTGTGATGAAGACGAGCATTGTTGCCATATCAGGATGAATCATACCTGAGCCTTTTGCAATACCGCCCATTTTGCATACTTTGCCATTTATTTCAAATTCAACAGCAACTTCCTTTTGAATAGTATCAGTTGTCATAATAGCACTTGCACAATCAAAAGAACCATCATAAGAAAGCTTCGCATTAAGCTCCTCAATATGATTTTCGATAGGTGTGATATCAAGTGGCTGACCGATAACACCAGTAGATGCAACAACAACGTCTTTGCTGTCTATACCTGTAACATTCTCTACAAGCTTGCACATCTGTGTAGCAATTTCAATACCGTTAGCGTTACAGGTGTTAGCGTTGCCTGAGTTACAGATAACAGCCTGAGCAAAGCCGTCAGCGATGTTTTCTTTTGTAACTGTCAGCGGTGCGCCTTTAACAAGATTTCTAGTATAAACAGCGCAAGTCACAGCCTTTTTGTCGCTCACGATAAGAGCTAGATCCTTTTTAGTCTGGTTTCTGCGGATACCACAGTGAACACCGCTTGCTTTATATCCTTTTGCGGCACAAACACCGCCTGAAATTATCTTCATATCAATTTTCCTTTATATATTTAATCCTTCTTTTTCGTCAACACCGAGCAGGATATTCATATTCTGAATAGCAGAGCCCGAAGCACCTTTGCCAAGGTTATCAAAACGGGAAACGAGCAAGATTCTCTCCTCATTTCCGCAAACTGTAATCTGCATATCGTCTTTCATTGACCAAGCGTTTGATGACATAAAACCGCTTTCATCGGCACAATCATCGAAGTGAACAACAGAACCGTTAAACACTCTTTTGTATTCAGCCTTGATATCTTCGATAGTGCCGTTGAGGTCACTCTTAAACACAGGAACTGTCACCTGCATACCGCTGTAAAAATCAGCAACAACAGGACAAAAGGCTGGAGCCTGTTCAAGACCGCACACCTTCACCATCTCTGGAATGTGCTTGTGAGATTGAGTAAGTCCGTACATACGAGGAGCACAAAGGAGTGCGTCACGATTGCTATCCTCATACTGAGCGATCATCTGCTTTCCGCCACCTGAGTAGCCGGTGAGTGAGAAGCAACTCAAGTTTGCGCTCTTTTTGAGCAATCCCGATTTGGTAAGAGGAGCCACAAGCGCATTGAAGCCGCTTGCGTGACAACCTGGATTAGCGATTCGTTTTGAGTTTTGAACTTCGCCATATGAAGAAAGAAGTTCAGGGAAACCATAAGTCCAGCCCTGAGATGTTCTGTGCGCTGTCGAAGTATCGATAACCGCTGTGTTGCTGTTTTCGATAAGTGAAACCGCTTCAATAGCTGCCTTGTCAGGCAAGCACAAAAACGCGATATCAGCACTGTTGAGAGCTTCTCTTCTTGCGTTTATATCTTTGCGAAATTCTTCGCTGAGTGTGATAAGTTCAATATCCTTGCGGTCTTTGAGTCTGTCGAAAATTCTCAGTCCCGTTGTTCCCGCACTTCCGTCAATAAATACCTTAGTCATATTATAAATTCTCTTTCACAAAATTTATCTGCATTTCGACTGACTCGACCGATGTACCGCCAACGCTGACACGCTTGTTGACGCAGGTTGTAAGGTCGATATCGTTATATACATCTTCTTCAAAAAGCTGTGAATACTCTCTATACTTTTCAAGTGGTAAATCTTCTAAAATAGTCTTGTTCTCGATACAATAAGCAACGATAGAACCAGAAATCTTGTATGCACTTCTGAAAGGCAGACCTTTTTTGACGAGATAGTCAGCAAGGTCAGTTGCATTGATAAAGCCCTCAGATGCGGCTTTTTTCATATTATCAGCTCTGACAGACATAGTCTCAATCATCGGAGCGAAAACTTTCAGACACATCTTCACTGTGTCACAAGCGTCGAAGATACTCTCTTTGTCTTCCTGCATATCCTTGTTGTATGCAAGCGGAAGGCCCTTGAGCATTGTGAGTGTAGCCATAAGGTCACCGTAAACACGAGCTGTTTTACCTCTAACGAGTTCAGCCATATCAGGGTTCTTCTTCTGTGGCATAATTGATGAGCCTGTTGTGAAGCTGTCGGAAAGCTCAACAAACTTGAACTCCCAACTTGACCACAAGATAAGCTCCTCTGAAAAACGTGAGAGGTGCATCATCAAAATAGCGATTGATGACAAAAGTTCAGCACAGAAATCTCTGTCTGAAACACCATCAAGAGAATTGAGCGCAATTGAATCAAAGTTGAGTTTTTCAGCTTCAAAATATCTGTCTGTATCGTATGTAGTTCCTGCAAGAGCACAACAACCGATAGGAGAAACATTCATACGCTTTTTGGTATCCTTGATACGGTCGATATCTCTAAGGAGCATCATAGCATACGCCATCATATGATGCCCGAAAGTCACAGGCTGAGCACGCTGAAGATGAGTGTAGCCAGGCATAATAACCGCTTTGTTCTTTTCAGCCTGAGAGCACAGAGCTTCAACTAAACTTTTTGTAAGCTCAGTAATCTCGTCACACTCGTCGCGAAGATACATTCTAAGGTCAAGCGCAACCTGGTCATTACGGCTTCTTGCTGTGTGAAGCTTTTTGCCGACATCGCCGACTCTCTGTGTGAGCACCTGCTCAACAAACATATGGATATCTTCCGCTTCCATATCAATCTCAAGTGCACCTGAGTTTATATCATCAAGAATCTGTTCAAGTCCTGAAACGAGTATGTCACAATCTTCTTGTGTGATAATATTCTTAGCGCTCAGCATCATAGCGTGTGCCATAGAGCCCTTGATATCCTGCTCATACATTCTGCTGTCAAAACGGATAGATGAGTTGAAATCATCCGCAATTTTCGATGTTTCGCCGCTTGTTCTGCCTGCCCACATTTTAGCCATAATTTATACCTTCTTATTTAAAAATCATTAACCTGTTTATTTTACAATAAAAACGTGATTATATCAATAGTTTCGCAAAGTTTCTCTAATATTGAAACAGTCCTGCACAGAAACGCTGCGCAGGACAGTTAAGTTGCCTATTATTTGCCGTCAACCTCAGCCTGAACCTTGATTGGAAGACCGAAGAGATTGATGAAGCCTGCTGAATCAGTCTGGTCGTAATCAGACTCTTCGAATGTAGCGATTTCTTCGCTGTAGAGTGAGTATGGACTCCATACGCCGGCATTGATCATATTGCCTTTGTAGAGCTTGAGTCTTACCTTACCTGTAACTCTCTCCTGAGTCTTATCAACAAAAGCTGAAAGAGCCTCTCGAAGTGGTGTGAACCACTGGCCGTTGTAAACGAGCTCTGCAAATGTGATAGCGAGCTTCTCTTTCTCGTGCATTGTGTATTTATCAAGACAGATTGTCTCAAGCACTCTGTGAGCCTTGTAGAGGATAGTACCGCCCGGTGTCTCATATACACCACGGCACTTCATACCAACAAGACGGTTCTCAACAATATCAATAATACCGATACCATTAGCGCCACCGATTTCATTGAGCTTCAAGATGATGTTCTTAGCGCTCATCTTCTCGCCGTCAAGAGCAACAGGAACGCCCTGCTCAAAATCAAGCTCGATATATGTTGGCTTATCAGGAGCCATGAGTGGTGAAACACCCATCTCGAGGAAGCCTTCTTTTTCATACATAGGCTCATTGCCTGTATCCTCAAGGTCGAGACCCTCGTGTGAAAGATGCCAGAGGTTCTTATCCTTTGAGTAGTTTGTCTCGCGGTTAATCTTGAGTGGAATGTTACGAGCCTCAGCGTATGCAATTTCTTCTTCTCTGCCCTTGATGTCCCACTCACGCCATGGAGCGATGATTGGCATATTAGGAGCAAAGTGCTTGATAGCAAGTTCAAAACGAACCTGGTCGTTACCCTTACCTGTACAACCGTGAGCGATAGCATCAGCGCCTTCCTTGAGAGCAATCTCAACGAGACCCTTAGCGATACATGGACGAGCGTGTGATGTACCGAGGAGGTAATCCTCATACACAGCGCCAGCCTTCATAGTTGGGATGATGAAATCGTCAACATACTCATCTGTGTGGTCAAGAACATAGCACTTAGAAGCACCTGTAGCGATAGCCTTCTCCTCCAAGCCCTCGAGCTCGTCAGCCTGACCAACGTTACCTGATACAGCGATAACCTCGCAGTTGTTGTAGTTTTCCTTGAGCCATGAAATAATGATAGATGTATCAAGACCGCCTGAATAAGCCAGGACGACTTTCTTAATTTTTTCTTTGTTTACTGGTTTCATAATTAACCGCCTCCGTGAATAAATATGCAATAAATTTATTAAGTATGCACATATTATAGTCGTTTTATGCATATAAGTCAATAGTATATTCAATATTTATTCAAATTTTACTGCTTTTCAGTGTTAAAGCGTCATATTTCGGTCATTTTAACAAATGTCGTATGCATAAACTCTCAAAATATGCATAATTACTGCATAAAGCTAGATTTTACTCCCGTATTCAATATGCATATTATACAATATTTACAGCCATAAATGGGTAATATGCACACTTGATTTATGCATATATTATTAGTATAATATAAGTGTGGTATCTGACACAAAGACTAGTCTGACTGAAAGATACGGCTTCATACATCTGAATTTCAAACACCTCAAGAGGTGTGTTTTGTTGTGTCTGCCGTATCGTTTGATACGGCTTTTTTTAATCATTGGAGGTATTTATGGAAAAACGAATAGCTGTGATGAGCATTATCGTTGAGAATAGCGATTCAGCTGAAAAAATCAACACCGTGCTTCATCAGGCAAGCGAATTTATTATCGGGCGAATGGGAATCCCATACCGTGAAAAAGGAGTGTCCGTCATCAGCGTCGTTATCGATGCACCACAGGATATAATTTCAGCACTATCAGGAAAAATAGGCAACATAAACGGAGCCACCGTGAAAACTGCCTACTCAAATGTGAAAAGCTATGAAGAATAAACTACTTATCGAAAAACTGAATCTCACTCATTCACTCGACATTGAGGAGTATGAGTATCTCATCGAAAACTACGATGAAGAATCAGCAGAACTCTTAAGGCAATACGCAGTAAGTGCAAGAGAAAAGTACTATTCAAACAAAGTATACGTTCGTGGACTTATCGAGATAAGCAACATTTGCAAAAACGACTGCTACTACTGTGGCATCAGAAAAAGCAACCGTAACTGCGAGCGTTACCGCCTCACTAAGGATGATATCCTTTCTTGTTGCGACGAGGGTTATGCTTTGGGCTTTCGCACATTTGTGCTCCAAGGTGGCGAGGACGGTGCTTTCACCGACGAAGTTGTGTGTGATATAGTCAGCACAATCAAGCGCAAATATAGCGACTGTGCTATCACCCTCTCTCTTGGTGAGCGTAGCAAAGAAAGTTATCAAAAGCTGTATGACGCAGGAGCTGACCGCTACCTGCTCAGACACGAAACCGCTGACAGCGTACACTACGCTTCACTTCATCCGGAAGAACAAACACTTCAAAACAGAATGCAATGTCTGAGCAACCTCAAAGAAATCGGATTTCAGGTTGGTTGCGGATTTATGGTCGGTTCACCATACCAGAAACCTGAACACATCGCACAGGATCTCAAGTTCATTGAGGTATTCTCACCTGATATGTGCGGAGTCGGTCCTTTCATTCCACACAAAGACACCGAGTTCTTCGACCATCTTTCCGGTGATGTGGGGCTTTGCTGTTACATCTTATCTATCATCAGACTTATCAAGCCTAACATTTTGTTACCTGCTACCACAGCACTCGGCACAGTCAACAGCTACGGCAGAATCAAAGGCATCTTATCCGGTGCTAATGTAATTATGCCGAACCTCTCCCCTCTTAATGTCAGAGAAAAATATTCGCTGTATAACGGCAAAGTTCACACAGGCGTTGAGTCGGCTCAACTTATTGAAGACCTGAAAACATCTATGAACGCAATCGGCTACGAAGCAGTAGTCGACCGCGGTGATATCAAAAAGGAGTGACCATTATGGCAATTTATAATAAAAAATCATTGAAAGCAGAAGAGTTCATCAACGATGCTGAAATCAGAGCAACTCTTGAATATGCTGAACAAAACAAAAACAATGTCGAACTCATCGACGAAATTCTAGAAAAAGCAAGACCTAAGAAAACCGAAACAGGCTACACCTGCAGCGGACTTTCACACAGAGAAGCATCCGTCTTGCTTGCTTGTGATATACCTGAAAAAATCGAAGAAATCTACAAAATTGCTGAAGAAATCAAGCTTGCTTTCTACGGTAACCGTATCGTAATGTTCGCTCCTCTTTATCTGTCGAACTACTGCGTCAACGGTTGCGTATACTGTCCGTATCACCTGAAAAACAAGCGTATTCCTAGAAAGAAACTCACTCAGGAAGAAGTTAAAGCTGAGGTTATCGCTTTGCAGGATATGGGTCACAAGCGACTCGCGATTGAATCAGGCGAGGACCCAAAGAACAATCCTATCGAATACATTCTCGAATGTATCAAAACTATCTACTCAGTACATCACAAAAATGGCGATATAAGAAGAGTTAATGTCAACATTGCCGCTACTACTGTCGAGAACTACAGAAAGCTCAAAGAAGCAGGAATCGGCACATATATCTTATTCCAGGAAACTTATCACAAAGAAAGCTACTTAAAACTTCATCCAACAGGTCCAAAGCACGACTACGACTACCACACTGAAGCTATGGACAGAGCTATGGAGGGCGGCATCGATGATGTTGGCTTGGGTGTACTTTTCGGACTTGAGCTTTACAAATACGAGTTCGCAGGACTTATCATGCACGCAGAACACTTAGAAGCTGTTCACGGTGTCGGTCCACACACTATTTCTGTTCCACGAATCAAAAAAGCTGACGACATCGACCCTGATGCATTCGACAATTCTATTTCTGACGAAATTTTTGCTAAAATCACAGCCTGCATCCGCCTTGCTGTTCCATACACAGGTATGATTATCTCAACTCGAGAGAGCGAAGAAGTTCGTTCAAAACTTCTTAGACTCGGCATTTCTCAGGTCAGCGGTGGCTCACGCACAACCGTTGGAGGTTACACCGAAGAAATTCGACCTACAGATACCGAACAGTTCGACGTTTCTGACCAGCGTACACTTGACGAAGTTGTAAGATGGCTCATGGAAAACGGCCACATTCCGTCATTCTGCACCGCTTGTTATCGCGAAGGCAGAACAGGCGACAGATTTATGAGCCTGTGCAAAAGCGGTCAGATTCTTAACTGTTGTCATCCAAACGCGCTGATGACTCTCACTGAATATCTCGAAGACTACGCAAGTGACGAAACTAAAAAAATCGGCTACGAGCTTATCAAAGAAGAACTCAAGCGTATCCCTAAAGACAGAGTAAGAGAAATCGCTACTGCTAATATCGACGATATTATGAACTCTAACCGAAGAGATTTCAGATTCTAAACAAGGAGGATAATATGAGTCTTTCTAACACTCCTTCCTCACAGCGTATTCATATCGGTTTTTTCGGACTGCGAAATGCCGGCAAATCAAGCGTGGTCAACGCTGTCACTAACCAACAGTTATCGCTTGTGTCCGATGTTCTGGGGACTACCACCGACCCTGTCAAAAAGGCTATGGAGCTTCTCCCTCTGGGCCCTGTTGTCATCATCGACACTCCGGGTCTTGACGACGAGGGTGAGCTTGGTGAAATGAGAGTCAAAAGAGCAAAAGAAACCTTAGCTATCACAGATATAGCAATTTTAGTTATTGATGCTACAAAAGGTAAATCTAAACTCGACGAAGAACTGCTCAGCACATTCAAAGAGCGAAAGTTGCCTCATATCGTTGTATACAACAAAACTGATTTACTAAATAAAAAAAGTACACTCAAAGACAACGAAATTTATGTCAGCGCTAAAAATGGCGATAACATAAATGAGCTCAAGGAGCTTATCGCGAAAATCTCGAAACACAGCAAAACCGAAAAGCCACTTGTGTCAGACCTGATAGACAAGAATGACATCGTTGTGCTTGTTATCCCTATTGATGAAGCTGCTCCAAAAGGCAGATTGATTTTGCCACAACAGATGGTCATTCGTGACATCCTCGACCACCACGGTTCTTGCATCTGTACTCAGGTTTCAGAACTTCAGAATACTTTGAATTCTCTTTCACGAAAACCTAAACTTATCATAACCGATTCACAAGCTTTCGGTAGTGTCGCAAAAATCACACCGAGTGATATCACACTAACGTCGTTTTCTATTCTGATGGCTCGATACAAAGGTGATTTGAGAGCTCTTATCAATGGTGCATCAGCCCTGTCTAAAATCAAAGACGGAGACAAAATTCTGATCGCTGAGGGTTGTACTCACCATCGCCAGTGCAACGATATCGGCACTGTGAAGATGCCTAAATGGATTGAAGATTTCACAAACGCAAAACCTCAGTACACTTTCACAAGTGGAGGAACATTCCCTGATGATTTGAGCGAATTCAAGCTCATCATTCATTGTGGCGGATGTATGTTAAACGAAAAGGAAATGAAATCCCGTATGGAAAAAGCAGGCGCACAGTCCATCCCGATACTCAACTACGGCGTTGCTATCGCCCATATGCATGGAATACTCAAGCGTTCTCTCGCCCCATTCCCTGATATATTAAAGCTGTTATAAAAAATCACGCTCACCCTGATTATTCTCAAGGTGAGCGTTTTTCGTTCTATTTAAAATTGTCGTTGAATTTCTTCACTTGAGCCGATATTTCCCGAAGCTCATCTTTGTTCATAGTGTCAAGATGTTCGAGCTTATCCATAAAAGCGGTGAGAGTCTCCTTGCGAGAAAGTTCGGTTACCTCTGTGTAAAAATTCACAACAACACCCGTTACAATAGCGATGACAAGAGTTGAATAAATAGTCACGAGTAACGATATTATTTTTGCAAAAGCACTGACCACCACAATATCTCCGAAACCAGCCGTAGAAATCACCGCGTAGCAATACCACAACGCGTCACCATAGCGGTCAACAACAGGATCAAAAATAACTATCAAAAGTGCAGAAACAAGCACAAACGCAAGATATCCGAGCAATATTTTGTTTGTTCCCGTACGCCTGAGAATATTTCTCAGTAACCTGAGCTTTTTCATCAATCTCGCCCTTTCATAGAAAAACTTTTTGTGTTATACTCAGTATACCATAGAAACATAAAAAAACAATGAAAAAGGTGTATATAATGAAAAAAGACAACACTTTTCTCAAAACAGCCCCTGTCGGGAAGCTGCTGTTTTCACTTGCTGTTCCGACCATTACAGCACAGCTTATAAATATGCTGTACAACATAGTTGATAGAATATACATCGGCCATATGAAAGTCGATGGCGATTTAGCGCTAACAGGCATCGGAGTTTGTATGCCGATTATATTGATAGTTTCGGCTTTCGCGGCGTTTATCAGCGCAGGCGGTGCTCCGCGTGCTTCAATCTTTATGGGTAAAGGGGACAACGACTCAGCCGCAAAAACAATGGGAAGTTGCTTTTCCTTACAGGTGATAATATCACTTATTATCACTGCAGTTCTCCTTGTTTTTCATCGACCTCTGTTACTGTCTTTCGGCGCAAGCGAAAATACCATTAAATTTGCGAGTGACTACATGGGACTTTATGCACTTGGTACAATCTTCGTTCAGCTCACCCTTGGTATGAACGCATATATCACAGCTCAGGGGTTCGCAAAACAAGGAATGCTTTCTGTACTTATCGGAGCTCTGTCCAATATCATACTTGACCCTGTTTTGATTTTCGCACTCGATTTGGGGGTCAAAGGAGCCGCACTTGCGACCATTATCTCACAAGGTTTTTCATGTATCTGGGTGATAAGCTTTTTGTGCAGCAAACGCTCTGTTTTGCGACTTAAACTCAAAAACCTGAAAATTAATTTCAAACTTATTTTCCCTTGTCTCGCACTTGGCCTTGCTCCTTTTATTATGCAATCGAGTGAAAGTATCATTTCGGCATGCTTTAACTCTTCGCTCTTACTTTATGGTGGTGATATAGCTGTAGGTGCGATGACTATCCTCACAAGCGTTATGCAGTTTGCTATGATGCCGTTACAAGGCTTAGCTCAGGGTTCTCAACCTATCATCAGCTATAACTATGGCGCAAAAAACGGAGAACGTATCACTCAAACATTCAAGCTCCTGCTAACTTCAAGTCTTATATATTCTACCATTTTGTGGATTTTCATAATGCTGTTTCCTAAAACCTTCGCAGGTATTTTCACAACCGACCCAAAGCTACTTGAGTTCGCATCAAATGCGCTAAGGATTTACTGCGGTGTGCTGTGTATCTTCGGAATCCAGATAGCCTGCCAGATGACCTTCGTCTCTCTTGGCAACGCCAAAGCCTCTATCATCGTTGCAGTTATGCGTAAGTTTATTTTACTCTTACCGCTTATTTACATTATGCCTCATATTATCAGCGACAAAACGCTCGCCGTTTACACAGCCGAACCTGTAGCTGACGTCATCGCTGTCACATTCACCGCTGTGCTGTTTTTCAAAGAATTCAGAAAAGCGATGAAAGAAATCGAAAACTGAGGTGTCATTATGAAAAAAACGATCACAACATTACGATACGCACTGATTGCACTTGTGCTCCTACTTCCCCTTTGCACAGGGATATTGGCGATTTTCGGATACTCATTCGATTTTACATACTGCTCAATTTTCGCAGTAGTCACAACCATTGTAGCTATAATAACTTTATCAACAATAAACAAAGTAGCTTCATCAAAACTTCAACAAGTACTATTCTCGTTGCTACCACTGTTTTCCGTTATCAACATCGTTTTTTATCTGTTCAAATACAACCGCGTTTCCATTATTGAAAGATTGATAACCTACCTGAGCCTTGCTGTTTGTCAAGTTATTTGCTATATCATTTCGAATGGATTCTCAAAACCTCTTGTACTGAAAATAATTAGCAATATACTGTCGGCGATACCAATTTTACCGATAGGTTTATTGATGCTCATTTCCTTGATTATGGGCGACTTTGGTGAGGTCACGATAACTCAGACGGTCTATTCGCCAAACAAAGAATACTATGCTCAGGTTATTTGCGATGACCAAGGCGCACTTGGTGGAAACACTATAGTAAACTTGTGCAAAGATAAAGAGTTCGACGCATTTATCTTCAAAATTTATCCAACACCGCATGAAGTATATTACGGCGAATGGTACGAATATCAGAATATGAAGGTTCACTTCAAGGATGACCACACACTCGTTGTCAATTCAAATGTATATACAATTAAATAACAAAGAAAAAGCTCAGTGAACGAAATTCACTGAGTTTTTTCTTTGGATATTAAGATAATCAGTAATCCATTTTCGGACATAAAAAAACAACCACCCTACTGGGTGGAAGCTCTTCATTGTGTTGGCACCTTCCTATTTTCCCAGGCCGTCACCAGCCAAGTATTTTCGGCACTACAGGGCTTAACTTCCGTGTTCGGGATGGGAACGGGTGGACCCCCTGCGTCATCGACACCAACTTTTCATTTGTTGTCGCTCTCTCAAGCGACTTCGTTATTATAGCACCTTGTTTTCAAAAATGCAAGCCTTTTTTGAAAATTTTTTAAATTTTTTTTAAAATAGTAAACTTTCTTTAATTTATTTGACTAAACACGACAAATTTTGTAGAATAGTATCATAATATATAACATATTGGAGGTTATCCTATGTATAAAAGAGGCATTTCACTTTTTCTTTGTTTTGCTTTGATTTTAACTATGGCGCTTTCGCTGTGTTCTTGCAAAGATAACGACGGCGATGAGTTTCCTGTTACTATCGGCGATGTTACTATAGCAGAAGAACCACTCAACATTGTCGTGCTTTCCGATTGTATGGCTGATATCGTTTCCTACTTAGGTTATGATGTGAAAATGGTTGGCCGTAGCATCGAGTGTGATCAACAGTTCCTCTCAGTAGTCCCTATCGTTGGCACAAGTGAAAGTCCAAACATTGATTCTATTGTCACAAACGAAACCGATTTAGTTATCGCAGAATCGAACCTTTCAGACAGCGCAAAGACAGCTTTGGCTGAAAACAACATTCCTGTTCTCACTTTTGAAAAAGCAAAGAGCTTCGAAGAACTCAACGCACTTTATGTAAATATCGGCAAAGCTTTGGGCGGAAATGTCAGCGGTAAAGCTGAGGGCCAGCTTTCATACGATAACCTTGTTGATACTATCTCTGATTTTGAAAGCGCTGTTTCAGGTGATATAGTTAAGACAGCGTGCTATCTCTATCTTGACGAAAGCGGAAAGCTGTGCACTTTCACAAAAGGCACAATTGAACACGAGCTTTTCTCTCATTGTGGAGCTATCAACGCGCTTGACTTCCTTGAGACTGCTGAAGTTGAAGCAGAAGTTTTGAAACTCCACACCCCGGCATACATTTTCTATGATGATGAAGCTGTGCTCAACTACCTCAAAGCTGACAGCGAGCTTTATGATATGAGTGCTATCACAAACGGACAGGCTTTACAAATCAAGAAATCTGATTTCTCCCGTCAAGGCAAAACTTACGAAGAAATTCTCTACACTATGATGGGCTTTATGTTCCTCGACAAATCCACCCCTGACGAAGCAACACCAAATGATGTACAGACTCAGGACGAAACAATCGTAGGCTTTATATCCTAAAAATAATGCGACCGTAAAATCACACGGTCGCATTTTCTTTTACTTTTTATCTTTTACTGTAACTGTAACGGTTTTCTCGGTATGTTTTCCTAGGTCATCGGTCACAGAATATGTAAGCTTATATTCTCCGACCTTCGAACTTATAACCTTACCGACTATCTCAAGCTTATCTGTTATATCATTACCGCACGAGTCAAGGGCAGTAACCTTAGGGTCAAAATCGCTATCTTTTTTTATAGCGATATCCTCAGCACCGTTTATCACAGGGAGCGCATCCCTATATGGATTCTTTTTAGCGTTGTCGGTAGGGTCCCAGTGAATGGACTCATCAACCTTCACTACAGGAGGGGTGCCTAGCACATCACTTCCCGCAGTCTTATCAATAACCTTGACAGGAGTATACATATCAAGGTTATCATAAATCCACTTTGCATCAGAAATCATAAGACGAACGCAACCCTGAGAAGCGTTATCTGAAAGCTTGTTGAATTCATCAGCTTTGAGTGAATCAGGAGAAGTCTTTTTGTACGGCACAGAATGGAAAAGATACGGCCCCGAAAAGCCTGTGACATACTGGCCATACACATCGCCATAAAGCGGATGCCAACGCTCTTTGAAATAAACACTGTATTCACCAGTCGGGGTGATGTTTTCCTCGTTCATCTCTCCGCACGAACACACCATAGCCCTGACAGGCACAACATACTCACCATTATCGTCATATGTATATACGGTAACGGTGTTTGTTCTGCGGTTAACGGTAACGCTGTAAAGGCTCTGCAAATCCTGCTTTTTGTTTTTCTCAACAATATCGAGGTTAGCAACAAACGCAGTTGTGTATTCAGCAGGTTTGTTGACCTTTTTCGCTTTCTCAACTGTCACCTGACATTTGCCCTCAAAGCCTCTGCCAAGAGCTGTCACAGTAGCTTTTCCCTCAGCTTTTGCGTCGACTCTGCCCGCGCTGTCAACCGTGAGCACTTCTTCATCTGAGCTTGTAAACTCGATTTTATCAAAATCTTTTTCGTCCACCGCAACGCTGAGCATAGCTGTGTCGCCGTTATTAAGTATTAAATATGTAGTCAGTTCATTTTCGATAACGCTCGGCGAAGTCTCCTCAATCTCGTTGCCACTCACAGGTCTGACCTGCGAGAGCATCTTCACAGACAACAGGCACACCGTGAAAACAAGAACAACCGCACACAAACTCATAAGTGAGAGTGCAATTCTTTTATTTCGTCTTCTGGTGCTTTTGAGGACAGAATGACGCCTGCGATTTCGCATTACTTTCATTTCTTTCATACCTCAATTATATATACTGACAATGTAATTATCAAGTCATATTTTCTGCAAATTGCAAAAGTGGTATAATATGTGGTAGAATAAATGTAATATATTCAAAAAATAACACAAGAAGGCAAATTATGGAATACAAATTAAACTGTAATGTAGAGAAAAAGTGCAACTCATGTCAGCTCAACAACCTGACATATAACGAGCAAATCAAATACAAATATAATAAATGCAAAAGGTTCCTCGGCTCTTTTGCAAAAATCGAGCCTGTCGTTTCTATGGAAAACCCGTTTGCTTATCGCAACAAGGCTCAGGCAGTTTTCAAGCGTGAACGCGACAAAAGTATATCTTGGGGTCTGTACAAATCCACCACCAACACTATTGTCAAAACGCGTGAATGTAAACTTCACACTAAGCGCTCAAACGAAATTTTCAACTCACTGTGTGCCTTGTTCAAAAGCTTCAAAATTGCACCTTACGACCCATTCAAAGGCACAGGCTTTGTCAAAAGCGTTGTTATCCGCGAGGGTTTCAACTCAGGCGAAGTTATGGTCATTATCAACGGAGCTGACCCTGTTTTTCCCGCCAAGAAAACTTTCACCTCAGCGCTTTTGAAAAAACACCCATACATCACAACTGTTGTCACAACCGTCAACAAAGATAAGAGAAAGCTATTCATCGGCAAAACTCAGGATATCCTTTTGGGAGACGGTTACATCAAAGATACATTATGTGGCAAAACCTTCATCATTTCGCCACAGTCTTTCTATCAGATTAATCCTATCCAAACCGAAAAGCTGTACAATAAAGCTATTGAACTTGCAAATCTTGACGGCACACAAACTGTTCTCGACAGCTATTGCGGAGTCGGCACAATCGGTATTTGCGCAAGCGATAAAGCGAAAAAGGTGCTTTCTGTTGAGAGTGTCAAAGATGCAATAGTCGACGCTAAAAAGAACGCAAAACTCAATAATATCAAAAATATCGAATTTGTATGCGCAGATGCGAAAGACTACATAAAAGCTCTCAAAGAAGAAAACATCAGAATCGATGTCGCCTTTGTTGACCCTCCAAGAATGGGTTGTAGCAGAGATTTTTTGCAGTCACTCATTGATATGGAAATCAAAACAATTGTTTATGTTTCATGTAACATAGAAACCCAGAGCAGAGATTTGAAAATCCTCAAGCAAAACGGATACAAGGTAGAACACATAGAGCCTGTCGATATGTTCCCACATACTAATCACATCGAATGTATATGTAAGTTATCAAAATAGGAGTAAATAATGAACCATTACGTTAGAATTCCAAAAGAATTGATTATAGAAACAAAAGAGTATGGTAACATCAGGTTAATCTCAAATGGAAGACTTATCAGCGGAACAAATGACTTATCCTACATCAAGTGGTTTTCATATACAATAGAAAATTGCGATAAGTTAAGAGAAAAATATGACTGTATAGCAGTTTCTTTTTCGAGAATAACATACGAAATATTGGAAGATGCCACTAACACAATTGCCAAAACGGGCGTTTCAAAAAAACCAACACCAAACATCGATAGCAACACCGGCAACATACACGCTAGCAAAAATAACGAAACAAAGGTCGAACCGAAAAAAGTTCAACAACTGGTGCTGTGTCACGGAAAAGGACCACAAAAATCAAAATTTATAGATTCAGGCGATTATTACTGTTACCAAGCTGTGCACAAAGCGTGCTATTATCCTTTAATTTGCGATGACAAAAGTCTGCATAGTAATTATAGATACAAAATCCTGGAGCAAGTATGGAAAAAGCTACAAGACAAAGAACTTGTGGAACAATAAATCAGTTAGTAAAACAAATCACTAATTACCAATTTACAAAAAATCTTATGAAAACATTATACATCTCCGACTTGGACGGAACGCTTCTCGATAGCACTCCCAAAACAACTGAATTCACCAACAAAACAATAAGCGAGTTACTCGATAATGGTGTTATCTTTTCATTTGCGACAGCTCGCTCATACACTACTGCAAAAAAGGTAACTGTTGGACTTCCTATGAAGTACCCCGCAGTTGTTCACAACGGAACTTTTATTGTAGATGAAAATGGAAAAATCCTGCTCAAAAACACATTCTCGAAAAACGACTCAGACTTCATTCTGAGCACTATACTCGACAACAATTTAAACCCACTAGTCTACTCCCTTATAAATGAAAAAGAGCAGTTTTCGTATATAAGAAGTACACTCAACGAACCTACTCTCGACTTTTTGAGCACGAGAGAGAACGACCCAAGAAACCTAGAAGTGTTTGACCAAAACTCACTTTTTGACGGCGAAGTTTACTACTTCACGCTGATTGGCGACGAAAACAAAACTAAACCGCTATATGACAAATTCAAAAGTAAATATCAATGCTATTTTCAACGTGACTTATACTCAGGCGACTATTGGCTTGAGATTCTGCCAAAAGGTGCAACTAAAGCAAATGCAGTAAAACAGCTATCAAAAATGCTATCCTGTGACAGAATTGTCGCCTTCGGCGATGGTATCAACGACGTCGATATGTTCGAGCACAGCGATGAATGTTACGCAATGGAAAACGCGGTTGAGAACCTCAAAAAAATCGCAACAGGTGTTATAAAAAGCAACAATAAAAACGGCGTTGCAATATATCTGAAGCACAACGCCCTCCCCTCTTGTTAAGATATTATTTTTGATATATAATAAAGAAAACTCTTTAAGGATAATTTTATGAGCAAACCAATTCAGCATTTCAAAACTATCACCCGTCACCGCCACGAGGTCATCAGGAACTGCAAAAAAGCAGGAATCTTCTGGCAGGGACTTTTTCACGATTTGTCAAAATACTCCCCAACTGAATTCATTCCGGGAGCTAAATATTATCAGGGCACTCGCTCGCCTAACGACCGCGACCGAGAGCTCAACGGACACTCATCAGCGTGGATGCATCATATGGGAAGAAATCGCCATCATTTTGAATATTGGCGTGACTACTCCCCAAAGCACAAAGGCTATATGGTGCCGGTCAAAATGCCACTGAACTACGTTGTCGAGATGTTCTGTGACCGAGTTGCCGCCAGCAAGATTTATCAGGGCAAAAACTACACAGACCATAGTGCCTATGACTACTTTATGGCAGCGAAACACCGCAGAGTTATTCACGAAGAAACCTCGGATACACTGGAAAGCCTGCTGTTTATGCTGAAAGAAGAGGGCGAAGAAAAAACTTTCGCCCATATCAGAAAACTTATGAAGGATTTTAGAAATGATAAAAAGCGTAAATCAAATCGCTAAGGCGATGAAAGACTACTATGGCGCAGATGAGCAAAAGGTTCGTCATTTTGTAAGCGTGTACACACTCTCTAAAACTATCGGCGAACTCGAAAAGCTCCCTTCTATCACTCAGGAGTATCTTGAAATTGCTTCGCTTATGCACGATATCGACAATATCGAAAAAGCAAAGGATATCATGAAGACAAACGAGGTTGACGACGAAGTGCTTGAGCGAGTTGCATTTGTCATCGAACACTTCAATGACCTTGACCACATAACCGGTCTTGACCACCAGATACTTCTTGAAGCTCACTACATTGTTGATTTCAAAGAGCAACGCACACCAAGGCTTGAAATCATCAATTGTGCAAACACCCGTTTTATGACAAACTACGGCAAAGCGTTCCTCAAAAAAGCGTTTAATATCTAAACAAAAAGCGACAGGTTATTAAGCCTGTCGCTTTTTATGTTCAGTTATTATCATCTAAGTATGTTTCAACAATGTAGCGTGGACGCTGTTTTGTCTCGAGATAAATCTTGCCGATGTATTCACCGATAACACCGATAGCAAGGAGCTGCAAACCACCGAGCGCCCAGATTGAAACCACAATCGAAGCCCAACCGTCAACGGTAGCCCCCATAAAGTAACGGATAACAAAATAGATAAGCATAACAATACTCACAAGGAAAATGAAAAGTCCACTGCGTGAAATGAGCTTGATAGGCTTTGTTGAAAGTGATGTGATACCTTCAAACGCAAGTGCAAGCATCTTCTTGAGTGGATATTTGCTCTCACCAAGAAGTCGCTCGCTTCGCTCATATGTTACGATATCGGACTTGTAGCCAACCATCGGAACAATACCTCTGAGGAAGAGGTTAACCTCTTTGAACTGTGAGAAGCCCTCAAGAGCACGCGCGCTCATAAGTCTGAAATCAGCGTGGTTAAAGATAACCTTTGCGCCGAGTTTATCGAGAACCTTGTAGTAGCCCTCCGCAGTAAAACGCTTGAAGAAGGTGTCGGTCTCACGCTTTGAGCGAACGCCATAAACCACATCACAGCCATCCTCAAATTTTTCAACCATTTCATCAAAAACGTTGATATCGTCCTGCAAGTCAGCATCAATAGAAATAACTGCATCACACTTGTCCTTGAGTGTCATCAAACCACACAAAAGGGCGTTCTGGTGGCCACGGTTACGGCTGAGCTTGATACCCTGGAACATCTCGTTTTCTTTGTGAAGTTCTTCAATGATAGACCATGTTTTGTCCTTTGAGCCGTCGTCAATAAGAACAATTCGGCTATCAGCGGTAATCTTGCCCTGAGCAATCATTTCGTTGAGTTTATTCAGCAACTTACCCGATGAATCAGGAAGCACCTCTTCTTCATTGTAGCAAGGAACTGCTATGTATAATTTTGTCATAAAAATCACTCCGTTTCTATGTTTTCAAGTATTTTTTCAGATAAAAGCGGTAAATAAAACTCGTAATAACCAGACTTGTTGGGATGAACTGAATCGCCATTTGGATATCTTTTGCTATGACGGGTATATTCACTGCATAAAGTTTTGTCGTGTGTATTAAAATCGGTGTCTTCAAAAATATCGACAACATCAACTTCCCATTTTTTGCAAATCTCGAGAGCGAGCCTACCGAAGTGCAACTCGTTTCTTTCAAGTGAAAACTCCATATTATGAGCTCTGAAATAAATAACAGGGGTTTTCGGATAGTTATCTTGCAACAGACCAAACGCGTACTCCATACCGCTACAAAAATCATATCGACCATGTGAACCATATGACTTATCCTTTGATATCTCGCCCGGTTTTATCATACGCATATCGTTTGTGCCACCATCAATCAGGATAACATCAGCAGTTGTACATTCGCTGACAGCTTTGAGTATCTGGTTTGAAATCTGCTCACGCTCGCTGTGATAACCGAATGTAGCGCCACCCTTTGAGTAATCAATCGGTATAGCCTGATACTTTCGTGAAAGCAGGTCGGCAACACCCTCATAAAAATTTCCGTCTCCATGCATAATACTGTCGCCAAAGGTGAGGATTTTCTTTCCTTTGAGCTGTTTTAAGATGTCGAGCTCGTTCATAATATAGTCGAAATCTTCCTGTGCCAAAGGTGAGTGCGGATTGAAGCAATCGTTTTCGTCAAGCTCGAGATATCCTCGATAAAGACAAGAGGCAACCTCCCTGTCGTATGTGACATCACTTTCATCAGTACAATCAAGGCTGTACATAATCGTAAATTCAACAGCTCTGACCAAGGTGTTCGCAACATACTCCCTATCTGCAAAGCCGAGCGAATCAAAGTCGATCGTATGCTGTGGAAGCACACTCATATCAAGTGCAGTCTCAAACAAATCGCTGTTGTCAAAATAGTTATAATCAACAATATAGCTGTAGTCATACTCACTTTTTTCAACTTCGATTTCAAGCTTTTCTAAAAGTGCTGAAAGAAAGTCGTATTTTGTGATAACACTCTTAGAAAAGGTCGAATCAAGGAAGTTTCCATAGCCTTTTATCACATCAAAAGTGAATTTCGGAAACTCCTCAGCACTACAAATCTTGCTGAGTTCTTTCGCGACATATTTGTCGCCTTTGTATGTTTCGTTTTTGAAGAAAACCTCTTCTTCCTGTTCATATTCGGTTGGCTCTTGAGTATTTTTCACAGCACAAGAACAGCAGGAGCATATCACTCCTACTGTCAGCGCCGATATCAAAAGAAATTTGAAAAATCTTTTCAAAGACCAACCCATAGTAAATTATCCTGTAATCATCAATTTTTTGGGACAATAATTTTTAAAGCAGATGGCAAAACGGTGATAACAGGGTCTTTGATGTTGTAAATCTCACCACCAAGACCGATATCAATGCTCTGCTTGTCCTTAAACTGCAGTTTCTTGCACTTTTTATGTACGATAAACGGAGTCTTTTTGTGGCCGATGTGCTCACCTTTTGTGAAAACACCGATGAGCTGAGCAAACTGAATCAGCGACAAGGTAGGCACAGACAAAAAGTCAATATTGCCGTCGTTGAAATCAGCATACGGAGTAGCCTTGAATCCGCCACCATAGAACTTTCCGTTGCCTGCAATACACATCATCTGAGTTTTGTAACCCTGAGGTAACTCAATTTTCACATCATCAGCGAAAGGCACCAAGGTGTGCTTTCTCTTTGAGAACAAGCAGTACACAAGCGCAACCTTGTACGCTGTAGGGCCTGTCATCAGCGGAAAACGCTTGATTTTCTGAGCTTGCTTTGCGACAGCACAGTCATAGCCCACCGAGATAGTATTCATCGCATAGTGACCGCTACACTCAAGCAAGTCAATCACTCTGATTTCACCCGTTACCATTTTCTCAAGGTCAAGAAAATCCTCTTTTGTAAACTCAAAGCTCTTAACAAAGTCGTTGCCTGTACCGACAGGAACAACTCCGAGTGCACAGTTTTCAAACTCAACCATACCACTCATAGCTTCATTAGCTGTACCATCGCCGCCACAAGCATACACTCTGACAAAATCATCCGTAGAACTGAGATATTCCCTGACGATTTCGGTAGCATCGCCGTGACACTTGGTTTCTTTGACAACACACTCACCGTCAAGTGTGAGCTTACTAATTTTATCCTTAAGTTCCTGAACACGGCTTTTCTTGCCTGCGTTCGAGTTTAATATAAAAAGATGTTTCATACCCTTTTCCCCTTGAAAGATAATACATCATAAATTCTGAACAAAAAGTTCAAGCTCGCGCTTAAGCCTTGCCACAGGCAAACCAACCACATTGAAAAAGTCACCGTATATACCTTTCACAAGCGTTTTGCCCTGTGACTGGATGCCGTATGCCCCAGCCTTATCCATACAGTCACGAGTTTTGATATACGCGTTAATCTCATCATCGCTCAGGTCGTAAAATTCAACCTCGGTCACAACCGAAAAGCTACTTTCCTTTTCTCCGCACACAATCGCACAACCTGTGCAAACGATGTGCTTTCTGCCTGAGAGGAGTCTGAGCATCCTGTAAGCGTCTTGTTCACTTTTTGGTTTATTGAGCACAGTATCATCAACGATAACTACCGTATCGCTTCCGATAACTATATCCTCTTTGTGATTAGCTGATATATCTCTCGCCTTAATAAGAGCCAAGTGTTGCGGGACATCAAGAGCCTTGATATCACTTTCAACCGTCTCATCAGCATTAGATGGTATTATTTCAAAATCACTCACAATATCTCTCAAGAGTTCCTGTCGTCTTGGTGACTGCGAAGCAAGTATTATTTTTCTCATAAACACCCTTTCACTCAGGGGATACAAATCTTATTTTCTACGATAAAGCGTAAAAAACTGAGTCGGCCTGAGTATCATTTTGATTATAGCACATAGAGAATAAAAAACAAAGACAAAAACACAAAAATTCAACATAAAAACACATCCCTTGATTATTTTCGAAGCTTATCGCTTCTTACAACCAAAGTATATCAGGATGTGTGTCCCATAAATCGGACTTTAGATTATACAATTACTGATACATACTCATTGTATCAGTAAGATAGGAAACAAATTCGTCTTTCGCTTTCTTCGGTGAAATTATCTGCACCTTATCCTTGAACGAAAACAACCAACCGTAAAAAGTCGGCGACAACATCACCTTTGTGCAAACATCGAAAGTTCCATCTTCATTGACGGTTATAAAAACATTTTTCGAGAACTTGTCTACAACAACCGAGATAAGCGAATTATCAAACCTCAGCTTTATATCCACAAGCTCTCCGCCATACATCGTGAAAACCTGCTTTGAATACGAAGCCATATCGAACTTGGAAAACAGCTTTCTTCCGTCTCGTTTCTCATTTATAAGAAGTTCAACACTCTCCATTTTGTCAATGCGATAGTGTTTGATTTTATCTGCCGTGCTGTCATATCCGATGAGATAGTAATTCTCATCGTCCCAGCTCATCGCCCACGGGGAAACAACATACTTTTCGCCATTGTTCCTACGCTTTTTGACGATTTTCTGAGACGCATCAGAGCTTACTTCGAACTGATAATAGTAAAAGCTGATTTTGACACCGAGATTTATAGCCTCATGAACATTATCGATGTTGTACTTAACCTTTTCATTCATAGTCTTGACGCGGTTTGAGACAACAACTTGTCGCTGAAGCTTTTTTGCGTTATGCTCACTCGAAAGTCCCTCGAGCTTTTTGATAAGTTCGTTCGACTTTTTGTGAGTGATAAACTTTGAACTCTGGACAGCATCAACAAGCATTTTGAGCTCATACAGCTCAAACTCACGACTTGCAATATAATATTCAACAGACTTGCTCTTAGCAGAGCAGATATCAATCCCGAAATCCTGCAAAGTTTTCAGGTCATCGTAAATACTCTTTCTCTCTGCTTTTATATCAAACGAATCAAGATACTCGATGATATCATTCACGGTGACACCATGGTTTTCGTCAGTTTTATTGTAAAGATACCGAAGAATATACAAAAGCTTCTGTTTTTGTTTTGGATTTTTAGCCATGATATCCTCCTGATTTTACGACAAATACTGAGCAAGTCCTACGATAAGCGGCATAGTAACAAGCGACAGTAAAGTCGAAGCTGATACTATAGACACAGAAAGCTCAGTATCATGACCAAATTTTGCTGACATCATCGTGGTTATAGCCGCGATCGGAGCTGATACGGAGATAACAAGTGACACAAGCATACTGCCTTTGATGCCACACAACAATAGCACAAAAAGTGTCACAAGCGGTAAAACGATTAATCTCAAAGCCATAGCAACATAAGCCCAAAAATCGGTGAAAGCTTTTTTCAGATTAGCACTCGACAAGTAAAATCCGATGATAAGCATCGGCACCGGTGTGTTGAGTGCCGCAAGATAGTTTATCGGCTGAGCTACAATCTTCGGCAAAGTAATCGAACACACAAACAAAATTATACCGAGAAGTGTTCCGATGATACCCGGATTGAGCAGCACCTTCGAAAGCGATGCCTTGTCCTCTTTACCTTTCATCGTCCTCAGTCCGTAAGTCCACACAAAAACGTTGAATATAGCAACGAAACTCGCTCCATAGAATACGCCATCTTCACCAAGCAACGCTTGTTGCAAAGGTAACGACATAAAACCGCAATTCGAGAACACGGTCGCAAATTTCAGAACACACGCGCGCGATCTCTCCTGCTTTTTGTATATAAGCTGAGCCACAATAACGCTACAAAACAAAATAATAGCTGATGCCAACACCGACACAAGCAACTTTATAAGCATAGTAGCATCAAACTCACGCTGAAAAGCGCTGATAATAACACACGGAGTAACAAAGTACAAAACGACATCCGCCATTACCTTTGAACCGGATTCAGTAATCAGCTTTGTTTTTCCACACACAAAGCCAACCGCTATCAGGATGAACAGGATGAAAACCTGCTCCGATACCGTCAAAAAACTATTTACCATAATTTCACCTTTATAAATAATTTATTGTCCCATAAGACGTACTTTGATTATTATACCACCATACAACGCAGATAACAACCAATATATCAAAAACCTTTATGGTAAAATCACACATATTACCAAAAGAAATCTATACAAAACGCACTAAAGTCGCTTTATTTCTACATTTTTTGCACAATAAAGGCAATCAGTTTTTAGTGAAATTGCTAGTCAAAAAAGGGATATCGCACAAAAAAGGGGAAATTTCCGTAGTCATAAAGACATAAAAACAAAAGGAAAACTGACTATGTTTGGTCAATAAGTCAAATTTCTCGCGATTGTTTGATTTTACTATTTTTAAGTAATATAATTAGTTTGCAAATATGACTTTGCGTTATATAGTTTTTATGCATATTCTTTATTATTTTTTGAAAGAAGGAACATAACATGGCTACAACAAAGAAGGCTGCTACAACAGCTACAACAGAAAAGAAGACAGCTACAAAGAAGGCTGCTGCAACAACTGCTACAGAGAAGAAGACAGCTACAAAGAAAGCTGCTACAAAGACAGCTAAGGCTGAAACAAAAGTTGAAACAAAGGCTACAGCTGCTAAGGCTGAGACAAAGGCAGTAGAAGAGAAAAAAGAAACTGCTAAGAAGCCAGCTGCTAAGAGAACAACAGCTAAGGTTGAGCTCTACATCCAGTTCGGCGGCGCTACAGTTGCTGTTGCTGACATCGAGAAGAACGTTAAGAAAGTTGTTAAGGGCAAGAAGAACTACACAGTTTACGTTAAGCCTGAAGAGTCAAAAGCATACATCGTTGCTGATGGCGAAACAACTGGCATGGACGTATTCTTCTGCGAATAATTTTTCACAACTACCACAAAAGGCGAAGTGCAATGCACTTCGCCTTTTTGTTTTGCTATAGTTTTAAATTACCAAATCACTTCAGTTGCCTGAGAAGCAGGTTCTGTTTCCATTTCGGTAGGTGGCTGCTGAGGAACATATAAGATATATTCATATGTGACACCTGTTGTGTTATACGCACTTGTGTAAGACTTGCCTGTTGAGCTGATACATCTTACTGTGTAAGTATAGCTGTTGCCATCAACAAGATTATTATGAGTAAAGCTTGTTGATGTTGTATCCTTGAGTTTCTTCCAGCTAGAGCCCGACTTCACAAACACTCTGTATTTTTGAGCACCCTCAACTTTATCCCAAGAGATAGTGATGCCATTCTCATCTACTTTTGCACCTGTGATAACAGGAGCCGCGATGTAGTTAACCGCTAGTCCCTTTGAATCAAATGAGCTGACTCTTGTTTTGAAGTCTTCGCTCATACAAGCTACTGTGTAGGTATATTTCACACCTGATTTTGGAGAATAGTGAGTCAAAGTGGTTTCAGTAGTATCGCCAACTGTTGTCCACTTTTTGAACTCTCCACCTTTGACATATACTCGGTAACCTGACGCTCCCTCAACTGCACCCCAAGTAACCTTCACACCATCTGTTGTGTTAGCTACCTTCGAAAGCTTTGGAGTTGCGATAAACTGAATACTCTTGCCAACTGTATCATATGCACTGGTATAAGACTTGCCTGTTGATGATACACATCTGACTGTATATGTATATGTTTCGCCTGACTTAGCCGCTTTGTGTACAAATTCGTTTGACTTTGTATTACCCAGGCTCTTCCATTTGCTACCAGACTTCACGAACACTTTGTACTGTGCAGCACCAGGCACCTTGTCCCAGGTTATCTTCACGCCGTCCTTTGCGTTGCCGAGCTTGGTGATAACCGGTGCAGCGATATATGTAATTGACTTGCCTGTAGAGTTATACGCACTTGTTCGCTGAGTTCCATCAGCATTTACGCACGCAACAGTATATGTATACTTGACGCCTGACTGAGCGTTCTTATCCACAATACTGGTTGAAGTTGTATCTCCTACTTTTGTGAAACTCTTATACTTACCGCCCTTCACATACAAACGATAATTCTCTGCGCCTGAAACGCCCTTGAAAGTAACCTTCACACCTTCTTTTGTATTCTCTACTTTTGATAGCGTTGGTGTAGCAAGATAGCTTATGGAAGTACCATTCTTATCATAGTAGCTTCGAGCTAACTTTCCGTCTTTGCTTGTACATTTCACGGTGTATGTATAAGTTTTGCCAGCCTTAGCTGTTTTGTGAACAAGAGAAGTCGAGGTTGTTGTGCCGACCTTCTTCCACTCATCACCTGATTTCACATATACTGTGTATGCAGTAGCCGAGTCAACCTTATCCCAGAAAATTTTCATACCGTTTGAAACAACGGACAGCTTATTTATCTGTGGTTTATCTAGCAGTTTCACATCTATTGATGAAGACATCGGGCTGACAGGATAATTTCCGCCTTGGAACGCCGCAACACATCGAACTGCATATGTGTTCTTTTCGCCTACCTCAGGTTTGCCGACGTAAGTGTAGTTTGTATATGAGTTGTGACAATACTTCCATGTGTCGCCAACCTTTTTGTATACAATGTAATACTGGCATCCAGGCACCTTATTCCATGTGATTTTCAATCCCCTTGATGTGAAATCATAGCTTGAGATTTTTGGGGCAGGAAGCAGGTCGGAACTCGGTGAAAAAGCGTCAAACGACTCTCTTAGCAACGCTTCTTTCTCTTCTCTTGTATATGAATCCCACTTGCTGAGATTAATTTTCTTAGACTTGAAAGTCGCAGGAATATGGTTTTCCAACATATTTTCGTTGATAGAATCGAACTTGCTGCGGCTTATCGCTTTCTGGTTATAACTGAGCGTACCCCAGCCCTTTGTTTCGCCAAAATACTGCTTTTTACCATCGAGCATAGCCTCGCCCGAATAGTAATAAAGTCTTATCAAATCATCAGAAAAATCTAGAGTAAAATTCTGCTTGAGCCACTCGTCTGAGGATATGTAACAAAGGCTGTTAGAAAACCACTGGAATCCGGCTTCTTCTTTATCGTAGTATAATTTCAGGTCTTTTCCGGGATAGCCGAAGATATACTGGCCATTATCTCCGCCACCTGCTACGTACAAATCGAACGGCTGATAATAGTATACCAGTCTGCACACGTCTCTGGCGTCCGAACAAGGAAAAGTAACAACAAACTGAGGGTCACCGCTGAAGTTCAGGTCAACAAATTCAGCAGTACCATATCCGTAATAACCCTTTTGCTCGAAAGCATCTTTGTAGTAATCGTACCAGTACTCTTCGTACTTCATCAGATAATTTATCATATTTTCTTTGTAAGAACCGTAGTCCTCCCTTGCTGCTGATGCCGAAAAGCACAAGCTTGAACACAGCACTACAAAGCATAACAAAACGCTGATAATTCTCTTGGTCATAATATTTACCTCCTTATACAACCAGTTTTCTACTTCTTGTCAACAACTTCATTTTAGCACCGTTTGAAAACCATGTCAATTTGTAGTATAGACGAAAAAACAGCTTCGTTTTTGTATATATTCACAAGAGCTATATCAAGTGTAAAATTGTCATTATATCATCTGATTTTTCAAAAGTCTCAGGCATGGCAAAAATGGTGCGATTTTCGGACAAAACGGTCAAACAAAAGAAAAACGGCTCAGCCAAAGCCAAGCCGTGATATTAATATCATAATTTGTTATCAATCATTTCTGCGATTATGAAGCTCTGCTAAAATCGCATCGATATCGCTCTCTGTTGATTCATAATCATAAGAATCATTGTAGCTGTTTGTGTTATTATCTTCGTAATTCTTCACAGGCTCAAACTCCTCAACGAAAAGTTCAGGTTCCCTGTTGTATGTACGGGCATCGGCGTTTTTCGGAACGCTTCTCTTGCTCTTTTCTTTTTCCTTTGGTTCGTTACCGCTGAGCATCTCTCCGACAGTCAAACCAAGGTATGAACAAATGAAGTATGACACAAGGAAAATGAGGCTGTTGAGCACCGAGTCACTCAAATTGCCGTAAAGAAGCATACTAGGAATGTAAAGGATAGGCGCAACCAAAGTCATAAAAAAGTCGCTACCCTTTTTGTATGAATGATAAAAGCTGCAACCAAATGCAGTAATAGGGAATATACCGATGTACATAATCTGGCTCAAAACAACATTACCCTTTGATATAACGATAAGCCCTGGCATCAGCATATACACAAGCCCTATAATAATGATATATGGCAAAAATTCTTTTATTTTCTTTTCAAAGATATCTTCCATTTTTTCATCTCCTAAACAGATTAGTCAACTTATTATACTTAATACAAATAATAAAATCAAGGTGTAAGTTGTGAATTTTTTATTCTCACGCGGTTGACTTCTCACTTTTGTTAGTATAAAATTAAATGAGTTGGTGTTAAACCAAAATAAATCATGAAAGAGGCGAGATTTAAATGGACGCTGGAAGTACCACCGGCAATCCCCTTGGGCGAAGTACCATCGAAAACGGAACTAAGGCACATTCCCTTTGCGTCTGTTTTCATCTTTAAATAGCTTTTGGGGACTGTCTTCTACTTCCGCCTAAATCAAATTAGGAGGATAATTTTATGGAAAGGAATACAGTCACACTATTCGAGACAATCGTAACGTTGCTCGAAAACAAAAGATACGCGACTTTAAGGGACATCTTATCCACGATGAACCCTGTTGACATTGCCGGTGTTTTTGAAGATATTCAGGACGAAAAAACAGCTGTGCTGTTCAGACTTCTGCCAAAAGAACTTGCGGCTGAAGCTTTCGTTGAAATGGAAGAAGACACACAGCAGCTGCTTATCCATGGCTTTTCGGATACAGAGCTCAAGGCTGTCATCGACGAGCTTTATGTCGATGACGCGGTTGACATTATCGAAGAAATGCCAGCTAATGTAGTCAAGCGTATTTTACGTCAGGCAGACCCTGATGTCAGAAAACAAATCAACGAAATTCTGAAATACCCTGAGGATTCTGCAGGCTCGATTATGACAACCGAGTTTGTAAAACTCAGACCAAAAATGACAGCCGAAGAAGCCATCAAGCGTATCAGACGTACAGGTATCGACAAAGAAACCATCTACACCTGCTATGTTTCCGACGAACGCTCAAAGCTCATCGGTATCGTCACAATCAAGAGTCTCCTCCTTGCTGAGGACGACGATACAATCGAAAACCTTATGGAAACCAACGTCATCTCGGTTAACACCCTTGATGACCAGGAAAATGTTGTTCAGGTCTTCAACAAGTACAACTTCCTCGCTGTTCCTGTTGTTGACAAAGAAAACCGACTCGTCGGTATTGTCACCGTCGATGATGCTATCGATGTCATGGAAGAAGAGGCTACCGAGGATATCCAGAAGGTTGCGGCTATCACACCAACCACCGACAAACCTTATGACAAGTTGTCTGTGTTTGAGATTTTCAAGAGCCGTATTCCATGGTTGCTCATACTTATGATTTCAGCAACATTCACCACCATGATTATCGACTCGTTCGAGTCAAGCCTTGCGGCATCTATCGTTCTCACCTCGTTTATCCCTATGCTTATGGGTACTGCGGGTAACTCAGGTTCACAGTCTTCGGTTACTATCATCCGTTCGCTGTCCCTGGGTGAAATTGAGTTCAAAGACATTTTCAAAGTTATTTTCAAAGAATCAAGGGTTTCTATCCTGTGCGGTATCATTCTCGCTGTGGCTAACTTTGTGAAAATGCTCATAGTTGACCGAATGTTGCTCCAAAACGACGACGTCACTATTATGGTATCGCTTGTCGTTTCGCTCACTCTTGTATTGACCATTTTCTTTGCAAAAGTTGTGGGTTGTACACTGCCGATGCTCATCAAGAAAATCGGATTTGACCCTGCGGTTGTTGCAAGCCCGTTCATCACAACCATACTGGATGCACTTTGTCTTTTCATTTATTTTGAAATCGCGACATCCATCTTGCATATTTAGTTATAAATAAAATTACCCCCGTAATGAGATTAGTCATTACGGGGGTTTTTGTTTTATTAGTTCATTGACTCAAGTTTGCCATCAGCATCGTAGCGATACTCAACAGGCTCACCATTTTCGTCGAGCTTGTACTCGATATAGTACTTGATCTCGCCTGCACCTGTGAACTCTGTCATCTTTGTGCACTCGCCAGCATCATCATACTCATACTCTGTATATGACTTGAGTGTGTCGTCGCCTGTGTATCTGTAGATTCTGTACTCAAAGCCCTGCTCATTGTACTCATAAACTACATAGTTATTAACTGTACCTTTTGCATCGATGTCTGTGTACTTAACGATACGGTTTTTATCATCATACTCAGTTTTTGACTCAGCCTGAAGATTGCCTTCCTTATCATAGTAAAGACAGCCTGTTTTGTTTCCCTTTTCATCGTACGAGTTAACAGTATAACCGAGAAGGTTACCCTGAGCGTCGTAGTTTTCATTCTTAATACAGTTACCTGCATCGTCATAATCGTTTCTGTAGTAACCTGTCGGATTGCCATAGTTATCGTAACTATAAACTTTCAAATCGTCAGGAATACGGTTTTTGTTACAGCCAACAAAGAATATCGCGCAGGATAACACGAGAATAACTGCTAATACTATTGATGTAGATCTCTTGAGAAAACCTTTCAGCATCTTGTATATCTCCTTTGATTTTTGGTCATTTTTGTACATATATTGCAGTACACAATGATTATAACACCAAACGCAAATGTGTCAACAACAAAATTGTAACTCTTTAGAAATGGAATGTTCATATGTTTAAGAAAGTCATATCCGCAGTTTTAATGGTAACAATAGCTTTTGGAGGAATGATAATGCTGACATCCTGTAACACACAACAAACCAAACAATTTACGTTAAAATTCATCACAACCCCGCTGTATGAAAACGGAAAAGTAAGCGAAACTCCCTATACAGTAACATGGGACAAGGAAACATTCGAAAAAGAGTCATCTCAGTTTTCTCCCGAACTTGCAAAAACTGCTCTTGTTATGTGTGCCACAGCATATAGCTACACCTATGCGCTCGATAACTTCGACACAATGGAATTTGAGCACAAAGCAAAGTTTAACTATGGCGAGAACTATGACGAAAACGCAGTCGGTATGATAATAGCTTCAAAAGAAATCGAAGACACAACCGTTGTGGTCATAACGCTTCGAGGAACACTCAAAAAAGAATGGTATTCGAACTTCGACATTGGCAAGAATATCAGAGAAACCAATGTGCATCAGGGTTTTGACAACGCAAGGAACTTCGCTCTTGAGAAACTCAAAATGTTCATAGGTAACTATGGTATTGACCGCGACCACACAAAATTCCTGGTGACTGGTCACTCACGAGGTGCTGCTGTCGCAAATCTTTTGTCAAAATCGCTCATCGACACTTATGGCACAGACAATGTATACGCCTACACTTTCGCAACCCCGAACACAACGTTGGACAGCGAAGCGAATAGCTCACGCTACAGCTCCATCTTCAATTTTGTGAACCCTGAGGATTTCATCGCACACATTCCACTCTCGCAGTGGGGATTCACAAAATATGGTACAACCATCAATTTTCCAAGCCGTGATACCGACGAGAACTTCGACACAAAAGAAAGAGAAGTCGCAGAAATTTATGAAAAATACAAAGGCAGACCTTTCAAGTCTTTTGGTGGTACTAAGTCGCAAGAAGAATTTATGAACACTGCTTTCGAACTCGCTCCGACCATCAAAGACTACTACGATACAAAATACGATATCGCCGGACTGAAACTCAGCCTTTATGAATATATGAATGTACTCGGAGCACTACTCAACGAAGAAAACATCATCTCAAACGGTATGATTCTTTTAGGCTCACAAGGTTCACCTTTCGAGGGGCTGACAAATTATATAACAAGCGGAATGGATACGCAAAGTGATGCTTTTTCTATCGATTACGAAGACTCGCTCATCGGCTATGCCCATACCGCCGAAGCATATCTCGCGCTACTTGAAGTGTATATCAATCATATGTGATTTGCATTTTTTGATAAGTCATAATATAATGAGAAAAACATTGGTAGGTGACTTATGAAAATTGTAGTTCTTGATGCCCAGACAATCACTAAGGGCGATATATCCTTAGAACCTCTTTGTAATTTCGGAGAGGTTGTTACATACAACCTGAGTTCTTATGAAGAAATTTCCGAGCGTATCAAAGACGCCGATGCGGTTATCTGTAACAAAACGCTCCTCGATGAAGGTAGCCTGAAAGATGCAAAGAATCTCAAATACATCGGGCTTTTCGCAACAGGGTACAACAACATCGACATTGAATACTGCAAAAAGCGCAACATCGCTGTGTGTAACGCAGGCTCTTACTCAACCAAAGCTGTGGCTCAACACACATTCGCACTCATACTCGAGCACTACTCAAATGTCGGAAAGTACAGCGAATTTTGTCACAACGGTGGTTGGCAGACTTCAAAGACTTTCTCACCGTTTGTGTTTCCACTCAACGAACTGAGCGACAAAACCATAGGCATTGTTGGCTTTGGTGCAATCGGTCAGGAAGTTGCGAAAATCGCACTCGCTTTTTCTATGAATGTTCTCGTGTTCAATCGCTCAAAAAAAGATTTTGACAATGTCACTTTCGTTGACTTCGATACACTTCTTCAAAACAGCGACATCGTGACAGTTCATTGTCCACTCAATTCTCAGTCTGAGAATATGTTCAACAAAGATGCTTTTTCAAAAATGAAGCAGGGCGCATTTTTCATCAACACAGCCAGAGGTGGTGTTATGGTGGAAGACGACCTGATAGAAGCTCTTAAAAGCGAACACCTCAGCGGTGCAGGCGTTGATGTACTGAGCGTTGAACCGATGAAAAAGGATTCAAAGCTTCCAAACACCAAAAACCTGCTCCTCACTCCTCACATCGCATGGGCACCAATCGAAACAAGAGAGCGACTCATCGGTATCGTTTGCGATAACATCAAAAACTTCATAAATGGCACACCGACAAACAAAGTCAACTGATACAAAAAAGGCACAGCTTTTCGCTGTGCCTTTCATTTTTATTTAGCATTTCTATCAACAAAGCGAGCTCTGCGCTTTGAGTAAACGATTTTTTGCTCGTGATAAAGACCGTAGTAACCGGACAACATAAAGCTTATCGCGATAGCTACCGCGAACAACACGATTGAGCCACCCGAAAACAGCTCAACACAAAGCGCCAAAGACGCCATCGGACAGTTAACAACCGCACAAAACAGCGCTACCATTCCGACCGCCGCCGCAAACGCAGGGTCAAGTCCGACAACTGTACCCAAAACATAACCGAAAGTTGCTCCGATGAACATAGTCGGGACAATCTCGCCACCTTTGAATCCAAATCCGATAGTAATCGCAGTAAAAAGGATTTTGAGCATTGGGTCATACCAGTAAACTTCGCCATATTCAAACGCACCGTGCAAAACATTCTCGCCTATGCCGTTGTATCTTGTGCCAAAGATGAAGGTGAGCAAGATAACAAGCACACCGCCAACCACAACTCTGAGGTACTCATTTTTGAAGAATTTTTCCGCAAGCTTGTGTGACCATCGAAGCGCAAGACAGAACAAAATTCCTACAAGTGCACATCCGATACCAATAATCATCACCTTGATGACAGACCACATATCAAGCTTTGATATTGACGAAACCTTGAAAACAGCAGGCTCAAGTCCCATAAGGTTAGTTATCGAAAACGAAACGATAGAAGAGACGATGCACGGAACAAACGCGCTATAATAGAAAATACCGACAGAAATAACCTCCATCGCAAAAATAGTCGCTGTAAGCGGAGTTCCGAAAAGCGCTGAGAATAGTCCACTCATTCCGCACAAAACACAAATGTGCATATCCTTTTCATCGAGTTTGAAAAGGTCGCCTACCTGCTCACCGATACATCCGCCAAGCTGAAGCGCTGCGCCTTCTCGACCAGCTGAGCCACCGAAAAGATGTGTGATAACCGTACTCAGAAAAATCACGGGAGCAAGCATCAACGGAACTTTGTCCTCAGTTCTGACAGAATTGATAACCAGGTTAGTATCCGCGTTACTCTTGAGCTTGCTGACCTTGTACAAGAAAATTATCACAAGACCCGCAAGCGGCAGAAAATAAATCAGGTATTCGTGACCTTCTCGAAATCTAGTTGCATAGTCAACACAAACTCTAAACGCACCGCCAACAGCACCGCCAATCGCTCCTGTAACAAGTGCAATAAACACCCATTTCAGAAACGACGCAATATACTGAAGCACTCTGTGTGACTTGTGCAAAAGCTTATTTTTTACTTTATCCATAACACCCTACCCTTAAAATATCATTTTTGATATTGCAATAAAAATAACTGATTCATATTTGAATTTTCAACATAGAAAGTTTGATTTTATTATATCCTCACTTATTATTTAGTGCAAGGGAAAACACATATTTTCAATGAATTTTACTCAAAATAATAAAAAAGAAAAGGTGATAATATGGATAACAAAAAAATAGTGCTTGTGGGTACAGGTATGGTTGGTATGAGCTTTGCTTACTCAGCCTTAAACCAGAACGCGTGCGACGAGCTTGTACTCATTGACATAAACCGCGAAAAAGCAATCGGTGAAGCTATGGACTTAAACCACGGACTTGCATTTTCTAAAACTTCGATGAAAATATACGCAGGCGACTATGCAGACTGCAAAGACGCTGACATAGTTGCTATTTGTGCAGGAGTGAACCAGAAAGAGGGGGAATCACGCCTTGAGTTGCTGAGTCGAAACGCCCAGGTTTTTGAGTCAATTATCTCCCCTGTACTTCAAAGCGGATTTGACGGAATCTTCTTGGTTGCAACTAACCCTGTTGATATTATGACTAGAATCACCTATTGTATGTCAGGCTTTCCTCAACAGAGAGTTATAGGAACGGGTACAACACTCGACACCGCAAGGCTGAGGTATCTTCTGGGGGATTACTTCGATATAGACCCACGAAACATGCACGCTTACGTTATCGGTGAACATGGAGACTCTGAGTTTGTTCCGTGGTCACAAGCGCTATGCTCAACAAAACCGATTTTCGATGTCATCAAAGACCACAAAGAGAAGTTTTCGATTGATAAGCTTCATAACATTGAAACTCAGGTGCGAACATCAGCCCAGCAAATAATCAAAGCAAAAGGCGCTACCTACTACGGAATCGGTATGGCGATGGTGAGGATAGTTAACGCCATTTTTCAAAATGAAAACAGTATTCTCACAGTCTCATCAAAGATGAATGGTGAATACGGACTGCAGAATGTATTTATAGGAAACCCGTGTATCATCAACAATAGCGGCGTGCGCTCGATTCTGGAGCTGTCGCTTGAACGCGAAGAATTCAAAAAGCTCAGAGACAGCGCCCATATCCTTGATAGCAACTTCCTCTCACTCAATTTGAAACAATAAAGTTAACAGTTTGTTCTTGAAATGCGCTTATTCGTGTGATAATATAATCTCAATAATTTAAAAAGGAAGATTGTATGTTCAAGAATTTGATGTATAAACTCGCTTCGTTTATGCAAGGCCGCTACGGTAACGATAAACTTAACACTTTTTTGCTGATAATCTCAGCGATTTTCTACGTGATAAACCTTTTTGTACGCTCACCTTGGATATTCCTGATTATGACAATCCCAATAGCGTTATATATCCTGCGTGCGCTGTCCAAAAACATCAACAAGAGACTGTATGAGAACAACAAGTTTCTTCAAATCTACTCAACAGTAGAAAACTTTCTCAAACGACAGTACTACAAAATTCGTGATTTCAAAACTCACCGCTATGTAAAGTGTCCTTACTGCAAAAGCCAACTCAGACTCAAAAAGCGCACAGGAAACCAAAAAATCCATTGTCCTAGATGTAACGAAGATTTCAAAAAGAATATTTTGTTTTAAAAAAACAGCCCAAGTGAATTCAAATCACTTGGGCGTTTTCATTTTATTCACTTGTATCGGTAACGCTACTTTTCATGCTCTCAATCTGTTCACGATAGTATGAACGCTCCTGCGTTTCATCAAAACAAATATCAAAAATATTGAACAACACAATGATGACAGAAAATATGATAGTAAGCACAATTATAAATTTATTAGATGTAAAAAATTCTCTCATATAATCACCTGTTATGATTATACACAAAGTTGCAGCTTATGACAACATTTGACTTTCTCCTGATTAATAGAGCACACAAAAATATCTTGTTTTGCGCTTGTTTTATCGTGTTTATTGACATTGACTTTTGAGTGTCATCAAAATAAAATATATATGTATATTATAATAGGTACCTTTGTGCCGGAAAAGGAGGACAAGCTGTGGTATTTTCAAGTTTACTGTTTTTGTTTATGTATTTGCCTATAGTGCTTTTGATATACTACGCTGTACCATTCAAGTTTCGTAACCTCTTCCTCTTCTTAGCGAACCTCGTGTTCTACGGATGGGGCGAACCGATTTATGTTACACTTATGCTGTTTTCAACAGTTCTCGACTACACCTGCGGTCATTTTATCGACAAATACCGCACTAAAAACAAAAAAGTCGCCAAAGCGTGGCTTTTAGTTTCGATAGTTGTGAATTTAAGCTTACTGGGCTTCTTCAAATATGCGGGATTCCTCACCGACACCCTAAATGCTCTGGGATTCTTCAATCTCCCAAGCATATCTGTTCCGCTTCCAATAGGCATCAGTTTCTACACTTTCCAGACGATGTCGTATTCAATCGACGTTTATCGAAACGACGCTCCTGTTCAAAAGAACATCATCACATTCGGTACATATGTTGCACTCTTCCCTCAGCTTATCGCTGGACCTATCGTCAGATACAAGGATGTTGCGTATCAGCTTAACCACAGAAAAGAGACACTCGATTCATTCACAAAGGGTGTAAAAATCTTCTGTATCGGTCTTGCAAAAAAAGTTCTTCTTGCTAACCAGATGGGTCTTATGTGGGATTCTATCCGCGAGTCGGGCGAGGTAAACGGCTGGCTTGGTTCATGGATTGGTATCATCGGCTATGCGTTCCAGATTTATTTTGACTTCTCTGGCTACTCAGATATGGCGTGTGGTCTTGGTAATATGCTCGGTTTTGAATTCCTCAAGAACTTTGACTATCCGTACATTTCGAAATCCATCACCGAGTTCTGGCGCAGATGGCACATATCACTGGGCACATGGTTTCGAGAGTATGTTTACATCCCACTTGGTGGTAACCGTAAGGGCGTTTTCCGCCAGATTATCAACCTGCTCATCGTATGGTTTTTGACAGGTTTCTGGCATGGTGCAGCATACAACTTCATTTTGTGGGGTCTTTTCTACGGCGTTATTCTCATCATCGAGAAATTCATCCTCAAGAAGTGGCTCGACAAGTCACCTGCTTTCGTTCAGCATACCTATGCTCTCATTCTTATCATCCTCGGTTGGGTTCTCTTCTACTTCAGCGATATGACTCAGCTTTGGGAGTTCACAAAGAGTATGTTCGCATTTACAGGAACAGTTATCGGCGAAAGTGCAGTTTCAACAGTTATCTCGTTCTTACCTCTCATCATCATCGCGGGTATTTCTTCAACACCGCTGATGAGCAAGCTCTACAGCAAAATCAAGGACAAGAAATACTGTGTTGCTCTTGAGACAGCCTTCTGTGTCTTAGTGATGTTATTGTGCACAGCTTCTCTCGTTAACCAGAGCTACAACCCTTTTCTCTACTTCAGATTCTAAACTATGAAAGGAGCTTAAAATGAAGAAATTTCTAAAGAATTTACCAACTGTATTTTTCGTTGCTTTCATATTCATTATGACGATTCTTTTCTTTGCGCTTCCTAAAAAGGAATACAGTAGTGCAGAAAAGCGTTATCTTTCGGACTTCCCGAAACTCAGCGTCGACACATTTTTCTCAGGCGACTTTGGTGAGGATTTTGAGACATATCTTTCTGACCATACAGCTTTCAGACAGTTCTGGGTTGGCCTCAACTCCTACTACAACTTAAGTTTAGGCAATCCGCTGTCAAACGGTATCTATCACTGCAAGGACGGATATCTCGTAAACGATCCGCCTGTGACAGACCGCTTTGATACTAACATTGACATCATCGCGGAATTTGCGAGTAAAACCGACCTGCCAAGCACCATGGTGCTTGCACCTTCCACTGGCTATGTTGCAAATGATGTGCTCCCTAACAACCACATTGTTTATCACGATGACGAACTTGTTGAAAGTGCAAAGGAAACACTCAAAGAAAACGGCGTTTCGTTTGTAGACCTTCGTTCTGAATTCAAGGAAGCATACAGAAACGATGCTCAGCTTTACTACAAAACTGACCACCACTGGACAACAAGCGGTGCTCACCTTGCTTACTGCAACCTTTCTGACAAAATGGGATTCAAAGCTAACAACAAAGATAACTTTGAAATCACATCTTACGATGACTTCTATGGCACAACGTATTCTTCAAGCGGTTACTGGCTGACAAAGCCTGATGTCATCGAAGTATGGGAGTCAAAGTCGCTCAAGGATAGCGAGCTGTCAATCAGCATTGCTGACGGCAAAAACAGCGTTGAGTCCACTTCAATGTTCTTCCTTGATAACCTTAAGGATGACGACAAGTACCCTGTATTCTTAGACGGAAACCATCCGTACACTCTTATCGAGAACAACACACTCAAAGAGAGTGGTAACAACAAAAAGCTCCTTATCATCAAGGATAGCTTCGCTCACTCGCTCACTCCTTTCCTTGCTGACCACTACAGCGAAATCGTTATGATTGATATGCGATACTACAAAGAGAAAGTATCACAGCTCATCGAAAACGAAAAGTTCACCGAAATTCTTTTCGTTTACAGTATTGATAACTTAGGCTCAGACACCGACATCGCGTGGCTTGAGTGATAAAGCAAAACGGCTGTCCGGTTAGACAGCCGTTTATTTATTATGAATTATTCAAGTCCTGCAAGCTTATGCTGAATTGCAGTTGCATCAAGAACAGTACGCTTTCCATCTCGGTCGAAGTCGGAAATAAAATACACCTTTTCCTTATTAACACTATCCACCATAACTCTATCCTCAACAATGTCATCTTCGTTAAATTCAATCATTGAAGCAAGAGCTTGCTGTATAAAGGTAGCATCCATAACACTTAGTTTTCCGTCCAAATCAGCATCACCTATTAATGTTCCAATATTAAGGGTATCAAGACATTCCAAAAGGCCTTTATATTCATCAATATTAACATCTCTGATATTGATAAACTCATCTTTTGCCACATCATAAACATAATATCCCATACTAGGCAACATTAGCGATCTTTCGATCAACACTCTGTCTCCTATTACTAAATAATCAAATTCATCAACAAAAAAGCCTTCTAGACTCATATATCCATCAGCAAACGCCCAATCTATTGGCGCATTAGGATCATCATTTACATGATGATAATACAATTCTGCATATCTACCGTAATGGAGTCCATATTGACTTATATTTATATAAGGAAATTTTCCGATATATAAACTATTTTCAAAATCATAACCATATTCTCTTATTGGCGCAAATACAGCAGAACTCGTAGAAACAACAGATATAGATGCTAATAATATTACCGCCAATATCAAACTAATAACTTTTTTCATAAAATCATCTCCTTTGCTTAAGATAAATAATAAAAGTGAAATCGGTTCGCTTAGTATTCAAGTCCTGCGAGCTTATGCTGGATTGCGGTTGCATCCATAACTGTACGCTCACCATCACGGTCGAAGTCGCTGATGTATTTCAATGCTACACCATCTACTTTGTAATAAGTATCGTCGAATTTTGAAAACTCACACATCTGTGCAAGAGCACGCTGGATGAATGTTGCATCCATAACTGTGAGTTTGCTATCCATATCGGCATCGCCAAACGGATTGCCCACCCTTGCTTCTTCGAGACCTTTTTCGAAATCAGGATATTTAAAAATATCTGCCTTTTCAATATCGATAATCTCGTTCAGCTGAGCATCATATATCGCATAACCCGTATGAAATGGATAGCATATACTACCAACGCCTATTCTACGATTTGCGATAACTGTACTATATCCCATAGGTGAAGCTCCATTTTCATACAAAATAATAGCCCAGTCAATTCCACTTTCTGGATCATCTTCACTTACATAATGATAATACAATTCATCATAATAATATGGTTCTGATTCATCAACAACCAAATGATCGAAAAGATATTCTTTGTCAGAACCATTCCAATTTTCAGCTAACACAGAAACTGACGCCGACATAATCAGCATAGCAAACACAACAACTAAAGAAATTATACGTTTTTTCATAATTAACACCTCTTTATATTTATTTTATGCAGTGTGCTACTGCAAATTCCGGATAATAATCCGGTCCGTCTGTATAGCTTCGTGTTTTTCATAAAATCACGCTCCTTATATTGTAATAAGTTATTATCTCTATCTAAATTATATAATGTGCAGACACACATTTCAATTGTGAGGTGCATAAAATTTCGGGCGGTTTCTTTGTGCAAAAAGGAGAGATAAATGCCCTTTCATATATAAAACGCTTTAAATACCCTAAAGTGTTTCAACAATTTTAAAAAATTCAAAAAATAACCCTGCATACAAAGCGTATGCAGGGTAAATTTATGCTTACTTCAATTTTGAAATGTTAGCACGTGCTTTCTTGATAACACGAAGGTCGTTGTCGTATGTGCACTTGTTGTGAACATCGTTCAAATCAACCCAGATGTAGGAGTCGATTTCCTCTTTCTGGACTTTGACATCGGTTGAAAATGTCTGAGCCATGAAGAACACAACACGCTTTTTGATTTTGCCAAACGGACAATAGTCAGAAACTTCTCTGAAGCTGTCGATAATCTCAACATCAAGGCCTGTTTCCTCTTTAATCTCACGGATAGCTGTCTGTTCCTCGGTCTCGCCTTTTTCGACGTGACCTTTCGGGAAGCTCCAGTAACGACCGTTGTGGTTCTTAACCAGAAGCACCTTATGCTTATCGCCTGACTTATGAATGATAATCGCACCGCAGGATTTCTCATACAGGCAGTTGAGGTTTTCAATCTCAACGTTTTTAAGTCCTTTGAGTCTTTCTCTGATAAAAGGCTCATAGTAAATCTCGCCCTCAGGAGCTACGATGCACTTTTTCTCACCAGTTTTCAGAGTTGCGACGGCTATAACCACGCCGCGCATAAACTCATTTATATGTTTTCTGCTGATGATGTAGGAACTCTTGTTGTTAAGTCCCTCGCCGCTTGAATATCCCGAGTACAAACCGTCTCTGATTTCGCCGTAAACATTAACTCTAACTCTTTTTGCCAGCATGCCGTCACACCTCCTTTTTTATTAGTCAAACAGGGTTCTGATTCTATCCACCTGGATAGGAGCATTAGCCGCAACAATATTGTTGACAAACAGCACCTCGTCGATACCGTTTGTGGTGCAATAGTCTTTTAAGTTACCTTCAAAATATCTGAAATCTACAACGTGAACTTCTTCATAATTAGCTGTGAAGAACGGCGCAATCGCGTTACCGTAGGATTCTTTGACGATGGCAATTTTCTTGCCGTTTTGCAAATCCTCGTTATACTCGACAAACAACGGACAGTCGCCCCAGATAAACGCACCATATGCATATGGACCTGATGTAGCACCCTCATAAAGTACGGTAGTCTGGTAAGCTTCTTCGCCCATATTATCGGTACGCATCGCATAGGTTGAATATGGGAAAGTCCAGAAATGAACCGAGTCGAGATTCTCATACAGTGAGCCGTCACAATAAAGCAGAGAGCCTTCAAAGCCGTCTACAACGTGCTCAGTACAAACCGAGAGGTCAAGAACCTTGTTGTCGGTCTGTTCACAGAAAGCCTTGTATGCATAATAAGCACCAAGACCTGTCCAATGGTGGTCTGTGTTGAAGTAAATATACTCCTTGCAGTGCTCGGAGAGCTCATTATAACAGTTAATCGGGATAACATCTTCGGTGTAGCTCTCGTAAATCTTCTTTATATTATCAACCTGATTTGTTGAATAAATCTCTCCGCTGTCAACGAGGCGATGCGGAATACCGAACTCAATGTGGTTAGGCACAATCATATTGTAAACCTTGATGCTGTCTCCCGCCTGAGCTTTGAACTCAGAAATGCAGTCAGCGTAGTCGGTTGCGGAGCTTTCGGTTCCTGCGAACAACTCATAAGCTGCTTTGTTATAAATATACACAGCAGAGTTACCAGATGAATAATAACCCTCGATTTCCTTATCGTCAGGAATGTCAGGAGCGTTAAAACTGAGAGTCTTTTGTGCCTCAGTAGCTGCAACTGTCTCAGCCACAGTCTCCTTTGGGTCTTTCTTGTCGCTACCACCACCAAAAAGTGCTTTGACACCTGCAACAAGCAAAACAATGATGAGTATCAGAATCAAAAGCATAACCCCAACAATAGTCGCACGTCGGATGAAAAGCTTTTTCTTTCTCTGCTTCTCACGTTCAAGTGCTCTTCGGGCGTTTCGTCTTTCGATATACTCTCTGTCATCAAAAAAATCGTAGTCCAATATAGCTCCTCCTTCCCAAGACAAACAAATATACACATAGCATTATAATACAAAATCGACTTTTATACAACAAAAAATTTCAGAAATATAACATTTTCCTGAAATTTTCGACAAAATAGGCGTTGATACTATCTCAAAACACCTTATTTTGTTGCAAAAATCAGAGAATTGTGATAGTATTAAAGATAATTTATTTTAGAAGGTGATTACTTTGACATACAATTTTTCAGACAAAGTTCTGGCGCTCAAACCAAATGCTATCAGAGAAATCCTGAAAAGCGCATCTGACCCGGGTGTTATCTCACTTTCTGCGGGTAACCCAGCTCCTGATGCTTTCCCTGTTGATGCTATCAAAGAGATTTCAGAAAACCTGCTAAGTGAAAACCCTATCGGCGTTTTGCAGTATGGTATTTCTGACGGCTACACACCGCTTAGAGATACGCTCAAAAAGTATTTAAGCGACGAGCTTGATGTTATCAAAGAAAACGACGAACTCATCATCGTTTCAGGCGCTCAGCAGGTTATGGATATCGCGGCTAAAACCTTCCTCAACGAAGGCGACACCCTCCTTTGCGAAGCTCCATCATTCGTTGGTGCACTCAATACTTTCAGAAGCTACAATGTCAACCTCGTTGGTGTTACTGTTGAAAAAGACGGTATGAATATGGAAGAACTCGAGGAAAAGCTCAAGGCTTATCCAAACACAAAGATGATTTACACAATCCCTAACTTCCAGAATCCATCAGGCGTAACAATGTCTCTTGAGAAACGCCACAAGCTCTATGAGCTTGCAAAACAGTATGGCGTGCTCATCATCGAGGATAACCCATATGGTGACCTTCGTTACTCAGGTGAAGATGTTGCTTGTATCAAGAGCTTTGATACCGAGGGCTTAGTTATCTACTCGGGCTCTTTCTCAAAGGTTGTTGCTCCGGGTATAAGAGTTGGATATATGGTAGCCGATAAAGCCGCTATGGCTAAGATGATCGTTTGCAAGCAGGGTCAGGATGTTCACACAGCGATGTGGTCACAGATGGTCTGCAACGAATTTATGACAAAGTATGACTTCAAGGGTCATCTTTCAATGCTTCGAGAACTTTATGCTAAGAAAGCTGAGCTTTGTATGAATCTCCTTGATGAGTATGTTGTGCCTGCAGGCATCACATATAACAAAATCGAGGGCGGCCTGTTCATCTGGTGTACTCTTCCAAACGATGTAGATATGCTCTCTTTCTGCAAGGCACTCACAGACAAAAAAGTCTGCGTAGTTCCTGGCAACGCTTTCCTTACAGACAGCGCTATTCCTTGTGATTCATTCAGAATCAACTTCTCAACTCCAACAGATGAAGAGCTCACACAGGGCATCAAAGTTATAGGCGAAGTTGCGAAAGAATTTATAAAGTAATTTACACATAAAAGGTGATATATATGCAAGAAACAACACAAACTCAGGCTAAAAAGAAAGTCGTTTTGTCCGCTATTCAGCCAAGCGGAACTATCACACTGGGCAACTACCTCGGTGCTATTCGCAACTGGGTCAAGATGCAGGAAAATGAAGAGTACAACTGTCTTTATGCTCTCGCTGACTTACACACAATCACAGTAAGACAGGAAACAGCAACTTTCAGAAAGAATCTTTACGATGCTTATGCTTCAATTCTCGCGTGCGGTATCGATACTGAAAAATCTCCGTTTTTCATCCAGAGCCACGTTCCAGCTCACTCACAGCTCGCATGGATTCTCAACTGTTACACTCAGTACGGTGAGCTTTCCCGTATGACTCAGTTCAAAGACAAGAGTCTCAAGCACGCTGACAACATCAACGCAGGTCTTTTCACATACCCTGTTCTTATGGCAGGCGACATCCTGCTTTATCAGGCTGACCTCGTTCCTATCGGAGCTGACCAGAAGCAGCACCTCGAATTAGCTAGGGACATCGCAACTCGTTTCAACGGTATCTACGGCAACACATTCAAGGTTCCAGACGGCTTCATTCCAAAGAACGGTGCTCGAGTTATGAGCTTACAGAACCCAACATCAAAAATGAGTAAGTCAGACACAAACGCTAACGGCTGTGTTCTTCTTACTGACTCTGACGATGTTATTATGAAGAAGTTCAAGCGTGCTGTCACAGATAATGACGCAAAGGTATTCTACGGCGAGGGCAAACACGGCATCAACAACCTTATGTCGATTTACTCAGCTGTCACAGGACTTACATTCGAGCAGATTGAGCACGACTTCGACGGCAAAGGCTACGGCGACTTCAAGACTGCTGTTGGCGAAGCTGTTGTTGCTGAGCTTTCTCCTATCCGCAAACGCTACGAAGAGTTCGTCAAGGATAAGTCATACCTCACACAGTGCTACCAGAAGTCTGACGAGTTCGCTAATCGTCTTGCTCAGCGCACTATCGACAAGTGTATGAAGAAAATTGGCTTCATTAAATAATAGACATAACAAAACCGCAGGAGCTACTCCTGCGGTTATTTTTTGCTTATCTAATTTCATTCAAGTCCTGCGAGCTTGTGCTGGATTGCAGTTGCATCGAGAACAGTACGCTCGCCATCACGGTCAAAGTCGGAAATATAATCTAACTCTTCGCCATATGTTATCCGACCGCCAATATAATCATCCTCTGAAAATGCGCTCAATTGAGCTATAACTTGCTGGATAAATGTAGCATCAAGAATTGTAAGCCTATAATCTCCGTCGGCATCACCAATAGGAATTCCTATTCTACGCTCATACAGTAACTCATCAAGACCATCATACTTATGAAAATCAACATCTTCTATACCATAGAAAGCATCTTCATTAACATCATATACCGCATAGTTGAATCGGAACGGATAGCTTTCACTATATGCAAGAACGACCCTATCATTAAAAACTTGTTTTATATAGCAAGGTGACCCCGTTGAATTATCTGCCAAAACAAATACCCAATCTATTTCGCTTCCATTATCATTATCATCTTCATCTACATAATGATAGTAAACTTCACAATAATTATAATTACCATTAAATGTACTTTTTCTTACAGTTTCAAGATATCTATCCTCAAAAAAATAATCACCTGGAATAAAGTTTTCTGCAAATGCTGGTACAACTGCTACAAACAACATAATAATAAGCACTAAAAATATACTAACTAATTTCTTCATAAAATCAACTCCTTTGCTTTGGATAAATGATAAAAGTTAAATTGATTCACTTAGTATTCAAGTCCTGCGAGTTTGTGCTGGATTGCGGTTGCATCGAGAATAGTACGCTTTCCATCTCGGTCGAAGTCAGAATAATAAGCTAACTTTTCAGTTCCATATACAGCTGAATGATTATAGCTTTCACATAAATCATACTGGGAGAATTCCTCAATACCAGCAAAACACCTCTGGATAACAGTTGCATCAAGTACAGATAGTGTCCCATCTATATCCATATCACCAATCACTCTTCCTACTGCCCACTTATTCATGCACTCCTCGATTCCTTCATACTGAGTATAATCTGCATACTGAATATCGATAAATTCATCTTTTTCTACATCATATACCGCATATGGAACAAAGAAAGGTTTATACTCCACATCGCCTGGCTCAAAAACTTTGTCTCCTAAAATCAAATATGAACTAAATCCAAATGTATCCCACATATCTTTTACACAGTGAATAAATGCCCAATCTATAGACATCTCACCATTTTGTTCTGTATAGTGATAGTAAAGCTCACTATAAAATGATGGCCAACCATATTGTTCAATAAATCTATCCTCAAACAAATCTTGACTAGCAGGCTGATTATTCTCACTTGCTAATACTGGTACACAAGAAAGAGATATCAAAATCAATACCATTACAAAAGATATAATTTTTTTCATAAAATCATCTCCTTTTTCATATTAAAATAACCTCAAACTCAAATTATGGTTTATGTTTAATACACCCCCCACGACGTCCAATAATACAAATAACTTAATTGAACAAATGTTACAATTCAATTATACACCTATCAGAAATATATGTAAATTGTAGGATATTATATAAATCATAAAATGTATTTGTTCAAATCTCACAAGTATAAAAAAACGCAGGAGTTCATTTCGAAAACTCCTGCGGTTTTTTATTTATTATGCTTTGATTATAACAGCGTTTCTGCCCTTAAGAATGAGGGTTGTCTTGTTAAGGTCATATTCACCGAGTGCGAAAACAACTTCGCCTGCGTTATCGAGCTCAACCACCTTTTGTTCAGCAGATACATTGAAGCAAACTGTGAAAGCTCCGCGCTTGTATACAAAAACGTTAGTACCTTTCTCAGCACTAACAAGCTCGAAATCCGAACCATTTCTGAGTTCAACATTTTCGTGACGAAGTGCGATGAGAGTCTTGAGGTTCTCGTAGATGCTACCGTCCACACCCTTTGTGTTTTCAACAGTAGGAGCGTCCTCGCTCTTGTCAACAGGAAGATAAAGCTTGTCTTCATCAGCAGTTGAGAAACCAAGATTCTTGGAACTATCCCACTGCATAGGAGTACGTGAACCTGTACGGGAGAAACCACCCTCTTTTGACACAAGGTTGGTCTGATATCTCATACCGATTTCGTCACCATAGTAAACAAACGGAACGCCAGGCATAGTCATCATAAATGTGTGACTCAGCTTGATCATCTCTTCACTCATATAGAATGTTGCCCTAGGCATATCGTGGTTGTTGGTCATAAAGCAGATATAACCGTTGTCCTTTGTCTTTGGATAGTTCTCGAGGTATTCATCAAGGAATGTAGTGAGCTCGCCACTCGCGCTATCGGAGAAAAAGCTCTTGTTCTCATCATCCACAAGATAACGGAAAAGGGTTGAATATCCGTTGCCATAGTGGTCGAGATAAAAGTCCATGTGGAAACCGCCGTCATTTATAGAACGCTGTGGGTTGCACCACTCAGAAACGAGGGCACACTCAGGATAGTCCTTGTCCATCATCTGTCGAATGTCAGCCCAGATTTTAGATGTAGCTTCCTTGTCATCGTCATTTTTAACGAGTGAGTCAGCCATATCAACTCGAAAGCCGTCAACACCGAGATCCATCCAGTATCTCATGATATCCTTGATAAGCTCAACAGTTTTCGAAACCTTAGGGTCATCACAAGAAAGCTGCCATGCTGGGTGAGTTATCTCCTTGAAGCCGTAGTTCAAAGCAGGCTGAGAAGAGAAGTAGTTGATGAGATAGTTACCATCTCGCTCACAAACGCCACACATAAGGCGGTACTGAGGCGGAGCATCCCATACTGACTTTGTGAAAATATAGCAGTCAGAGTACTCGTTTTTCTCAGCTTTCTTAGCCTGCAGGAACCAGTCATTTTGGTCACTTGTATGACCTGGAACAAGGTCAAAAAGAACCTTGATTCCCATATCGTGAGCAGTAGAAAGGAGCTCTTTGACATCTTCAAGTGTGCCGTATCTTTCAGCCACCTTCTTGTGGTCTCTGACATCGTATCCTGCATCCATAAAAGGTGAATCATAAATCGGATTAATCCAAAGCGCGTTACATCCAAGCTCCTTGATATATGGGAGCTTCGAAATGATACCCTGAATATCGCCGATACCATCTCCGTTTGAGTCACAGTAGCTCTGCGGATAAATCTCATAAAAAACAGCATTTGAAAGCCACTTAGGCATAGTAAATCTCTCCTTTAGATAAAAAATCTTTCCGTCTTTGATTTTATCATCCCCACTATATTGTGTCAATAAAAGTGAGCATTTTTTACAACCAAAAACTAACCATTGCATAATAAGACCCTTTCGCATAGTATGTATATAGAAATGCGACAAAGGGGTGTAGCTATATGAAAATTTCGCAATTATCAAACGACAAAGTTATGGTAACGCTGTCAGCTGATGATATGAAGAACTTTGAACTTGAATTTGACAGTATAGGATTATCTGACCCACATTCAAAGAAAGTTATAAGCAAACTGCTCAGCGTTGCTCTCAACAGCTCTTTTGCGCCAAACGATAACAAAAGCATTCTCTGCGAGGCAGTTCCGATGGAAAGCGGGTGTGTTCTTCTCATAACGCTTAAAGACAAGAAAACCAATCGCAAAAAGTACCGCATAAAGCGAATCAAAGAATATCCGTGCTACCGCTTTGAAAATGTCGATGATTTGCTCACATCTGTGCAAAAGCTCTACTACACCGACGTCTTTTTCTACAACAACTCAGTTTATATGTATAATGATAAATACTATCTTGTGTTTGACTATCCTGTTGTACCGAAAAAAGCACAAAACATACTGTCGGAATATTCAAAAGCAGTCAGAGGAACAAAACCATTCGTTGCAAGGCTCAACGAAAGTGCTAAGGCTCTATCAAAAGGAAACGCGATAATTCACATTGGTGCATCACTTTAGTATTGAATATTGAGTTTTCGGGAAGTATAATAAGTAAGGTGATTAAAATGTTTGAACTGGTACAGGTAAGTGAAAAATGCTATTTTATCGAAAGCCCGTCAAAGGTCGGAATATACAGGCAGAATGAAAAAGATGTTTATCTTATCGACTCAGGCTCCGACAAGGGCTCCGCAAAGCGTACTCTTCGTATTTGCAACGAGCATGGATGGAACATCAAGGGCATCATCAACACTCATGCCCACGCTGACCACATCGGCGGAAATGCATATATTCAAGAAATTACAGGATGCGATATCTTTTGTTCAACGCTTGATATCCCATTCATCAAGCACACGCTGATAAATCCGCTTCACATCTACGGAGGATATTTTCCTCAGGATTTACGTCACAAATTCTTTCTCGCTGAAAGTTCTGAACCTAAGGATATCAGCTCACCTGACTTTCCACACGAACTTAAAATCTATGATATTTCAGGACATTCGCTTGGTATGATTGCGATTGTGACCCCTGATAATGTTGCCTTTGTGGGTGATATTGTGTGTAGCGAATTCATCCTCAAGAAATACGGCATCACATATCTTCTCGACATCAAAAAGCATCTTCAATCACTCGAGTTTGTTGAAAATATGGACGTCGACACATTCATTATGTCTCACGTTGAAACAGTAAATGATATAAAACCGTTGATTGAATTAAATCGAAACAAGATTTTCGAAATCGCTGACAAAATCACAGAGCTTTGCGAAACCCCGAAAACTTTCGAAGCTATTTTGAGTGAGCTGTTCTACACTTATGAGCTCTCGATGAACTTCAAACAGCACTCACTTGTCGGAAGCACCGTGCGCTCGTATCTGAGCTTTCTCAAAGAAGACGGCAAGCTCCAGACTATTGTTGATAACAACTATCTGCTTTGGAAAACGGTTAAATAAAAAAAACAAGCCTACCTCTGTTTAAAACAAAGGTAGGCTTTTCTTATAGCTTGATATCAAAAAGTTTCATCACGTTTTTCGAGAAGATAATCTCGTTTTCTTCATCGGTCAAGCCGATTGCCATAAAACGCTCGATTTCTTCGCTAGGGTCCCACATAGGATAGTCAGTTGCAAAAAGCACGTGTTCTGCACCATATGTGCGGACAACCTTTTTCGCAGCTTGCGGGGTGATAGCATAAAGACTTGAAGAACAATCAACATAAAAGTTCTCGATTCCCTTATACTCGTTGCACGCATCCTCCCACATCGACCAACCACCGAAGTGAGCACCGATAACTGTGAGCTTCTTGTAACGCTTGAGCACTGGTAACAAGCGATTCGGGTTAGAAAAATCGTAACGATTATCGCCTGTATGCATAAGTACAGGGAGGTTAAATTCCTCGCACAAATCGTAAATCTCAAGACATCTCTCATCATCAATCGCAAAACGCTGGATGTCAGGGTGAAGCTTCACACCCTTAAGTCCTAAGCTCACCAGATGTTCAACATCAGCACGTTTATCTTCGCTGTCAGGGTGAAGTGTACCGAGTCCTGTGAGCAGTCCCTCGTGCTCTTTCACGCTTTTTGCGATGAATTCGTTGATGGACCTCACCTGTTTCGGGGTTGTTGCTACCGACTGAACGATGAAGTGGTCAACTCCTGCTTTCTTGCCACGGATGAGCAAATCATCTATAGTGCCCTCGCACTTTGACACAATGTCATAGAAGTTGTCGGTACCTCCAACAGCCTTGCTCGCAATCTTCTCGGGATAGATGTGACAATGCGCGTCTATTACTTTGTAATTCTTATACATTATGCAGTCTCCACACTCTGCGCCTTCTGCAAGCCTAACTTTTCAACAGCCTGCTCACGCATTTTGTACTTCATAATCTTGCCTGCCGCGTTGGTTGGGAAAGATGTAACGAAGTCGATATAACGAGGAACTTTGTGTCGAGCCATATTAGCACCGATGTAGTCTTTCATTTCCTGTTCGGTCATTGTTTCACCGTCTTTGAGGATAATGCAAGCCATAATCTCCTCGCCGTACTGTTCATCAGGAACGCCGATAACCTGTACGTCAGATACCTTCTGGTGAGTATAAATGAACTCTTCAATCTCCTTAGGATAGATATTCTCGCCACCGCGGATAATCATATCTTTCAGTCGTCCTGTGATACGATAGTTGCCGTCTTTAGTTTTACAAGCAAGGTCGCCTGTATGGAGCCAGCCATCCTTGTCGATAGCTGCTGCAGTAGCCAAAGGCATCTTATAGTAGCCTTTCATAATGTTGTAGCCTCTTGCTACAAACTCGCCAGGAACATCATAGTCACATTCTTCACCAGTTTCAGGGTCAACAATCTTGCACTCGATTTCAGGCAAAGCACGACCAACCGTTGAAACTCGAACTTCGAGTGGGTCGTCAGTTGAACTCATAGTACAACCAGGGGACGCTTCTGTCTGACCATAAACAATGGTGATTTCTTTCATATTCATCTTATCAACTACGTCCTGCATAACAGAGATAGGACAAGGTGAACCTGCCATAATACCTGTACGCATATATGAGAAATCGGTTTTGTCGAAGTCTTCGTGCTCAAGCAGAGCAATAAACATAGTAGGTACACCGTGGAACGCTGTGATATGCTCGTTATTGATACAAGAAAGTGCAGGCTTCGGTGAGAAATAAGGAAGCGGTAAAATAGTACCGCCGTGAGTCATGGTAGCTGTCATAGCAAGTACCATACCGAAACAATGGAACATCGGAACCTGAATCATCATTCGATCAGCTGTTGACAGATCCATTCTGTCACCGATACACTTACCGTTGTTAACGATATTGTAGTGAGTGAGCATAACACCCTTAGGGAAGCCTGTTGTACCTGATGTATACTGCATATTACAAACATCATCTTTGTCAACTAAAGCTGCCATTCGGTGAACTTCAGAAAGCGGAACTTTTGATGAAAGCTCAACAGCATCTTTCCATGTCATACAGCCTTTCTGAGAAAAACCGACTGTGATAACACTTCTAAGGAATGGCAGACGCTTTGAGTGAAGCGGTGAGCCCACCTTTGTATTTTCAAGCTCAGGACAAAGCTGTGCAACGATTTTGCCGTAGTGAGTGTCCTTGGAGCCTTCTGTCATAATGAGAGTGTGAGTATCAGACTGTCTGAGGAGATACTCAGCTTCGTGGATTTTGTATGATGTGTTAACAGTAACTAAGATGGCACCGATTTTAACAGTAGCCCAGAATGCGATGTACCACTGCGGAACATTTGAAGCCCACATCGCAACCTTTGAGCCTGCCTTTACGCCCATAGCAATCAGCGCACGCGCAAAGGTGTCGACATCATCTCGAAATTCTGTATATGTTCTTGTATAGTCAAGAGTTGTGTATTTGAACGCATACTGGTCAGGGAATTCCTCAACCATTCTGTCAAGTACATCAGCAAAAGTGCAATCAATCAGCAAATCCTTTTTCCAGACGTACTTTCCTGTATGAGTGTTGTTATAGTAGAGAGTTTTCTTGTTCTTTGAAGTGTCGTCGAACTGCTTCATAAACTCCTTGAACTGTGAGAAAATAATCTCCATATCATCGAGCTCTTCGCACCAAGCAGGGTCCCAGATAAGTGAGATATAGCCGTCGTAGTTAACAGAACTCAACGCGAGCATCATATCGCTGATTGGCAAGTCACCCTCACCTGCTAAGCAATACTCAACCTCACCGTCAACCTTTTTCGCATCAGAAAAATGAACATGCTTGACATAAGCACCGAGGTTCTTGATAACCTGCTCAGGGCTTTCACCACAGGTGAAATAAGCGTGAGAAAGGTGCCACAAAGCCGCAACATTGTCGCTTGCAAAAGAATCGAGCACTTCGCACAGAACTTTAGTATCAGCGAATAGTCCTGATGTCTCGAGTAACAGAATAACTTTATTTTCAACTGCGATATCGTGAACTTCGCTTATAGTCTTCTTGACCTGAGCGATAGCACCTTCTTTATCGTCTGTGTTATTCACACGCATACGGATGTGTGGGATTCGAAGGTTAGAAGCAATTTCAATGCAACGCTTGATTTCAGTTATAGCGTCAGCTTCACATTCAGACTTTGAAATATCCGAAACAACATCAATACAAGGAATCTCGAGACCCTTTTCAAAAAGTCGTCTTAATGTAGCCGCAGCGGCGTAATCGTGGAAAGCACCATCTTTCTCTGTGAAAAGGCGGTTATAAATGTTATGGAGCTCAATGCCCGAAAAGCCGATGTAAGTTGCGGCTTCACAAAAATCTTCAAACTGGCTGTTATGCCAACCTTTTGTAGAAAATGACAGCTTCATTTTTATACCTCCTCATACACAATTTTGTTGACAGCGTTCAGGTATGCTCTGATACTTGCGCCGATAATGTCGGTAGAAATACCGTTACCGCTATAAAGCTTCGAGCCGTTTCGAAGTTTTACAACAGCGCTACCCATAGCTTCTTTTCCCTGAGTTACTGACTGAATCTGGAAATCGTCGAGCTCGTAGTGATAACCGACAATCTGGTCGATAGCGAGGAAAGCCGCATCAACAGGACCATCACCAATGCAGATACCCTGCAAAGTCTCGCCGTCTTTCTCAAGAGTGAGCTGAGCACTTGAGTTGATAATATTACCGTTGTTAATAATATAAGAAATGAGTTTGTATGTTGCAGGAACCTGCAAAGCAACAGATGCAACAATCGCGTCGAGCTCTTTTGAACCGACATTCTTTTTCTCTGCAACACGCAGGAACTCTTCATAAACCTTAGCTTCGTCTTCCTCAGTAAGGTCATAGCCAAGCTTTTTCACAGCAACAGCAACGTCCTCAGCTGAATCTTTTGAATCAAGGTGGATAGAATTTTCGTCAACATCAGCAACGCTCAAAGCAGAATTCTCGTTGTTTGCGTTTTCTGCGATGCGATTAATCTGCTTGATGATTCTGTGCATCTCTGTGAATCTGATATTTGAATAAAAACCGTAGTTATCTCCACAGTTCTTGACCATAGTAATAAACTCGTCGAGTGGTACACAATCGCCATCAACAGCTGTCTTGACGATGTCCACACCCTTTCTGACAGAAAGGATAGCCTGAGCAGTTGCAATGCCGTTTTTGTTGTCACACTTAACGCCCATAGGAACATGGGCTTTCTTCGCAATTTTCTCAGCAAAGTCAGCGAAATCATCAGGGAGCATCGATGAAGCGCTGTCGCAAACTGAAATTGAAGTTGCACCGCTTTCTACCGCTACCTCGATAACATCTTTGAGGAAACCTTTCTCGGCTCTTGTTGCATCAACAGCACAAAACTCAACATTATCACAAAGACTCTTAGCCTTTTCAACGCACTCTTTTATGTATGAAATCATCTTCGGAGCTTTTTTGTGGCATGTGTACTCCATCAAAGCAGGAGAAACAGGAAGCTCAATACGAATACAAGGATGAGCTGTATTTGAAAGCGCCTGAGCTGCCTTGTCGATACTGTCCAAACTTGAACCAGCAGCAACAGAGATAACGCTCTTCTTCACAAAAGAAGCAACTGTACGTACAAATAGGATATCTGTTCTTTCATTCACAATTTCAGGTAGCTCAATAGTATCAACCGCGAGCTTCTCGAGCTGGCGAGCGATTTCGAGCTTCTCTTTGAAGCTGAAGCTGCTATTTTCTTTACACAATGTTGTGTCGGCAATTCTGATTTGTTTCATAATAATCAACCTCTTTTAGCAAAAAATTGCAATGAATAGATAATAAAAAAGTCCCCAAGGCATAGCCTCAGGGACGAAAATATCGCGGTACCACCCTGTTTACCGAAGAATCGGTCAACTCATTAAGGCTCAAACAAGCCCTTTGCCATGGTAACGGGGCAAACCGTAATCGCTTAATAACTTCGGCGATTCTGCTCCAAAATGAGACTTCTTCATCCGTTTTTACCGTCTCGCACCAACCAACGGCTCTCTGAAAAAACTTAGGATAAAAAATAATTTCTTCATCGCATTTAAAAATATTGTTACTAATATATCACACAGACCTTGAATTGTCAACAAAATATCACGATTTTTCCCACTTTGACCACTGCAAAAGAAAAAATGCTTTGTCCATATGTTCAATTTGTAGGGGACGACGCGGGCATCGTCTCAAAAATAAAAGGGAGGGCACAAAACCCTCCCCTACGATTTTATAATGATGAGATAAGTCCTGCGAGGAACATCTGGATATATGTTGCATCCAGAACTGTTACTTTGCCGTCTTTATCGGCATCTGCACACTTGAGCTGAACTTCATCAAGAGCTCTCTTATCTGCAAGATAAAGCTGGATAACAGTTGCATCAAGAACAGTTACTCTTCCGTCTGAGTCAACATCAGCAAGTTCATATTCCAAAGCAGGTATAACTTCCTGAGGAACAAGTACCTTGTCACAAACTGAACAATGAGAACCATCTGTCAGTCCATCTTTATCGTGAGTTGGCTCATAACCCTTGTCAACTACTTCTGTGTGTCCTTTTGCAGGGATCACTTCTTGCTCAACTAAAACCTTGTCACATACTGTACAATGCGAGCCATCTTCGCGTCCTTCTTCTTCACAGGTTGCGTTATAGCCTCTGTCAAGCACTTCGTTATGTCCTTTTGCAGGGATCACTTCTTGCTCAACTAAAACTTCGTTACAAACTGAACAATGCTTGCCCTCACGTAGACCTGTGTTTTCACAATCAGGATCGACAGCTTTGTCGATAACTTCTGTGTGACCTGTAGCTTCAACTTCATCAGCAACATAAGAATCACCACAACGTGAACAAGTGTATGTTGTATATCCATCTTCCTCACAAGTAGGTGAAGTAACAAAAGCGACGTAGTCATGACCTAAAGCCGCCTCGAGCTGTTTACCGCATACTGTACATTCTTGTGCGTGAGTACAATCAGCGCCAGAACCTAGTGTATGACCCTTTGATGGAATAACTGTCTGTTCAACAAGGACTTTATCACATACTGAACAGTGTTTACCCTCGGTAAGACCACTGTTCTCACAATCAGGAGCAACAGCTTTGTCTACAACTTCTGTGTGACCTAAAGCGTCTACAACTTCCTGTTTGACTAAAACTTTATCACATACTGAGCAGTGTTTACCTTCTGTAAGACCTGTGTTCTCGCAATCAGGTGCTACAGCTTTATCGATAACCTCTGTGTGACCTGTAGCTTCAACTTCATCAGCGACATAAGAATCACCACAACGTGAACAAGTGTATGTTGTATATCCATCTTCCTCACAAGTAGGTTGAGTAACAACTGCAACATAATTATGACCTAAAGAAGCTTTTAACTCTTCACCACACACAGTGCACTGTTGTGCATGAGTGCAATCTGCATCGGCACCTAAAGTATGTCCTTTTGTAGGGATTACTGTCTGTTCAACCAGAATTTCTCTACATACTGAACAATAAGAACCATCGGTTAAACCATCCTCTTCGCAAGTAACTTCATAACCTTCAAGAGTAGCTTCTGTATGCCCTGTTTGAGGGACCACTTCTTGTGCTACAAGAACTTTATCACATACCGAGCAATGTGAGCCCTGTGTTAAACCATCTTTTGTACAAGTTTCTTTATAGCCTTTATCAACTACCTCTGTGTGACCTAAAGCTGGGATAACTTCACCCTCTACCATAACTTCTTCACACATAGAACAGCACTGTCTACCCTTATATCCGTCTTCTTCGCAGGTTGGTGCAAGGTCTTCAACTGCAACCACATTATGCTCAAGCTTAGGAATAACAGTTGAAGCGATATACACCTTTCCGCAGTATTCGCACTCAGAACCTTTGGTTCTACCATCATTTTTACAAGTTGCTGAAACAGCAGGTACAACTATAGGATTATGACCTGTTGCAGAAATTGTATGTTGATAAATTAAAACTTCATTACATACTGAGCAGTGCTTGCCCTCTGTTAGTCCTGTCTTTTCACAACCAGGTGCAACTGCTTCATCAATTACTTCAGTATGACCAAGTGCTGGTTCAAACTCTTCACCACATACAGTACACCGTAGTGCATGAGTACAATCTGCTTCCCTACCTAAAGTGTGACCGGTAGCAGGAATGACCTCTTGTTCTACAATTGTTTCACCACAATCCTGACAATAATAACCATCTGTTAGGCCGTCTGTCTCACAGGTAGCCTTGTAACCCTCGACAAAAACAGCATTATGAAGTGCTGGTACTACTTCTTGCTCAAGAATAATAGTTTTACAAACAGAACAAATAATACCATCCGTCAAACCACTTTCAAAAGCAGTAGGTGGTACAGCTTCCAGAAACTCATATTTATGTTCCCACTTAAATGCATCACAAATTATAGAAAATTTGTTACCATTTGCTTTAGCATATTTCTGTGCTGTTGAATTATAACAACCATAAATAGCAACATTTGCAGATATTCCAGAGGAGCTAATATCACACTGTGGATTATATATGCAGATCTCTTCAAGTCTAGAGCAATTACTAAAAGCATCTTTTCCTATGGCTGTCACGCTTTTTGGTATATTGACAAATTCAAGATTGTAGCAACTACCAAATGCACTATTGCCTATATTTGTTACAGTTTCCGAAACATAAACACCTATAAGGCTACTGCAATAAAAAAATGCTAAACTATCTATGTATTTTATAGGAAAACCAGCAGCATAAGATGGAATATAAAGATATGCTGCTGAACCAGTATAGTCATCTATGCTTGCTGCACCAGTAGCAACATCTATATTAAATACAAAGCCGTCTTCAGAATATGAAAGTGATGTACCTGTAATCTCTGCCTCTGCCGCAAAAGCAGTAAATGGCACAGCGAAGAATACACTAGCTACCATAACAACTGCGAGCAATAACGATAATAATTTTTTCATCGTATCTCCTCCTATGTATCTTTTTACCTATTAATTATAGCACTCAAGCATAACACTAGCTATTATCAAATGTTATAAATTTTATATATTGTTTTTGTTCAATATGCAGAATGAAAATGACAAACAAAAATAAACCTCCCTGCAAAAGCAAAGAGGTAAAAAGGGAGGGCGTAAACCCTCCCATCAATTTTTATAAAATTAAAGTTCAACAACCCAACCGAAGTTATCTTCGATTTTGCCCCACTGGATACCTGTTAATGTATCATAGAGGTACTGTGTTGTCTCACCGATTTCGCCGTTGTTAACTGCGTACTTCTTGCCCTTGTAGCAAAGCTCACCGATTGGTGAAATAACAGCCGCAGTACCGCAACCCCAAGCTTCCTCGAGCTTGCCAGATTCCATAGCTTCTTCGAGCTCGTCGATAGAAAGGAGTCTTTCAGATACCTTGTAGCCCTCTTTGCGGAGAACTTCAAGACAGCTCATACGAGTGATACCAGGAAGGATTGAACCTGAGAGCATTGGAGTAACGATTTCGCCGTCGATTTTGAACATAACGTTCATTGCGCCAACTTCTTCGATGTACTTTCTCTCAACACCATCAAGCCATAAAACCTGTGAGTAGCCCTGCTGAGCAGCGCGCTCGCCTGCACGGTTAGAAGCAGCATAGTTACCGCCACACTTAGCGTAACCTGTACCACCCTTAACAGCACGAACGTCTTCGTCCTCAATCATAATCTTAACAGGATTGATGCCCTCTGCGTAGTATGAACCTACTGGGGACGCGATGATAACATAAGTAGCGTTAGCTACAGCGTGAACGCCTAAAGACTCGTCGTTACCGAACATAAATGGTCTGAGATACAGAGAAGTACCCTCACTGTGTGGAGTCCAGTCCTGCTCAACCTCAACGAACTTGAGGAGTGCTTCAAGAGCCTCTTCCTCAGGAATCTGTGGCAGGCAAAGACGCTCAGCACTGCGGTTCATTCTTCTGATGTTCTCGATAGGTCTGAAAAGCTGAACTTTGCCGTCAGCTCTTCTGTAAGCCTTAAGGCCCTCAAAAATCTCAGAACCATAGTGGAGTACAGTTGAAGCAGGGTGGATTGAAAGGTTCTCAAAAGGAACGATTCTAGCGTTAGTCCAACCTGTCTCCTTGTTGTAATCCATCATGAACATATGGTCTGTAAAAATCTTACCAAAGCCTAAAGATGACTCGTCAGGTTTAGCCTTTGGAGCAGTTGTTTTTGTGATTGTGATATTCAATTAAAACACCTTCTTAATGTTTAACTATATAAATTAGTTATTAGCGCCAAGTTCAAGAGCCTTGACATTTAAATCCATCATATCTGCGCGCTTAGCTGAGATAACCTTCTTAAGACCGTTCTCAATACCTGTCTTGTCAAAGTCGCCGAGCTCTTTGAGCATTTTGCCCATAACGATCATGTTAGCAAGAGTTGGCATACCGTTGTCAGAAGCAAGCTGTGTAGCTGGAATGTAGAAAACATTCACATCGTCACGCTCTACTTTTCTCTCAATAAGAGTTGAGTCAGCGAAGATGAATCCGCCCGGCTTAACATCTTTCTCAAAACGATCGAGTGATGGGAGGTTTAATGCAACCAGAACATCAGGATTAGAAACGATAGGTGAACCAACCGGGTCGTCAGAAACGATAACAGAACAAGAAGCTGTACCGCCACGCATTTCAGGACCGTAAGATGGAAGCCAGCTTACCTGCTTGTCTTCAGTAAGACCTTTGTAAGCGATGAACTTACCAGCGAAAAGGATACCCTGGCCGCCAAAGCCTGAGAATAAAAACTGTGTAGTAGCCATTATGCTTCCTCCTTACTTGCTGATCTGTCTTTATAAACGCCGAGTGGGTAGTATGGGAGCATTTTCTCATCAATCCACTTGAGTGCATCAACAGGAGTCATACCCCAGTTTGTTGGACAAGATGATACAACCTCAACGAGTGAGAAGCCTTTGCCGTCAATCTGGTTCTGGAAAGCCTTTTTGATAGCTTTCTTAGCGTTTTTGATATTTTTAACTGAGTTTACTGTAACACGCTCGAGGTACTCAGGACCTTCAAGCTGAGAAAGCATCTCGCAAACACGGATAGGATAACCGCAGTGGTTAACGTCACGACCGTATGGAGAAGTCTGTGTTACCTGACCAGGAAGTGATGTTGGAGCCATCTGACCGCCTGTCATACCATAAATAGCGTTGTTGATGAAGATAACTGTGATGTTCTCGTTTCTAGCAGCACTGTGTACTGTTTCAGCCATACCGATAGAAGCAAGGTCGCCATCGCCCTGATATGTAAATACGATGTTGTTTTCAGGGTCTGAACGCTTAACACCTGTTGCAACTGCAGGAGCACGACCGTGAGCCGCCTCAATCATATCACAGTTGAAATAGTTATATGCCATAACTGAGCAACCAACCGGTGCAATACCGATAGTTCTGCCCTCGATACCGAGCTCGTCAATAACCTCAGCAACAAGACGGTGTACAACACCGTGTAAGCAACCAGGACAGTAGTGCATAGGCACGTCTGTCAAAGCATGTGGTTTATCAAATACTACTGCCATTAGTTTGCACCTCCGTTTGCTTTGATAATAGCTTCTAATACCTGCTCAGGTGTTGGAATCATACCACCTGCGCGATTACATAATGTAACAGGAACCTTGCAACCTGTTGCAAGCTTAACATCTTCGATCATCTGGCCCATTGAAAGCTCTACTGAAATGAAAGCTTTAGCTGTCTTTGCAGCTTTTTCAAATGGAGCCTTAGGGAATGGCCAGAGTGTGATAGGACGGATAAGACCAACCTTGATGCCCTGCTTTCTAGCTTCAACAATAGCGTTCTTAGAAACACGGGAAGCGATACCGAAAGCAGCAACGATGATGTCTGCATCCTCAGTCATGAACTCTTCGTACATAACTTCGTTCTCTTCAACAGCCTTGTAACGCTCAAAACGCTCAAAGTTGAGCTTCTCGAGCTCTTCAGCAACGAGTGAGAGTGAGTTTACGATGTTGTGCTCACGCTCAAGCTTTGTGCCTGTTGTAGCCCAAGGAGTAGCTGGACGCTCTTTGATATCAAAGTCGAGCTCTACAGGCTCCATCATCTGGCCCATAGTACCGTCAGCAAGAATCATAGAAGTCATTCTGTACTTATCAGCAAGCTCAAAGCCCTTTACTGTAAGCTGAGCCATTTCCTGAACTGATGCAGGAGCTAAAACGATCATTCTAAAGTCGCCGTGTGCGCCACCCTTTGTAGCCTGGAAATAGTCAGACTGGCTAGGCTGGATACCGCCAAGACCAGGGCCGCCACGCTGTACGTTTACGATAAGACATGGGAGGTCTGAACCTGCCATGTATGAAAGACCCTCACCCTTCAAAGAAATACCAGGTGAAGAAGATGATGTCATAACACGCTTACCGGTTGAAGCTACACCATATACCATATTGATAGCAGCGATTTCGCTTTCAGCCTGGAGGAAACAACCGCCGATTTTTGGCATTTTCTTAGCCATATAAGCAGCGATTTCTGTCTGTGGAGTAATAGGATAACCGAAGTAGTGCTTACAACCTGCTAAAATAGCAGCCTCAGCAATAGCTTCGTTACCTTTCATCAAAACTTTATCTGCCATATTCTCACCTCTCTACCTTAATTACGCAGTCAGGACACATTGTTGCACAAAATGCGCAACCGATACAGCTACTTTCGTCTGTAATAACTGCAGGGTGATGACCCTTTTTGTTGATTTCGTCTTTTGCAAGGATAAGCAAGTTCTTTGGACATGCCTGAATGCACAGTCCGCAACCCTTGCAGTTGTCAGTTTTGAATGTTAATTTAGCCATTTAAAACTCTCCCTTTCCTTAATTTTTGTCTTATACAGGTCTTGCCTGAAGACTCAGTGGCAAGAGATTTTCAATCTTGTCGCATAAGTCATTATATATGTTTTCATCAACCGTTGTATACACAATAGGAAGTCCTGCCATTTGGGCTACTTCATTTGCATATTCCACAGAACCTAACACATCATCAGCCGTTGTGATGGCACCTAAATTCGAGTTGTTCACAATTCCGGTGAACTTAATGTGACCTGCACACTCGATTTCGCGCATAACTTCAATAGTTGACTTAGCGTCTCTGGTAAGTGGTCTGAAACAGTTGATAACGAGGAGCATTTCGTAATCATTCTCCTCATTTATCTCCTTAGCTAAACGACCCAGTGCAAGTGCACCTCTGTCGTCGCCTCCGACATCGATAATAACGGATAAATCCTTATCGTCGGTTATAGCATACATATCCTGTGGCAATGCGGGAATATCAACATTGGAGTTCGCAAAAGCTGATACAATGAGCTTGATGCCGTTGTCAGTAAGCTCTTTGCTACTGTCCATTGAGCGAAAGTACGGGTTGACAATATCCAGGTCAGCAATCGCAACGCGCTCACGGCTTTTTTTCAGCATATGAGCCATATTGACCGCTACGTTGGTTTTTCCGCTTCCGTAGTGCCCGCAAAGCAAGGTGATTCTCTTAAATTCTCTCATAATTAAAGCTTGTTTCTCTGGATTTTTCCACTTACTGTCTTTGGAAGTTCATCTCTGAACACAACAAGTCGTGGATATTTGTAAGGAGCTGTACGACTCTTAACGTATGACTGAATTTCTTTCTTCAAATCATCAGTAGCTACTGTGCCCTTTGTAAGAACGATAGAAGCCTTGACAATCTGGCCTCTCACTTCGTCAGGAGCAGCAGAAACGCCACACTCGAGTACATATGGAAGCTCCATAATAACTGACTCAATCTCAAATGGTCCGATACGATAGCCTGAAGACTTGATAACATCGTCAACTCTTCCTTCGTAGAAGAAGAAGCCGTCCTCATCACGCCAAGCAACGTCGCCTGTATGATAAATGCCGTCGTGCATAACTTCTCTTGTCTTTTCCTCGTCGCCGTAGTAGCCAACAAAGAGACCGCAAGGGTGACCATTCTTGAGGTTAACAACGATTTCGCCAGGCTCACCATCAGGAACTTCATTTCCATCAGCATCCACGAGCATAACATCGTAGATAGGAGCAGGCTTACCCATTGAACCGATTTTGTGCTTAGCACCTGTCATATTACCAACAATCATTGTGCTCTCAGTCTGACCAAAGCCCTCGATAATCTGGAGGCCTGTTGCCTTTTCAAACTGACGGTAAACCTCAGGGTTGAGCGCTTCACCCGCAGTTGTCATATGCTGAACAGAAGAGAAATCATATTTTGAGATATCCTGTTTTACCATCATTCTAAGCATTGTTGGTGGAGCACAGAATGTTGTAATCTTGTATTTAGCAAACATCGGCAGGATATCAGCCGCATCAAAGCGGTCAAAGTCATAAACGAATGTTGCCGCTTCGCAAAGCCACTGGCCATAAAGCTTACCCCACATAGCCTTCGCCCAACCTGTGTCGGAAATGGTGTAGTGGATGCCCTCAGGGTCAACATTGTGCCAGTATTTTGCTGTATGGAAATGTCCAAGAGGATACTTGTAGTTGTGGGCAGCAATCTTAGGATAGCCTGATGTACCCGATGTGAAGTACATAAGCATAAGGTCATCACCACAAGGTGACTCCTCTGTTCTGTTGAAATGAGTTGAGTAAAGCACATACTCATCATCAAATGTACGCCAGCCCTCGCGATCACCGTTTACGATAAGCTTGTTCTTGAGTCCATCATAGCCTGCACTTGCGATATCAACCTGATGTGCAACATCGTCATCAGCAGTACAGATAACTGTGCAGATACCAGCAGACTTGAGTCTGTATTCAAGGTCGTGAGCCTGAAGCTGGTTAGGAGCAGGGATAGCAATAGCGCCGAGTTTGTTGAGACCAAGCATAGCGAACCAGAACTGGTAATGACGCTTTAAGATGAGCATAACTCTGTCACCCTTTTTGATACCGAGTGACTTGAAGTAGTTAGCACACTGAGCTGACGCTTTCTTCATATCCTTGAAAGTGAATCTACGCTCTGTGTGATCTTTAGATATATGTAACATAGCGAGCTTGTCAGGCTTTTTGTCAGCAAGCTCATCTACTAAATCGAAAGCAAAGTTGAATTTCTCTGTATTCTTGAACTTGATAGAAGTTGGAGTGCCGTTTTCATTTTCCTGTATATCCACATACTTTCTGTAGATACGATCAGCTTCGTGCTTACGTTCGGTCTTCTTGATTTCAACAAGCTTACCACTTGAAAGCTCAGGAATAGGCTCGCCTGTAGGATTGAGGACAATAGCATAGAACACACAGTCCTTGCCGTTTACCGCAATCATACCGTGAGGCTTGTCAGAGTCAAAGTAGATTGAGTCACCAGGGCCCAAAATCTCCTTATGCTCACCAACCTGAACCATGAGGTTACCCTCAACTACGATATCAAGCTCCTGACCTTCGTGGGTTGTGAGCTCGATGTCGTTGTTCTGAGCACTTTCATCATATATTGAGCGAACATAAAGAGGCTCAGCGATTCTGTTCTGGAAAGCATACGCGAGGTTATAGTAAGTCATACCGTGAGCCTGAGCTACCTTCTGACCCATACCAGCTCGAGTTACTGAATAGTTCTTAAGGTTTGGTGAATAACCCTCGATGATATCTGTGACGTTAACCGAAAGCGCCATAGCACAGCGATAAATAAACGCAAAGTTCAAGTCGCTCTTGCCCTGCTCACAGCTAAGATACTCCTCAACTGTGACATCGGTTTTCTTCGCCATCTGCTCTACTGTGAGATTCTGGATTTCTCTAAGCTCTTTGATACGAGCCGCCATTTCTTGAATTTTGTAATCAAGACCTGTCATTTGTTGCATGATACATTCTCCTTTTAGTTGGGACAAAAAAGCACCCGTCCCAAAGTTATCTTTGAGACGAGCGCATAAAATCACCCGCGGTACCACTCAAATTGCAAGAAAATCTTGCCACTCTCAGGGTCTGACAACCCCTATGCCTTCACGCAGCAATCACGGAGAGGTTCTACTGACCACATGGCTTTCTTCCCCTCGGCTCAGAAGCTACAAACACCAAGACTGTTTCCTGCGACTTGCACCAACCGTCGCCTCTCTGAAGGTCATATCAAAGTGTACTCTTCGTCATAGCCTTTTTAAACTTAGAACAAATATACCATAACTTTGTCAATATGTCAACATTTTTCCTATATTTATAGTATATGATTACAGCTTGTTACGCTGAATCTTGCCGCTGATTGTCTTTGGTAAATCTTCCCTGAATACAACGATTCTAGGATATTTGTACGGAGCTGTACGGGATTTGACATAATTTTGGATCTCTTTCTTGAGTTCCTCGGACTCTTTTGTGCCTTTGACAAGCACGATAGAAGCCTTGACAACCTGACCTCTTACTTCATCAGGTTCAGCAGAAACGCCACACTCAAGAACATATGGAAGCTCCATAATAACTGATTCAATCTCAAAAGGTCCGATACGGTAGCCTGAAGACTTGATAACATCGTCAACTCGACCAACATACCAGAGGAAACCATCCTCATCACGCCAAGCAGTATCGCCTGTGTGATAATATCCGTCGTGGTAAACCTCCTTGGTTTTCTCCTCGTTCATATAGTAACCAAGGAAAAGACCGCAAGGAACCTTGTCACTTGTTTTGATACAGATTTCGCCGACTTCACCATCAACGACTTCGTTGCCGTCACTGTCGAGCAGGTGGATATCATAAAGCGGCACAGGCTTACCCATGGAACCTAGTTTGCTACCTTCACCGATAAGATTAGCGATAGAAAGGGTAGTTTCTGTCTGGCCGAAGCCTTCCTTGAGCTTGAGGCCTGTTGCAATCTTGAACTGTTTGTAAACCTCAGGGTTAAGCGCTTCGCCTGCTGTTGTTGCTCTGCGTACCGATGAGAAATCGTACTTTGAGATATCCTGCTTTATCATCATTCGAAGCATAGTAGGTGGAGCACAGAATGTTGTAATCTTGTACTGTGCAAACATCGGGAGAATATCCGATGCATCAAAGCGGTCAAAGTCATAAGTGAACACAGCACCCTGTGAGAGCCACTGGCCATAGAGCTTACCCCACAGCGCTTTACCCCAACCTGTGTCGGAGATGGTAAAGTGCAGGCCATCTTCGCTGACACCATGCCAGTACTTAGCTGTGATGAAGTGACCAAGTGGATATTTGTATGAATGAAGCGCGATTTTCGGATAACCTGTTGTGCCTGATGTGAAGAACATAAGCATCGGGTCATCACCGCACGCTGTATCATCGTTTCTGTAGAAATGAGCTGAGAAAAGGTCAAACTCCTCATCGAAGTTGTGCCAGCCCTCACGCTCACCACCGACCAGAACTTTAGTCTTGAGGGTTGGTGACTTTTCGAGTGCAAGCTCTACCTGATTTGCAACATCGCCGTCAGCAGTACAAACAATAGCGCTGACACCAGCTGCGTTGAATCGGTAGTCAAAGTCGTGTGACTGGAGCTGATTTGTTGCAGGGATAGCGATAGCACCAAGCTTGTGCAAACCTAAAATAGCAAACCAGAACTGGTAGTGACGCTTCAACACAAGCATAACTCTGTCGCCCTTTTTGATGCCTAAGCTCTTGAAGTAGTTAGCCGCCTGAGCAGACGCACGCTTCATATCGTTGAATGTAAATCTTCTCTCAACCTTATCTCTTGAGATGTGAATCATCGCAAGCTTATCAGGGTCTTTCTTTGCAATAGCATCAACAGTATCAAAAGCAAAGTTATATCTGTCTTCATTTTCAAAGTCGATAGACTTGAGGCAACCGTTTTCGTCAACCTCTGTCTTGATGAATTCCTCACACAAGAGTTTTTCAACTGCGTTTTCAGAGTGTGAAACAAGTGTATCTCGGATGATATCCTCAGACTCGTTTTCACCAGGAAGTACAACCGCTAAGAACTGACACTCTTCACCATCAACAGCAATCATACCGTGAGGAGTGGAAGAGTTATAGTAAATGCTGTCGCCTTCTGAGAGGTACTCAACATTGTCGCCAACCTGAATTTTGAGTCTTCCTTTTATAACAAAGTCAAATTCCTGACCCGAATGCTTAGCAAGGTGGATAGGCTTATCCTGAAGCTCTTTTGAATATTTGTATGTAACAAAATATGGCTCAGAAATCTTCTTTCGAAACATCGGAGCCAGGTTAGAGATAGAAATACCGTCTTCCTTGGCTGTCTGCTGACCCTGACCCTTTCTTGTTACTGTATAAGATGAAAGCAGGGCACTCTTACCTTCTAACAAATCGGAAATACCGATATTGAATGCCAAAGAACATTTGTGAATAAATGTGAACGGGAAGTCCTGCTTGCCACTTTCAAAATCGCAGTACTGCTCAACGGAAACCTCAGTTCTCTTCGCCATTTCTTCAACGGAAAAACCATAGATTTCGCGCATTTCTTTAATTCGCACAGCCACCTCAAGCAGCTTTGAAGTTTCAACTTGTGCCATAAAAACATCTCCTATAAGAAAAATATCTTAAAAACCAAAAAAGCCCGCCTCAAAGAAATCTTTGAGACGGGTGTAAAATACACTCGCGGTACCACTCAAATTGCAGTAAAACTGCCACTCTCGGGATCTAACAACCCCTATGCCTTTACGCAGCAATCACGGAAAGCGTCTACTAACAAAAGCGTTCGGGCTTTCAGCTCAGAAGTGATGGGCTAACTTAGATACTTGCTGTCGGTTCACACCAACCACCGACTCTCTGGAAACAAATAAATAAAGCCGTCTTCGTCACAGCTTTTTCGATTTTTGAATAGTTTAGCACTTTAAATTCTGTTTGTCAATATTTTGTGCAAAAATTTTTCGCTAATTTCGAAAAAGACTACACAAGCACTCTCTTTTGTGGTATCATAACATATATATTACTTTCAGGAGACTATTATGCTTGATAAAATCCAGCGACTCGACGACCTCGTTGTTAAGAAAATCGCGCGTATTCATACCCCGTTTTTAAACAGAATAATGGTCCTTTTCACTAAGCTGGGCAACGGCGCATTCATCTGGTGGATAACCCTTTGCTTTCCATTTTTGCTGATGAAAAACTTCAGAGAAACAGGAGTCTTCCTCACCCTTGCGCTCGGTGTGAACTTCGTCCTTGGTGAAATCATCATCAAACACACGATAGGTCGTATGCGACCATCTCAGAAGTTAGAGCAAGAAGAGCTCATCATCAAAAGTCCGAAAGACTACTCTTTCCCATCCGGTCACACAGCTTCGTCATTCTGCACTTTTGCTGTAACACTTTTTAGGTGTCCGCCGATTATTTTCATTCCGGTACTCTTTGTGGCACTTATCATCAGCTTTTCGCGAATGTACTTAAGAGTTCACTATCTGAGCGATGTACTTGGCGGTGTAGTTTTGGGACTGACAAGCGGTACCGTTTGTTCCTTTTTGTTTGATATCTGGATGTCACATTTATTTGTATGATACATTTTAAAACAACCACTCTAAGAAGGCTTTTTTTGAAGAAAGTCTTCTTTTTTTGTTATTTTTCAAAAAAGCTGTTGACTTACAAAATATTACTATTTGTAAAAAAATGTTGGTAATTTTCGTAAAAAGAAGTTATAAAATGTTTTGTGGAAACTACAAGGAAAACTATCAAAACTCAATAATACAGATAAACTCAAGTCAATTTTCAAAAGTTATTATAGTTTTCCACATAGTTTTCAACATTTATTATTGAAAAAGCGAATAATACTATTTGTATAGTTCTAAATTCAAATTTTTCTATGAAATTAAAAATATATTAGCCGACGCCCCTCTTATCTGAATACTAAACCCGTTTTTTGTCAAGGATAATAACAAAAGTGCCAAAGGGGTAAAATATGATAAAAGGAATAAGCCACCAGATTATCGAAGTTACAGACACAGAAAACCGCTACTATGAGCGAGCTCTGCTCGTGCTACGTCCTGAGTTTGCATCCATCTCACGTGAGATACTCGAAAGAGAAGCGAAGAAAATGCTAAAAAATATGGACACCCACTCAAGTGCAAAACCAAAAAGCATAAGACTGCAAAGAGTCCTTTTGTCCTGCGTATTCTTAGCCATCGGCTCACTTCTGACCGCCACAATTTACAGCTTAATATGAGAATGTAAAGCATCCCTCTGTCATATAATTTAAAAAATATGTCAGGGGGATTTTTATGAAAGCAAGAACTTTTCGGATATTGGAAATAGTGGGAGTACCCATTATTTATCTCGTCGCTACATTCCTGCACTTTGTGTATGACCTCACAAACGGCTCACCTCTCTCGATTTTGTTCGGTTCAGTTAACGAGAGCGTGTGGGAACATGTCAAGATTTTTTCCGTAGGTTATGTAGCTTGGGCAATAATCGAATTTCTCTCAACAAAACCTCCGTTTCATAAATTCGTGGTAGCAAAAACAGCTGGACTTTACTTCCTCTCAATTTCGATAATTGTGTTTTTCTACACCTACACATTTTTCACAAAAAAGCCAATACTTGTAGTTGACCTGATTGCATCATTTATTTTCACAATACTTTCACAGTATCTCTCCTACCGCCTCACAACATCCGATACAAAAATCGAAAGCTACTTTTCAGTATCGGCTATGCTGTTATTGTTATACTTCATTATGTTTTTCAGTTTCACTCTGTTTCCACCAAAAATCGACTTGTTCAAAGACCCTGTGACAGGTTTGTTCGGCATAATCAGGGATAATATAGATTTAGGGGCGGTTTTCCTCGATAAAACCGCATAAAAATCCAATTTATAACTTTACTTTCAAACTAGATGTGGTATAATAAAATGGTATAAATCTACTATATTGTGTTATAAGGAAAGTATAAGGGAAAATTATGGATAATCAAAACAGAGAAAAGAAAGATGACGTTATCGCAGGCAGAAACCCTGTCAGCGAAGCGCTCGCTTCAAATCGACCTATTGAAAGCATTTTGATTGCTAAAAACAACCACGCAGGCTCTATCGTTGCTATCATTTCGAAAGCTAAGAAAAAGGGCATCACAATCAAAGAAGTTGACTCAAAAAAGCTTGATTTTATGACAGGTGGAGCAACCCATCAGGGCATTGTTGCTCTCGCTGCTGTGAAAGAATACTCAAGCGTTGAGGATATCCTCAGCCTTGCAAAAGAAAGAGAAGAGTCCCCATTCATCATCATTCTTGATGAGATTGAGGATCCGCATAACTTGGGCGCTATCATCCGTACCGCTGAGTGCTCAGGAGCTCACGGCGTCATCATCAAAAAGCGTCACAGCGCAGGACTCTCATACACCGTAGGCAAAGCCAGTGCAGGTGCTGTTGAATATGTTCCTGTTGCAAGAGTCAATAACATCTCAGCAGTTATCGATGAGCTCAAGGAACAAAACATCTGGGTGTATGGCGCAGATATGAACGGCACTGACTACGAAAAATGTGATTTTTCAGGCGGTGTGGCTCTTGTCATCGGTAACGAGGGCAAGGGTATCAGTCGACTCGTCAGAGAAAAATGCGACAACATTGTATCCCTCCCGCTAAAAGGAAAAATCAATTCGCTCAACGCTTCCGTTGCAGCGGGAATATTGATGTACAAGGTATCAAGCTTCAGATAATCTAACTAAATAAAAGAGAGGAGTTGATGAAGTGAAAAACTGGCGCAAGGAATTTACTAATTCCCTCAAAGAACTCACAAAGCCTAATAGAGAGAAAAAAGAAGAATTCACCGACATCACTCAAGCATCAACCCCAATAAACAAACCTAAATCCGACAAGATGGAGGAAATATACTCCACCCGTGACAAACAGGTTAAATACAAAAGGCTCACCCCGCTTGAAGCGGAAGCTGCCGCAAAGAAAACAAAATCAGCAAAAGAAAAGCTGATTCAGGGAGAAGCTGAAATCGCTCTGTCTTCTCCTGAGGACAACAAAAACATCGTCGAGCTCACTTATGAACACGAAGAAGGCACAGTTGTCTCAGACGAAATCATCGAAGATGTTGAAGAAATCGTATCGCCAAAAAGTAATCATAATGTCAATCTTGAAGATGTTGACGAAATCGATATAGACTTGAGTCACAACACCCTTCTGAAAGAATATGAGCGTCAGGCAAATGACCATTCAAAGCACAAGGAACGCTTGACAAAGAGCCTCAAAGGCGAGTACGAAAAGCTTTTCGGCAAACCTAAATATGATGTTAATGCAGAGAAAATCGTCACGAAGATTCCTACATATCTTCACGATAGCAAACTTAACCTTATCGTTCTCAAGGCAGGAAGATTTTCTGATGTTGTAGAAAGTGAATACGATGAGTATCTCAAGTCAAACGACCCGATTATCTCGAAACGACACGACTACGACTCAAAGGAGCACAAGCTCCCGATTCTCAACGTCAAAGCTCACAAGTCTCAACAAAAACCAGACGAAAAGCCGAAGACACCAAAGGTGAAAACTGAGCCTTTCTCAGCACAACCTGTCAAAAAGAAAAGTAAAGTCAAAAAGTTTTTCAGAATACTTAAGGTGCTTTTATTTTCCAGAAAAGGAATGGATACAAGCTACAATAAGGACAATGTTTTTGACTATGAAGGCAAAGAGGATGCAAAGCAGGTCTTTTTGGACATCTCGCAAAACCACAAAAAGCTGAGTGTTCAAGCTATCTTGCTTTTTGTTATGTTTGCGCTGGCACTTGGTTCCCTGACTCTAACCGGTGCATCAGCTATTGCATATTCGCAGTTGATTTACTGTGGTGCAAATCTTCTGATACTGCTTGCAACCGGCATAATTGCAAGACCATCTATAATTAATGGTCTGAAACCGTTGAGAAGTTTTCGAGGAAACTGCGACACAGCGCTATCGTGTGCATACTTTGCGTGTCTTTCACAGCAAATAGCCTCGATGTTTGTCTCTGGTTCTTTTACTGACTCAACCTTCCATTTATATACAACCATCATCACCCTTGCTTTTACGCTCAGCGCACTTGGCAAGATGCTGATGGTGAGGAGAATAAAATCTAATTTCAGATTCATCACAGCTAACTCCCCTGCATATTGCGTAAAAACGCTTAGTGATGATGAAATCGCCAGAAAGATGCTTTCGGGCACCACCGCTTCAAAAACAACTATAGCGTATCAGCATCCGACACGATTCTTGAGCGACTTCCTCAAAATATCGTACGCTCCTGACCCAAGTGAGGAACTGTGCGGAAAGCTCTCACCTATCACTCTCATCAGCTCAGTTTTCGTCGCAGTTATGTACGGCATTATCTCGAAAACTTTTGTCGGCGCACTGTGCGCTTTTGCTGTTATGAGTTGTCTGAGCATTCCGCTGTGTGCGATGCTAGCCGGAAATCTTCCGATGACGATTTTCTGCAAAGATGCGCTCAAGCACAACGCTATGATAAGCGGTTATCCAAGTATCCGCCAGTTTTCCGAGTGTGACGCACTTATGGTGGATGCATGCGAGCTTTATCATGATGGATGCATCAAACTCAACAAAATCAAGAACTTTGCTGAATACAGGGTTGATGACGCCCTGCTTTATGCGGCGCTTGTTATGAAAGAAGCGGGAAATCCGCTATATACCGTCCTTAAAAAGCACATCAAAGATAGTGGCAAACACCTTCCAAAGGTCGAAAGTGTTATGTATGAGGACAAGCTTGGTCTTGTCGGTTGGGTTGGCGGCGAGCGAGTGCTCGTTGGTAATCGCAATCTGCTCGACAGATACAATATTTATCTCGAAGATGCGGCGGACGAATCAAAATTCAAAAGCCACTCAAAAGATGTCACCTATATCGCGTGTTCAGGTCAGCTTGTATCTATGCTGGTCACAACATACACTCCTGATGAAGAACTCAAAGAGCTTCTTTATCGTTCACAGAAGAATGGCACCTGCCTCGTTGTAAGCTCAACTGACTGCAACATTACATCTGACAAAATCGCTACTGACTATGAGCTGTACTTCCGCACCGTGAAGGTTCTCTCTCCTGGGTTTGCGACAACCAGCACAGAACTCATGCACAGAAAAGAAGAAAGCTCACGCGCGTTCCTTGCGACAAGAGGAAAATTCGATTCCCTCCTACATGCGATCAACGGCGCTATAAATTTCAAACACAACCTAACTATCGGTATTATTATTGAAACATTCGGACTGGTGCTGGGCGTACTGCTCGGTGCTACTATGGTGCTTTATGCTGAGGTTTCTATCCTTGGCATCGCAGAAGTTATGCTGTATATGCTGTTCTGGTCGGTTGCTACCATTGTTGTTCAATTTATCAAGAGGTCTTAGAAAGGAAATTACTATGCAAATTGCTCCATCACTTTTATCATGTGATTTTTCAAAATTCGGTGAAGAAATCGAGCGTATGGACAAAGCCGGCGCTGATATGATGCACCTCGATGTTATGGACGCTCACTTCGTTCCAAACCTCACTTTCGGTGCTCCTGTTATCGGAAAGCTCCGTAAATACACAGAAAAGCCATTTGATGTTCACCTTATGATCAGCGAACCACTCAAGTACATTGATGATTTCGCAAACGCAGGTGCTGACATCATCTCTTTCCACACAGAGTCAGATTCTGACATCGAAGAAACCCTTTCAAAAATCGAAAGCAGAGGTATCAAACCTGCGCTTGCTATCAAGCCTAACACTCCTTGTGAAGTTGTTTTCCCATATCTTGAGCGACTTTATATGGTGCTTGTTATGACTGTTGAACCTGGTTTCGGTGGTCAGAGCTTTATGGCTGATATGATGAGTAAGGTTGAAGCTATCAAAGCTCAAGCAAAACGCAGAAACCTTGACCTGCTCGTTCAGGTTGACGGCGGTATCGCACTTGATACTATCAAAACTGCATCTGACGCTGGTGTTGACATCTGTGTTGCAGGCACAGCAGTTTTCAAACCTGAAGATGCAAAAAAAGCAATCGATGATATGAAAGCGTTGTGCGAATAATTACACACAAAAAGTAACGGCTTGGCAGATAAATGCCAAGCCGTTTTTCTTATATGAACTGAAATATTGATTACATTTCGCCTTCGTGTTTTGAGTTTTTCTTTTTGTCAGGAGTGAGAGCTGTCTCGCCTCTGAGATACATAATGAGAAGACCCATAACAACCAGAACAGTTGAAGCGTAAATAACAACGCTGAGGAACTGATCCTTGAGGAAAAGACAGATAGCTGTTGCTGTGTCACCACCGATGAAAAGCGCTACAACAAATCCGAAGAATGTCAGACCGCCACCAAAAAGACACAGTGCGATACCATAACCGAAGATCACTGAAAGGAAGTCAGCGACTTTGTTGCAAATTTCTTTAAACTTTTTCATATCGCTTACCCCCTTACAGACCCATAATAGGTAACCAACCCATAAGGATTACTACCTGCAAAATAAACTGAGCAGCAACCCAGAAGAGGTTGTTGTTGAATGTCTTCGAGAAATCAGACTCAGCAAGAGTCATACCTGCGTACATACCAAGACCGAGTGGAGGAGTAATACCACACATAACACCGCAGATACATGGAAGCATAGCAGCAGCTAAAAGTGGATCAACACCTGTGCTTGCGAGAGATGTGATAAACATCGGTCCAAAGATAACTACGATAGAAGAACCAGGGATAACCATTCCCATAATGCAGGTGATAACACAGACAGCGATAACCATACCGAATCTGCCGAAGTTCCATGACTGAATGATAACGCCGAGCTCATCAGCAACATTGAGGTCACCGAAGAGTGAACCAATCATATAACCGAATACGCAAACGCCGATAGACGGAGCGATTACCTTAACACCATCAGAGAACATCTTACCAAGATTCTTGATAGAAACTGTTTTCTTGTCATTAGCGATAAGACAAGCATACATCGCTGAAATACCACCGACGAAAAGAAGAATTGAGCTTGAGAGTGCCTTTGCACCGTCAGCACCGAGTCTATCAGCGAAGAATGTATCTTTGAAAAGATAGTCAAACACGAATGGGAGCAGTATGATAACAGGCAAGAAAAGACCCTTCCAGCCCACTCTCAATGTTTCTTTGAGTGATGGTAACTCTTCTTTGCTAAGTGGCTTCACTCCATAATACTTGCAGAAGCTGAACACCATAAGTAGACGCTGAATAATAAACCAGAATGAAATACCCCAAAGGATAATCCAGAACTCACCCTGAGAAATCTCGTTGTCAGGGAAGAGAGCTACAAATGCACCAAGAGCCGCAACAATGTTGCTTGATGGTGGAATCATATTACCCATATAGCTTGCGTTACTTTCAACGTTCGCCGCAAGCTCAGGTGGGAAACCTGACTTTTTCATAGCAGGGATAGTGATGGCACCTGTCGCCATAACGTTACCAGGACCCGAACCCGAAAGCGCACCTACAAAGCTACTTGCTATAACAGCCGCATAGCCTGCACCGCCTGAGATTCGACCGAGCAAGGAAAGAATAACCGCAATACAGCTGTCTATAACCTGAGTTTTAGTCAGCAGAATTGACATCGATACAAAAGCCACCATTGAATAAAGCAATGATGTTGAGAGCGCATCATCGATGTATGTAAGCACATTACCCCAGCTGCCTGTGATAGTGAGCAACACCAAAAAGCTCAAGCCTACTGCTTCATAAACAGGTCTTTTGAAAGCCAAAAACCACACGCAGATAACCAAGAGCATAACGCCCAAGTACACCAAACACATTGGCATAGTCTAAACCCTCTTTCATTTTCTTTATAGTCAATAGGCTATAACGCCTATTCCAAACAAGGCATATTATAACTTATTACGCACTCATTTGTCAATAGAAATTTTCAATGAATTTTTTTGCTTATTTTTCACTTGCATTTTAATGAAAAAAAGATTATCCTATGTAGTGGATATTTTTACAAAAAGGTGGTCATTTTTTGAACACACGACAGGTACAATATGCTATAGCGCTATCAAAGACGCTGAACTTTTCCAAAAGCGCACTTGAGCTCGGAATAACCCAGCCGTCTTTGAGTAAGCAGATCATAAATCTCGAGAGTGAGCTTGGAGTCAAGCTTTTTGACAGAAACCACTCACCGCTGAAACTCACTCCTGCAGGTGAATACTTTGTGATTCATGCACAGGAGCTTTTGCTCAAGGAAGACCAGTTGCTCAAATCCCTCGAGGGCTTTTCAACAGGAGAAAACGGTGAACTGAGTATCGGAGTCACTCCATTTCGAAGCCTCTATCTTATGCCTGAGGTTGTGAGCAAGGTTAAAGCTGAATTCCCCGGTGTAAAAGTTACTCTCGTTGAGGAAAGCAGCGCAAATCTTCGAAAAGACATTTGTGACGGAAAGTTCGACTTTGCTGTAGTCAATCTGCCTGTGGATGAATCGGTGCTCGATGTGACCCCGCTTGAGAGCGACACTCTGGTGCTTGCAGTTCCACAAAACATCGAACACAACTTACCACAAAGCAATAACGATGACCTCACAACCATAGATTTTTCAAAAGCAAAAGACTTGTCGTTTGTAGTATTGAGTCCTGCTCAGGAGCTAAGAGAACTTTTCGACAAGTTGTGTGCTAGCTCTGATTTCATCCCTGATATCGCATGTGAAGTTGTCGGTGTCACCACCGCGTGGGCTATGGCTAGAGCAGGAATCGGCGCAACTCTTCTCCCGCTACAGTTCATCAAGAATCAGTATTTTCACGAGAACTTAAAGCTCTATAAAATCAAAAACAAGCTCTATTCCCGTCAGCCTGCTATCGTTTCCCGTCGAGGCCAGTATATGTCAGACAGCGCGAAGTTTGCTATAAAACTGCTCACAGAAGAATAATCATACAAAAAGTCCATCTCAAAACTGAGATGGACTTTACTTTTGCTATATCAAATATTACTGTGCGTATTTAGAGATCATCTGCTTACGGTCGATTTTGCCGTTGAAAGTCTTGATGATTTCGTCGATAACAACAATCTGTTTAGGCTGTTTGTATGGCTCGAGGTTCTTCGCGATAACATCGCGGATTTCTTTCTCGTTGAGCTCTTCACCGTCTTTGAGAACAACGAGGAGCTTGAGCATTGTGTTGCCTCGTACTGTAACAGGAACGAGCAGACACTCATCAACACAAGAAGCACGCATAGCAACATCTTCAACCTCAACAGGAGCAACCTTGAAACCACCGAGGTTGATAGTATCGTTGCTTCTGCCAACAAGAATGAGCTCACCGTTTTCAGCGAAGTAGCAGATATCGCTCATAACGAGCATACCATTCTTGAGAGCTTTTTCAGTCTGTTCAGGCTCATTCCAGTAGCCCTGCATAACAGACTTACTGCGGATAGCACAAAGACCTGGATTTTCGGCTGAGCTGTTCTTAATTTCGTTTCCATCTTCATCGAGCACTACGATTTCGCTAAGTGAGTTAGGGAAACCAACAGAACCTGTGTACTTTGAACCACCTGAAACGCAGAACTCGTCTGTACAAACAACGCCAACCTCAGAACAACCGAAGCAGTTGTACATATATACGTTAGGTAAAAGAGCACGCATTTTTTCTTTGTCAGTCTCAGGGTAAGCTGTTGAGCTTGAGTAGATAAATCTGAGCTGGTCTTTCAGAGCAGCGAGGTCTTTTGACGCAATAGCAAGGAGCATATGGATAGCTGATGGCGGAAGATAAAGAGATGTGACATTATGCTCTTTGATAGTATTGAAGTAAAGCTTGAAGTTTCTGAAACTCTCAAGCAAGCTGACAGTACTGCCCACAGCCATAGCGATGTGGCATTTTCTAAGTCCTGCAGCGTGGTTCATCGGAGTTGGGATGAGCCAAACGTTATCTTCCTTGATGTTGGTTGTCTCGATACCTGCAAGCGCAATATTCATCTCGTTTGCAAATGATACCATAACGCCCTTTGACTTACCTGTTGTACCTGTTGTGAACAGAATCTCAGCGAGTGAGTCAGGGTCAACATCAGTTGCTTCATAGTCATCATCGAGAGCTTCAATCTCAGGCATAATTTCATCAAGCGCCCAAGCGTTCTCAAGGTCATCACGATGACTGAGTGTGATAATAGTTGAAGCTGAAAGCTCATCAGCAATCTCAGCGATACGAAGGCTTGGGGTGTTTTTCTCAAGTGGTACAAATGTTGCGCCTAAAAGCTGGATTCCGTACCATACATAAATGTAAGGGATAACGTGGTCAGACTCAACGATAACTCGCTCGCCTGCTTTCACACCTTTTGAGAGCAGATATTTTGCAACCTTACGGTTAGCTTTTGCAAGCTCACCATAAGTGCATTTCTGGTCCATAACAAGAAAAGCTAACTTCTCAGGATTTGCCTTAGCTTTTTCCTGAATAGTTAAAGCGATAGAATTAAGCATAATTTCCTCCTGCTTTGATAAAAGCTATCTATCAGTTAAGTGCCTGCGGATTTCCACAGGCACTTGCATCTTAAATATTTAGAATCTTCCGTAAATAAATGATGAAGCATCAAATCCAGGTCCGTAAACACCGAACACAAGGATGATAGCAAGCAGAATGAGAACCATACCCCATCTGTATGGAAGGTTCTGTCTGCCGAGAGCTTCTCTGATTTTGAGACCATTCTCCTGAAGGATGCTCACTACAGTAAGTATAGCAATCGCAAAAATGAGAACAATCATATTTTTCTGGTCTACACCATAGGTGAAAATCTCACCGTCAACACCAAGCAGGAACTTGAGGTCTATAGATGTAAACATCGATTTTATCATCGCAAAAGCATCCGACAAAGATGGTGCTTTGACGATAATACGAGAGATACAAAGAAGCGTGAAGGTTCTCACCATCTGGAACAATCTGAAGCTGAACGCTTCGGTGTTGAGTCTAAGACCCTTCGCTATTTTCTGGTACACAGGGGTGAGCGCTACGGTTGATGAAATCAAAATAGCGTTGTAAAGACCGTTGCACACATACTGCCATGTGATTCCGTGCCATATACCAATGAGGAAGAATACAACAAACGGAGCCGCAACAGATGGAACAATCTTGCCTGCATGAGAACCAAAACGCATACGCATCTTTTTGCTCAACGCTGTTACCGGTTTTGACAACATAACCGGATAGAAAACGAATTCTCTCATCCATGCACCAAGTGACATATGCCATCTGCGCCAGAAGTCAGCCATCGATGTAGCAAAGAACGGACGCTCGAAATTCACAGGAAGGTCAATACCCATCATCTGAGCCGCACCGCGTGTGATATCGGTACCACCCGAAAAGTCGCCGTAAATCTGGAACGAATAAGCGAGTACGCCGAGGAATACCTGTGAGCCGTTGTATCCGCCACTTACGAAGTCAGCGTTGAAAACGTGAGCTGAAATCGCAGAAACCCTGTCGGCAATTACGAGCTTCTTGAAGAAACCCCACATAATAAGCTGGGCACCGTGCTTGAGGTTTGTGTAGTCGAGCTTGTGCTGAGCTGTGAGCTGAACACCAACATCGCAGAAACGGAAAAGCGGACCCTGCACAATAGACGGGAAGAACGACACAAACAACGCAAATTTCGCGATGTTTTTCTCAGCTGCGTGCTTTCCTCGTCCGATATCAATCAGATAACCGATTGAGTTGAAAGTATAGTAAGACAGTCCCAGAGGAACTATAAGATTCATAAGCGGGTCAGAAATGTCCCACTTAAAAAGCGAGAAGAACTTGTCAAGTCCTGCAAACATAAAACTGTGACACTTGATAACAATGAGCACAGAAAGATTCACAAGTGCAGTTGCAACCTGAATACTATGTATCTTCTTGTTAGCTACTTTTTTAAGCTCGCGTTTTTGCTCCTTGGTGATATCGCCAAGAGATTTGATATAGTCAAGCTGTTTGTCTCGGATACTCTGCATCCATCGTCCTGAAAGATAAGTGAAAACCGTTGTGAACAAAATGAACACAAGGCTGCTCACACCGCTACTTAAGTAAAATCCGTAGCTGGCAACAAGCAGGACAATCCACTGCCACTTTTTCGGAACAGCGTAGTAAACAACAAGAACCAGCGCCAAAAACGCGAGGAATGTTAGTGAATTTAAAGCCATAATATCTCTCTATCCGATATTATTCCTCGTCGAGGATGCTCTCAACGAGCTCGTGGATAGCCTTAGCGCTGTTGAAGTTCTCAGGCTCCATCATATCAACAGTAATAGTAATATCGTAGTAGTCACAAAGCTCGCCAACGATAGAAACGATATCAAAGCTGTCTAAGATACCATCATCGATAAGTGCTTCTTCATTTGCAAAATCAACATCTGAACGAATAGACTCAAGAATTTCAATAATCTTTTCCATTTTTACATTCTCCTTTAAATAAAGACTCAAAATTTCGATGTAAAGCGCGAATAGACGCACTTTCACACAATCTTACATTGTATAATATATCACAGTAAAAAGCGTTAGTCAATCGTCAAAATTCGCATATATCCGTCATTTTGAAGCCTTTATTTAGAGAAAAAAGCAAAACTCAAAGAGTAATATTCACAAGATGGGCAATACACGGAATACTCTTGTTTTGCTGAACGCTTATCTGACTCAAAAGTGCACCAGTTGCAACAACAAGAATGTTGGAAAGTTTCCCCTGTTCCATCTTCTTCAATATATGACCGCACAAAACAGAAGCACAGCATCCGCAACCGGACCCACCTGCGTGCACATCCATATCACCTTTTTCGAATATCATAACGCCGCAATCTTTGTGGTTGTTCCTTATATCATAACCTTCATTTTGCATAAGCTGATACAAAAGCTCGCTACCGATTTTTCCCAGATCGCCTGTGTAAATCATATCGTAATCTGCAGGCGAGGTCGAAGTATCTACAAAAAACTTCTTGAGCGTATCCGTTGCGGCAGGCGCCATCGCAGCGCCCATATTGTTCTGGTCTTTCACTCCCAAGTCGATAATCTTTCCGACTGTAGCCTTCCTGACAACAGGTAATCCGTGTTTCTTCTGAGATGATACCACACAACTTCCCGAAGCTGTCACCGTCCACTGGGAGCTCTGTGGTCGCTGACCACCATAAGAAAGCGGAAAGCGATACTGTCTTTCAGCGGTACAAAAATGAGAAGATGTTACGCACGCTGAATTCAAAGCTGCCTTACTCTCCACCATTATTGATGAAAGAATCAAGCTCTGTATCATAGTTGAGCACGCCCCGTACTGGCCAAGATACGGAATCGAAAAATCCCTCAGTCCAAAACACGACCCAATGCATTGGTTGAGCAAATCTCCTGCGAACAAAAAACCGATATCTCCTGCACTGCACTTAGCATTTTGCAAAGCACGGCTTAGCGCTAGAGTCTGCAATCTGCTTTCTGCATCTTCCCAGTTTTCCTGCCCTATGTGCATATCATAAACTATCTCGTCAAAATCATTTTTCAACGGTCCTCCTGCTTCCTTTTTTCCTGCAATACTACCGTGACCGATAATTGTTGCACCATCACAAAAAGCTATGGTGCTTTCTCCAAGCTTTTTTATCATAGAAGTCACCTCATGTGTTTTTACCCATAGTATTGCTCCAAATCCGTCAATAATACAAAAAGCACCCGAGTTAAACTCAGGTGCTGTAAAAACTTATTCTGCTGACTCTGGAGCTGGTGCAGGATCCGGTGTTGGAACTGGATCCGGAGTAGGCTGTGGGTCAGGTGTAGGCTCTGGATCCGGAGTAGGCTCTGGATCTGGAGTAGGCTCTGGATCCGGAGTTGGTGTATCCTGTGGCTTATCCTCAGCCTGTGAAGAAGAAGGCTTCTTGCTTGGCTTATTTGATGAGCCTGATGATGATCCGCTTGACGGAGCAGAATAGTAATATGTTGAATTTGGTAAGCTTTCAGTCTTTACTTTCTCACCATCGAGGTAGAAAGTACGGGAAGCTTTAGCCTTGAAACCGTTTGAGAAGTATGATGTAACTTCTGATTTGATTTTGATTTTATCAAACTCATCATTTTCAAGACCGTACATATTACAGTACAGTGTTGTGCCTTCCATATAGCACTCCATAAAGAGCTGATAGTCAAAGATGTTCTTCATCTTGAGGTCGATGTTACCGTAGTCAACAGTTGCATCTCTACCTGCATCTACATAAGATGATTTGTAGTAGTGACACTCACGCTCTACAACTTCCATACCACACATAAGTGCCGCATTGTAGATAGTTGTACTTGACTGACAAATACCGCCACCGATACCGTTTTCCATCTTACCGTTGATGATAACGCCTGCTGACTTGTATCCGTTAGATGTGAGGTTGGAGTTACCGGTACACTTGTTGAAAGACCATGTTTCACCAGGGTTGATGATAGAGTTGTTGCACTGCTTTAGCGACAACTGCATATTATGGTTGCCGTTAGCACCGTTAGTTGAAACAGTTGTGAAACTTGAGAGCTTCTTGATATTATTCTGCAAGAATTCTTTTGAGTATTTTGGTTCTGTGATTTCAACCTCAGCCTCAATCACACCGTTAACCTTGCCACTCTCGAAGAACTCGTCGAGCTGGTCGAGGAACTTAGCCTCATTAACCTTAACACCATTTTTGCTCTCGCTGATGGTGAACTTGTCAGCACCTTTTTTAGCGCTGTTAAACTTGGTAACCTCTGCTTCAACAGCATCCTGGTTGAGCTTTTCGGATACATTTTTCGCGATAGTATCTTCAGAAGTGTTATCAACCTTGATAGCAATATCGTAGCTGAGTTCATCTGTGACGATGAAAGACTCGTCGCACTGAGCTTTTGCCTGCTCTAAAACTTCATCTGTATTGAAGCTGTATGTAAAATCATTTTTTGTGAGAAAAACGCTGTTGCCCTGTGATGTAACCTCAACGTTGATTTCGTCAGCAAGCTTGCTTTCAACTGACGCGAGACTCTCCTTAGCTTCTTCCATAGTCATACCGCCGATACAAACATCGCTGACATAAACAGTGCTAGGGAACTTGAACTCAGCAAACATAGTAAAAGCACAGTAACCTGCGAAAGAAACAACTGCGAGCACAGCAATAACAATAATTGCAACGGCAACGCCCTTGCCCTTTGACTTCTTCTGCTTCTTGTTAGGCTTCAGGTCATCTATATCTACATAGTCATTTTCAAAATCATCATTCTGTGGCTTTGGTGCACTTACTGCAGGCTTAAACACCTGAGTAGCCTGAGGAGCCTGAGTTGATGTGCCATTGATTCTAGCTTCGCGATTTCTGCGAGCTTCTTCTAAAATGGAATTGAGTTCCATTGTGTTTGACATATTCTTGTTTTCGTTGTTTGCCATATATAAAAACGCCTCCTGCGACATATTTCTACAAATACAGGTATATAATACATTACGCTTTATTTTAAATTAATCTTTATTGGAAATAAAAATAAAAATAGTGATAAAATTTATGCAGTAAAATTTTCCATTATATATCAATTCTTCACATATCAAGCGTTGCACAAACGCTGAAAGTGTTATATAATAAAAGTTAATAACCAAAATTTAGTATAGAGGTAGTTTTATGAAGACATTGATATTGTCAGCGTCCACAGGAGGCGGACACAACCGCGCTTCAAATGCGCTGAAATCTTACATATTATCCAAAGACAAAAGTGAGCAGGTTGAAATCGTCGATACTCTTCGATATTGCTCTTCAATTCTTGACAAAACAGTCACAGTAGGATACAAAACTCTTGCAAAAAACGCTCCTGAACTTTACGGAACTTTTTACAAAACATCTGACAAAGAGTCTCCTATCTCAGAACTTGTAAACACCACGATGACTCAGTTCGCCAAGAAACTTCTGCCACTCATCGAAGAAAAGCAACCCGATATTGTTGTGTCGTGCCATCCTTTTGCATCAAGTATGATGTCAATTCTCAAGTCGACTTATGACGTTGATGTTCCGGTTGTTTCTATCATCACCGACTTTATGCCACACAGAGCATACATCGGAGACCACATCGACGCTTATATTACCGCAAGCGAAGACACCGCAAAAAAATTGGCTCAGAAATATGGTGTGGACCAGAACCGAATCCATCCGCTTGGTATGCCGATTTTCGAAAGTTTTTATAATAAAAACGAAGCGCGAATGGAAGAAACCTATCAGCGACTTGGATTTTCAAAAGATAAGCCTACCGTGCTTGTTATGGCTGGAAGTTTCGGCGTCAACGATATCCTGAAAATCTACGAAAACCTCGTTGAAATCGATGTTGACTACCAGATTATCGTCATCACCGGAAAAAACCAGAAGCTCTATGACGCTTTTGATAAGCTGCTTTCAAGGCAAGAAAAAGAGTTTGAGACCTCCGACTACTCACAGCTTTTCTCAGACCTTTCGGATGCAAACATCGCAAAGCTTATTTATGAATACAGCGAACAGCTCAGAGCTGAGCTTGCCGCAAAGCTCCATTCAACATTCCACCGTTCAACTGATAAGACAAAGCCGACAAGTCTCTTCTACTTTGTTGATAATGTTGAGGACTATATGCACATCAGCGACCTCATCATAACAAAGCCTGGCGGACTCACCACTAGCGAAAGTCTTGCGTGTACCTTGCCGATGGCTGTGTTTCAGGCTTTCCCGGGTCAGGAAGCTCAAAACGCCGACTGGCTTGTTCAGAAAAACGCTGCCATAGTCCTCGAAAAAGGTGAAAACGGAGCGAAGCAAATTGAAGAACTCCTGAGCAACCCTGAAACTCTGCAAGAGATGAAATTGTGTTGTGCTGACTGTGCACAGATTCACTCAGCTCAGCGAATTTACAGCCTTATGAAAGATATTGTGAAATACAAAGGCCAGATTTAATTTTCAATAACTCTGAGTGCTAACGCCGTAATGTCGTCATCGTGACCGTCATTACGGTGTTTTTTTGCTTCTTCGACGATTTTTTGGGACAGCTCCTCCATACTGTCATCACTGCTGTGATTCATAAAAATCTTCTCAACATACTCTGTGTTTCCTGCCATTACTCCGTCAGATACCATAAGCACCATGTCTCCTGCGCTCAGCGTTATCGCTTCCTTTGCAAACTGCACTTCATTCAAGATTCCGACAGGCAAACTCGACATATCTTTTTTGTATAGTTTTGAGTTTTTCTTTATATATGTAACGCAGGCACCGGCTTTGAGCAATTCCAGTTTACCTGAAAACAAGTTGAAATCAAGCACATCGAGGGTAGCCATAGTCTCATCCTCACTTTTTATCATTAATGACGAATTGACAACCTGAAGCGAGCAATCATACGAGAGCCCTGCACGACACAGCTTGCTCATTATACTCACCGCCATATTTGAGTCAACAGCTGCTCTTGAGCCGCTTCCCATACCATCAGATAAAATCAGCACCGTACTTCCACTACCGTTATTGAAATAGTTTATGCAATCTCCGCACAACTCACCGTTATTACAAATATGCTGCGATGAACCGATTTCGATATCAAACGTAGGTCGCTCACATAGTACCAGCCTCACCCTGTCGAGCTCATATGTTATCTGAGGAGAATCAAACACCCTGCCACACGCACGGGAAATCTCGCGCATCACCTGACTTTTTGAGATATTCATTTTCTGGTTCATAATAAGCACAACATCGACGACCATACCCTTACCTTTTGATACCCGGCAACTGCAGTCAGTCACACAAAGTGACAAAGACGACAAAGCGTCTACTACCCTGTTCGAACAGTCAACATCGTACTTTTCATATTCCATGAATTCATCAGCCAAATCCTCGAGTATGTCGGATAATCCCGAAAACTGCGAAGCCACAACCGAGCGTATCTGGGTTATTCTGCTTTTGGCAGCTTGGGCACTGCGATAGTCTTTGTAGCTCTGGTTTATAGCAAAAACCAGTTCTCTTGTTCTGCAACATTTTTTGGAGAAGTTTTCTTCAATATCAGCTTCTTTCACAAATCCATTTATTCTAAGTATTTTGTATAAGTTTGAAAAATCTGACTTTGTCTGGCTCAAAAGCTTTTCGTGACAATAAAATCTCATTCCACAACTTGAGCACGCCGACTCTTTTATATCGTTATACAAAAAATCATCATCGGATGAGTAGTGGCGCGACAGCTTTTCCGACACGGAATTCACACACGAACTGACGTTTGAGAGTGCTTTTGATGCAAAGCTCAGTCGCATCGTCACCGCCTGACGCACAGCCTCATTGTCGGGAGTCTCACCATTTTTGGAGAATATGTTGGTTATGTAATTGGAAAGTGATTTCGGCAACAGCATAAATATGGTGGCTGAGAGCACACTCTCCACAAATATTGCAAATATCAGCTCATTATCTGAGCTCGAAAATGACATTGTAGTGTTACACACAAGCATTGAAATCGCAACCGCAAGTTTTCCCATCGGGGCGAAAAGTCCCCCCATAAGTCCTGAAAACGCAAAACCTGCACAAATAAACACCAGCTCGTTACTTGACAGCGAAAACACTATACCCGTTGCAACTCCTGCTATACTTCCTCCTGACACCCCTCCATAACGAGAACTGAGCAACACCACTACAAGCGCAATAATCCGCCCGACAGAAATATCGCCAATCGTAAGACTTGAAAATGCAAGAAGTAGTATACACGATGACATCGCTATACACGCAAGCTCCTGAGTTTTCAGCGCCATAAGACTTTTCTTGCCCTCAAAAAGTGCAATAGTCCGAGAGAAAAAGTATGCCCCTGCGGCTGAGAAAATCGCCTCCATAAAGCATTTTGTTATCTGAGTCAGTTCACTTGAACTCGAGAAAGTGAGTGCAAGACCTGTGAGTAATACAGGGACAAAAGAAACAAGACTGGGAAAAAATCTGCTTTTCGAGACTTTTTTGACTTCATTGAGCACCCATCTGAGTGCTGAAATTGACACAACAACAGCTATGTACCGAAACGAATCTATCGGGTTTTTGATAAGAAATCCAATGATGCAACCAAGCATCCCCGACGGCAGATATGAAAACGGTACCGCCGCCGCAAACGATGCTCCAAATGGTGACAAATCTGAAAGTACCGCACCTTTGCTTACCAGCACACCACTCACAAAGTACCCGATATGGAGCATAACCTCTCTTGCAACCTGTATCGTTGCCTCATTTAAATTCACGCGTCTTTTACTAAAATCCGAATATGTCATTTTAGACTTCCTTTTTCTAAAGTGACTTTATTATACTTATCCTTTGACTTTCCTTTTGTCGCTGTTTGTTTGTAATATACTGTTTTGTTTTGTTGATAATCTTTCTAAAATTTGGCAAAAAAGAAAACCGACTGAACTTTCAGTCGGTTTTCACTATATCTTTTATTTTAGTTAGCCTTTAAAACTGCTGTTGAAAGTGGAGGCATTGTGAGTGTGCCCTTCTTGAATGTTACATCCCACTTAGAAGCATCTGCTTCGTAGTCCTCAGGATTAGAACAAACTACGCCACCTCTGAACTCTGCATTGGAAAGCATTTCGTCTGTGATTTCGAGCTCGAGTGGTTCCTCGCCACCGTAGTGAACAACGAGAAGCTTCTCGCCTTCGTACTCAACATAGTAACCGCCAACATAAACATCTTCTGACTCAAGAGTGTCAACAATGTCACCGCGAACGATTTCTGGGTTCTGGTTCTTGAGTTTGATGATTCTGCGGTATGTGTTGAGCAAGCTGTTCTCCTGTTCGAGCTGCTGTTTCACACCACCGAGAGCACAAGGCTCAACCTCAGCAACACCGTTTACATAGATATTAGGGAGATTATCATTGTCCCAAATCATAGCTGTACGATATGATGCGTCGTTAGTTGTGTTAGGAGCTTCGATACCGATTTCCTCACCATAGTATGTGAATGAGTTACCAGGAGAAAGGAGATACAAGCAAGCAGCAAACTTCTGCTCGTAGTCTTCGAGAGAGTTTGTAACTCGAGGCATATCGTGGTTTGTCAGGAAGTTAGCGTTGATAGCTGACTCATTACGCTTTTTGATATTTTCGTTGTATCTCTGCAAACCTGATACAAAAGATTTAGTCTGACCGTTACGGCCTGTCATAACATAGTCGCCTGTTGTTGTAGCGAATTTGAAGTTGAAGAAGCTATCGATACCTGACTTGTACTGGTCATAGATAATACCAGCGCTCTCCCAGTCCTCGCCTACCATGTAAACATCAGGATTGTAGCTCTGAGCCATATCATAGAACCAAGTCATAAACTCGATACCATCTGTTTTTTCATCAGTAAAGTATTTAACAGCGTCAAGTCTGAAGCCGTCAACACCTCTGTCAAGCCAGAATTTAGTGATTTCCTCGAAGTACTCTCTTGTACCTTCATAATCAAGGTTCCAGTCTGGCATTTCAGGAGAGAACTGACCCTCGTAGAAATAGTCTGAGTCAGTAACACGTCTTGTGCAAGTTGGTGTTGAACCCTTATGGAAATTATAGTACTTAGCGTAGCCGTCTTCCTTGCCCTCTCTGAGCTCATCGCAAGCTTTGAGGAAGTATGGATGGTTAGACGCGCTATGGTTTATAACGAGGTCGATGATAACAGCGATACCACGCTTTTCGCACTCAGCCATAAATCTGTCGAAAATCTCAAGTGTACCAAACTCAGGGTCAATATCAAAATAGTTCTCAACATTGTACTTGTGGTATGAATATGAAGGCATCATTGGTGAAAGCCAGATACCATCGATACCGAGGTCGTCGCCTGTATCAGGGTCACCATCGTTGAGGTAATCGAGCTTTGAGATAATACCCTCAAAGTCACCTGTTTCATCACCATTGCTGTCACAGAAAGAACCAATCCAAATCTGGTAATACGTTCTGTACTTGTCGTTCATTTCAACCGCTTTGTTGGTCTCAACTGGGTCTGAGCCTGTTGCACAGCCTGTGAGCATAACAGACAAAGCAATCAAAAGAGCAAGAACTAAAGCTAAAACTTTTTTCATTTAATCAAATCCTTTTTAGTATTGTGCAAGAGAACATTGAGTCCTCTCGCTTACCAGAAAAGTATATCATAATTTGTTGAAACTGCAAAGGCTTTTTATGAATAATTTTTACAAATTTTTATGTTTGGTTTGCTGGTTTTTAACCTCTGCTGATGGTCGATTTATAATCGCCCAGCAAATTGAGCATCAAAGCTTATTCCACCTACGATCAAAAATATTCGCAATTATCATCACTCATAACATAACAAAAACGGCACCCCGTATGGAGTGCCGTCAGATGTTTTAAATTAGCCCTTAACGCCGCCGGCTGTAACGCCCTCAACGTAATAACGCTGCATGAACAGGAACAGAGCAGAGATAGGAACTGCAACTACAACAGAACCAGCGAGGAAGCGCTTGAAGTAGTTAACCTTGAACTCAAGCGATACCATGGTCTGGAGACCGATAGCAACTGTGTAGTTATCACGAGCGTCGCCCATGATGATTTTTGCAAGAATGAAGTCAGTCCATGGACCGATGAAAGATGTCAAAACTGTGTAAACAACGATTGGCTTTGACATTGGAAGAATAATCTTCCAGAAAATCTGGTTACGGGTTGCACCGTCGATTGTAGCAGCCTCGTCCAGAGCTCTTGGGATTGTATCAAAGAAGCCCTTTGAAATCTGGTAACCAAGACCTGCGCCCGCACTATAGCAGATAACGAGAGCAACGAGTGTCTGAGTAAGACCCATAGCTTTCAAGAGGTAGTAGATAGCAATCATAGTCATAAAGCCAGGGAACATACCTAAGATCATACCGATGTTGATGAGAGGCTTTCTAGCTTTAAATCTAAGTCTTGAGAAGCTGTATGATACCATCAAAACAGCGAGTGTTGAGATAATACATGAGAAAATCGCAACGATAAGTGTGTTCATGAACCATCTTGGGAAGTTCAGAGTAGCTGTATCTGTGAACAGTTCAATGTAGTTCTTGAAAGAATATGTCTTTGGAAGAAGGTATGAAACTGTTGCAAGACCCTCATCACGGAATGAGTGAAGGACAAGATACACAAGTGGTGAAATCCAGATAAGACCGAGTACTGTGAGCAATGTGTAGATAAACGCATTTGCGAGGCCTCTCTTGAGCTTGTAACTTTTGATCATGAGAATTCCTCCTCGTTCTTAGCAGATTTTGTAAGGTTGAATGTGACAAGTGAAAGTGTTGCACAAACAATGAATACAAGGATACCAACAGCAGCAGCAAGGTTGTAGTCCTGAGAGTTCATAGTGAGCTTAAAGAGCCATGTAACAAGAAGGTCTGTGTAGCCTGCCTGATAGAGGTTCTCAGTTGATGGGCCACCGTTAGTGAGAAGGTAGATAACGTTGAAGTTGTTAACATTACCGATAAAGTTAGTGATGAGGTATGGAGTTGTAACGAAGAGCATATATGGCAATGTGATTGAGAAGAAAGATCTCACAGGGCCAGCGCCGTCGATAGTAGCACTCTCATAGAGGTCAGCAGGAATATTCATAAGAATACCTGATGTGATGAGGATTGTGTATGGAATACCAATCCAGCAGTTGATAACGATAACGGTAATTCGTGCAACAAGCGGAGTAGAATTGAGGAACAAGATACCCTTGTCGATAATTCCAAGGCTCATAAGAAGAACGTTGATAGCACCGTCTTCCTGAAGCATCTGGTTCATAAGAAGAAGTGTTACGAACTGTGGAACAGCAACTGTGATAACGAAGAGTGTTCTCCATAAAGCCTTGAGCTTGATGCCTTTTTTATTTATCATAAGGGCTAAAATCATACCGAAGAGGTAGTTAAGAACTGTAGCGAAGATAGCCCAGATAATTGTCCATTTTGTAAGTTCTACGAATGTTGCGCCCTTTGAAGCACCCTCTGTCATTGCGAAAATCTCAGAGAATGTGTCAAAACCAACCCAAGTGAACAGCTTACCAGGAGCAAGATGAGCCTTGTTGTAGTTTGTGAACGCAATAAGAATCATAAATACCAATGGCAAAATTGTGAATGCCGAAATGGTAAGTGTTGGGAAAGCAAGCAAAGTGATGTGGAACTTATGGTCAAGGAGCTCTTTGATTTCATCTTTGAAAGAAAGGAGCTTCTCGCCTGCAGCAACTTTCTGCTGGCACTCATAAGCTGACTTTGTGCTTGCAAAATACATAGCTAAGAAAATAGCTGTAAGTACGATAGTAAGTACGCCGTAGAGAAGGATGAGCATTGAGTTGTCACCAGCCATAAGCTCATAACCGCCTGTAGCAGGATTGAGCTGGAAGCCCTGCTCTACGTTACCGAGTGTTGGGAATTTTTTGAGATAGCCCCAACCAAAGAAAACAATGTAAGCAATGTAGGCAAGCTCGAGCATAAAGAACATAAGGCCTTTACCAACCTGTCCTTTTGCAACGTTGCCCGCACCCATTAAGATGTAAGATAATTTTGTTGCCCAATCGCCTTTTGCAAATCTTGATACATAGCCTGAAACAGACTTGCCGATGCCCTTGAAGAAATTAACAAAGAAAGCACCGATTGCTACGAAGAAAACCTTAAGCTTACCAGGGAAAGCTTTCATAGCAGTAGAGAAGTTGTACCAAAATCTCTGGAAAGGATTGAGCTGCATGTAATCAATATATTTCATCAGTTCACTTCCTCAATGTTGATGCAAGTATTGTGGAAGCAAGTACTTGCATCCAAAACACCACATTTTTAAATGTGAAGCCAGACAGCCCGAAGGCTGTCTGACTCAATATTCAATAAGAAACTAGATAGGTTAGACAGATTATTCGTCTCTGATGTTAGCGATAGTCTTGTCTAAGAGAGCTGTGAGAGTCTCTGTGTCGTACTTAGCTTCCTCTTTGAAGAGGTTGTTACCAAGTGTGCCCATTGGATCCCAGAATGTTGAAGCAATGTTAACCTGTGGAACAGAGTTAGCTGACTGCTCAAGGATAGCTGAGATAGCTGGGTTTGATGTTACGATTTCAGAAGCTGCAGCTGCGTTGTTTGAAGGACCCCAAGAGATCTTCTCTGCACGCTCGAGCTGGCACTCGTCGCCTGAAAGCCAATTAGCGAGGAGCTGAGCAGCGTTAGGGAACTTAGATCTAGCGTTAACACCGATGAGCTTGTAACCGTGCATTGAAACGATCTGCTTGTCTTCGCCGTTTACGTTGATTGTTGGGAGCTTAGCAGCGCCGTAGTTGTCGCCAAGAATCTTAGCAACTGTAGCAGCGTTCCAGCTACCGTCAACACCAGCAGCTACTGTAGCAGGATCTTCAGCAAGACCAGCTGAAATCTTATCAGGTGATGTTGAGAAGAAGACGTCGCTGTACTCGTGGAAGAGCTTTGCGAAAGCTTCGAGAGTAGCAACTACTTCAGCCTCATCATACTCGTTGAACTTCTGGATGTCGTTATCCTCACCCTCGAGGCCTTCGATTGTAAGACCGCCTGTGAATGGGAACATACATGAGTAGAAGCCGTTACCAGCATCGATGATGAACTTCTTGCCAGCTTTACGGCAAGCTTCAAAGATACCCTCGAGAGTCTTAGCATCTTCGTCAGAAACTAATCTCTTGTCGTATACGAGGTAGTAACCGTTGTCACCTGTCTCTGGGTAAGCGAGAAGGATGTCGTTAAGTGTTGCAGCGTTGATTGATGCCTCAGAGTTTCTCTCTGTAACATCAGCAGCAAGGTTTGTGTTTACAGGCATGATAACGCCAGCGTCAGAAAGTCTGTTGAGCTGGTCGCAAGCAAAGCTGAATACGTCAGCAGCTGCGTCTGGGTCGTTAAGTACGTTTGTAGCAGCGTCGCCTTCGCCCTGTGCTACAACTTCGATTTTGATGCCTGCGTCAGGATACTTTGCGATGAAAGCATCACACTGACCCTTGAATACATCAAGAGCAGCGTCAGGAGCCCATACTTTGAGTGTAGCGCCAGCTTCTGGCTCGAGTGCTGTAGCACCGCCGTTTGCGCCACCTTCGCCTGTACAGCCTACAAATAATGTAGCCATCATCAAAACAGCGAGAATTAAAGCAAAAATTCTTTTCATTGTCGGATTTCCTTTCTTATAAATATTTTCTTTCCGAGCATAGCTCGGCGAGTGTTAGCGACCGCCGCAAATCCGTTTCGACGGCACTATATCACTGTACCTAAATTTTATCATACCGAAAGTGGTTTTTTCAACTCCCTTTGTACTTTTTATCTAAAACAATAAATTCCGAGCTTTGTTTTGGTGATTTTCACAACGATTTTTTCGGTTTTTATAAGTGTTGCACAAATTAAGCTCTGTGTTTTTATTAGTTTCGACGAAACTGCTTTTGTGCAAAATGACAATTAGGATTTTAGAATTTAGAAAGTATTGCCAAAATTACCCCCTGTTTTGTTTCTCACAAGGAATTTTTGTTTGCAAATTCATTCCAAAATTCTATTTTTCGTATATTTTTACCAAAGTTTCCTAAGTCCATATATTTTTCAGCTCACTTGATTCGTTTGACATCGACCTCAAATTGATATACTATATCATATACTAATATATATATACTCTCTCAACCAGTAGAGATTTATGGAGGAATACTTATGAAACTCAGACAACTGATGTCCCTTTGCGAATACGAGGTGCTTTGCGGTAACCTTGACATCGACATCGTTGATGTTATCTATGATTCACGCAAAGTCACAAAAGGCTGTGCCTTTGTTTGCCTTAAGGGTTTTAACGTTGACGGTCACAAATTCATTCCTGATGCTCTTGAAAAGGGTGCTACTGCGATTATCGTAGAAGATGAATTCGAGGCACCACAGGGCATTACTGTTATAAAAGTAGAAAACTCTCGTGTTGCGCTTGCCAATATGAGCGTTGAATATTTCTCACATCCTGCAAAAGAACTCAAGACAATCGCAATCACTGGCACAAAGGGCAAAACAACTACTGTTGCTATGATTCGCTCAATCCTTGAAAAAGCAGGAATCAAAACCGCTACTATCGGTACACTCGGTATCGTTATCGACAACCAGATTTACAAAACCAACAACACAACTCCTGAGTCTTATGAGATTCAGCAGGCTATGCGTAAAATGGTGAACGAAGGATGCAAAGCGATGGTAATTGAAGCTTCTTCCCTCGGTCTCAAATGGCACCGTACACACGGCATTGATTTCGACTATGGTATCTTCACAAACTTTAGTAGCGACCACATCGGAGATGCTGAACACAAGGATATGGAAGAGTACCTCTACTGCAAGAGTCTGCTGTTCAGACAGTGCAAACTCGGTCTTATCAACCGCGATGACGAAAAGTGGGAAGCTGTCACAAAAGACCACACTTGTGAAATCGAAACATATGGCTTTGATGAGAACGCTGATTTAGTTGCTCACGATGACTCTCTCATCGCTCGCCCTGGTTACATCGGCGTTCACTTCGATACAACTGGCGTCAAAGAGCTTTCAGTTGATGTTGCTATTCCTGGTCGATTCTCAGTTTATAACGCTCTTGCTGCTATCTCAGTATGTCGTCACTTCGAAATTACTGACAAGGATATCCTTGATGGACTCAACGAAGTTAAGGTTAAAGGAAGAGTTGAAGCTGTTCCTGTAAAAGGCGAGTACACAATCCTTATCGACTACGCTCACAACGCTCTTTCGATGGAGAACATCCTCACAACTCTCAAGGAATACAAGCCTAACCGCCTTGTAACAATGTTCGGTGCAGGCGGAGACAGACCAAAGACCCGTCGTTTCGAGATGGGCGAGGTATCAGGCAGACTGTCCGACCTTTCTGTTATCACAGAAGATAACTCACGTTTTGAAGATGTTATGGACATCATTGAGGATATCAAGGTTGGTATCAATAAAACTGATGGCGAGTATGTTGTTATTCCTAACCGTGTTGACGCTATCCGCTACTGCATTGAGAATGCTCAGAAGGGCGACATCATCGTGCTTGCAGGCAAAGGTCACGAGGACTATCAGGAAATCAAGGGTGTCAAGTACCATATGGACGAACGCGAAATCATCGCTGATGTTTTTGAATCCTTAAGCTAAAGGAGCCTTTTATGTCTATTCAGGAATCAGGCGAGATGTATCTCGAATCCATTCTCGTTTTGTCAAAAGAAAAACCATCGATCAGAGCTATCGATCTGAGCGAATATATGGGCTTTTCAAAGCCAAGCGTGAGCCGAGCGTTGGGATTGCTCAAAAGTGGTGGTTTTGTCACAGTTAACGAACAGGGCTTTCTCACTCTCACAAACGAGGGCAAGGCGGTCGCTGAGAAAATCTACGAGCGCCATACAGTTATCACAAGCTTTCTTGAGCTTATCGGCGTTGATAAAGAGACAGCTTCGCAGGACGCTTGCAAGATGGAACATGTCATCTCAGACGAATCGCTCCTCGCTCTCAAAAATCAAATCAGAAAACTGCAAAATAGTTAATCAAGGTTCCACCTGTTTTCAGGTGGAGCTTTTTGTTTTGTGGTTATCTTACACCTTATGTATACATTATATTTGTGTAGATTTTGTGGAGTTGTGCTCACAAACGCTGTCATTATCAAATCATAATATCAATACATAACCGCATGAGTTTTGTCTACTCCTGCGGTTACTTTTATCTATGTAAAATATAGACAATTATTATATATCGATTATATCACATCTTATAATTTACATTTATTTCTATTTGATGTATAATGAAATTGTAACATTTGCACAATTTTTTTAAGAGTTGTATGTATATTTCATCAGAAAACATACCGATTACATCATTTGTGCTTTTTGCAAAGTCTTTATGATAAAATATAAATGGGTTGAAAATCCCAGAATAGTAAAAGTTGACAGGAGGTTGTTTTATGAAAAACAGTAAAATTTTATTATCAGTATTTATGGTGCTTATTATCATTTGATTTTCTGCCAACTGTTCATTGTTGAGTTCTATTTTTACTTAGTGAATTTGTTAGAGGTGAATAAACAATGGTTTGTTAATCTGGATAATACGATTATCAAGTCTAATGAGTGGTATAATTTAGTAAAGGAGAATAAATATGAATAAATTTAAGATGCTAATCTCGTTGTTTTTGGTTTTGATTATAGTGATATCTTCTGTTGTTTCTTCTTTTGCAGTTTAAATCGTTCCCGCTAATGATAAAATCTCGGATGAATTGATGGTGAAAATTCAAGAAGCTAAGGAAGATATTGTTCCAGTATGTGTTTTTCTTAAGGATTGCGATAAAAGTGCAGTTTTTACGAACCTGGAGAGAAAATATAAATATAATGTTGAGGCTTATGAAAATGAGCAACTGTATTATACAGAAGTAGTTCCTAATCTTACAGTTGATGGGAAAACAATAGAACAACTACTAAATTATGAAGAATCGCAGTCATATAATTTAGATTTAGATAATAAAAATTCTACGATAGATTTACGAATACGTAGAGCAATGAACAAGGCTATAGTTGACAATGTAAACGAATATTTGGTTCGTTATAGAAAAGAAGTATTGGGTTTAGTGCAAGGATATGTTTCAAACTTCGTGAACACTTATTACGAATTGTTCGATGATGTCATATTCAAATCTAATTATAGTGAATTGGTTATTGCTAATGTATCTCCTGAAAACGTAAGGAAACTTTCTAAATTATCTATTATTGAAAGAGTAGATTATTTCAATAATATTGAGTTCGAAAATTTCAGTTGGAATGCGAGTGAGGTTACTTCATCTGATTCAATAACAGGTTTGGGTAGTGATTTATATAACTATGGATCTGGATATGATGGAACTGGTATTAAGATAGGTATAATTGAGCCGGAATATCTACGATATGATACATCAAATTATAATTTGCAAGATGCTAATATATCATATGTGAATACTCCAGGGGTAACGAATTATATTGTGTTGCATCTCCATCCTACAAAAGTTAGTGCACTTATATGTGGTAAACGAGTAACGATAGATGGAAAAACTTATGGTGGTGTAGCATCAGGTGCGACAGTTTATCAAACTGGTATTGGTGATCTTGCCGATCTCTTGAATGCAATAGAGAATTTTAGTAGCATGGGAGTAAATGTTATTAATTTTAGTGGTGGAGAAAAGAACGGCACTAGCTATGATTTTTCTGCTCAATGTGTTGATGATATACTTTTTAATACTAGAATGTCTTTTGTGGTTGCGGTAGGTAACAAAGAAGGTAATAATTTGTATGCAGCTACACCAGGCAAAGCATATAATGCAATAACCGTAGGGAATTTGGCTACCAAATCAGGTAATGAGACTTGGGATAAGCGTAAGGTGTATCCTGCATCGAGCTATATTGAAGATAGTTGGTGTGCTAATAAACCTGATGTAGTAGCTCCAGGTACAGATATTTATTGGCCCGTTTCAGAAGACGAAGTGTCTATATTAGGGCGTGCAACAAGTTTTTCGGCTCCTATTGTGACAGCTATAGTAGCTCAGCTAATGCAGGATGATGTTTTATCAATGCTCAATCCTAATGCGGCTAAGAATTATGTTATATGTGGTGCGAGCAACGAGGGTATCACAGGTACTAACATATCATATGGGGCATTAACCGATGAAAGCGGCGCAGGATTAATTAATGCTGTTAATTCTTTCGATATTGCAAGTTCAGATAGGAGAAATTATTATTATGGTATGTACTTAGCTTCGGACACAGCACCAACTGAGTATACAACTATAGCTGAGTTAGATTTATCGAAGGGAGATTCATTAAGGGTAGCCCTTACATTCCAAAAGGAAGAAAATATACCGTTGACCTCAGAGTATGGTAATAATATTGACATCAGGTTGGTTAGAGATAATCAGTATTCGACATATTGTGTTAAATCTGAATCGACTAATAATAATGTCGAGCTAATTGATACTAAAATTTCCTCAACGGGAAAATACTGGTTGCAAGTAAGATTAACCAGTTCGATACTTGATTCTGATAATAATGATTTGCATTATTGGGTTTCTTGGAGAAAATATTAATGTATTGTTTACAAGATTATTCATATAGAAGGAGAGGTAAGTATGAAAAGAATTATTTCTTGTTTTTTTTGCTTAGTGTTTATGCTCAGTATTTCAGTAGAAGCGAGTGTAAATGACAACATAAAAATCGAAAAACAGTTGAGTGAGTTTTTGAATTATTGTGAGCCATCCAAGGTTTTAGAGGTGTGTTTAACATTTTCAGGTGGTAATGCAACTGTTGCGGATATGCCGAGCTGGCCTGACTTGCAACAAGCAAGGATTGAACTGAGCGAGTATTATGAGAAAAGAAATGCTGAATATCTCTCTATTATTTTCGATGGTATTAAGTATCAAGAGATTTTCACTTTGCACAATACAATTATTGTTGGGGTGGAAGCAGGTAAGATTTATAAAATCGCTGATAGTGATTTGATTAACTACATCAGTAGCTACGAAGATACTAACTTTGAATCTTTTGGCGAACGGGAGCAATTTGTATCTGAATATATGCTTCAGTATAGTTTTCAAAATAATGGTTCCTATCAAGAAGTTTACTATCACTATAACAACAATGGCGATTTTGATTGGGCTTTGGTAGAGGCATCGTATTATGGACCTCAGACAAGTTTGTATTATGCGGTTTTTGGAGATAAAGTGTCATTGCGAGGTCAGTGTTATCCTTTTGATATATGCTACGGAGTTTATGATGCCAAACTAAGGAAGTTTTTTGATGTGTGCGATGTTTATGATTCAGGAGAGTATGCAGACTTGAGAGAAAAAATCGATAGTTTTAGTTTCCTTCTGCCAATTGGGGACTATGATATGGATAAAAAATTGACAATTCTTGATGCAACAGGTATTCAGAAAAAACTTGCTGGACTTACTTATTACAATGAGGACGATTTAGGTGATTATATAAGCCTAAGGGGTGAACTTAAGTATGTCTCGGATATCGACCGTGATGGCGAGCGTACTGTTATGGACGCAACCGCAATCCAGTATAAGCTCGCAGGGCTTGAATAAACCAATTTAAAAAACTGAATTTATATTAACTCAAGGGGGCACTCCAGCTTTGGAGTGCCCCCTTTTTGTATATTTTACTTTTCAACAACATGGACGTCAATTCGCTGATATGGGATTTCAATAGAGTCTTCTTTGAAGCTCTCGCGGATTTTCTCCATCATATCAAAATATACATCCCAATAATTATCTGTCTTGCACCACACTCGTACAGCTAGATTCACGCAACTGTCACTATATTCAGAAACGCGGACGAAAATATCTTTGTCTTTGAGAATCTTTTCCTGAGCGTTTGCGACTTTCACAATAGACTTCTTAGCTTTTTCGACATCGTTGTCATAGCTAATCGGGATGATAAGGTCAACTCGTCTTGATTCTTCCTTAGTATAGTTAATAACCTCATCACTTGAAAGCAGTCCATTTGGAATAACAACAGTCTTGTTATCAGGAGTGAGAAGTGTTGTCTGCAAAATATCAATCTGTTGTACTGTGCCTGACTTGTCGCCCATTTCGATGAAATCGCCCGTGACAAACGGATGGGTCGCAAGAAGAACAATACCGCCTGCAAGGTTTCCTAAACTATCCTTGAGTGCAAGTGCAACAGCAGCACCCGCCGCCGAAAAACCTGCGATAAGACCCGTTGTTGAGATGCCTGCGGTAGAAAGCGAACATATGAGAATCAGCACAAAGCCCGTTATGTTGATAGTCTTCACAAAAAACTTCTGCAGTGAAATATCGAGCTTGGTTTTTGACATAGCCTTCTCGATAATTTTTGAAACAATCAGAAGTGCAGAAACTCCAAGAACAAATACAACCACAGCAACCAGGAGCTTCGGACCTCCCATAATATAGTCAATAATGCTTTTCATAAAAACATCTCCTTATATTTTTTCTTTGATTTAGTTAAGTATATCATACTTTAAACTATATTGAAACAAAAATATAAGTATGCTATACTGAAAACACGAATATTATTATATATAATAAACGAGTTGGTGAAAAAATGATTTACTTTATCGAAGACGACCCTAACATCAGAGAGTTGGTTGTATATTCCCTGAACTCTCAGGGGCACGAGGCTGTTGGCTTTGAAAAGCCAAGCGACTTCTGGAAAACGCTTGACGAAAAATTGCCAAAGCTCATCCTGCTCGACGTTATGCTACCTGAGGAAGATGGACTGAGCATACTCAAAAAAATCAGGAAAAGCCCTCTTACCTCCCATATTCCTGTCATTATGATTACCGCAAAAGGCTCTGAAATCGACAAAATCAAAGCATTTGATATGGGTGCCGATGACTATGTTTCAAAGCCGTTTGGCATTATGGAACTCATAGCCCGCATCAAAGCTGTTCTTCGTCGCTCAACAACCGTTGAGAAAAAGATAGAATACGAGATAGACAACCTGTACGTCTGTCCTCAGAAACACCGCGTACGAGTCAACGGCGAGAAAGTTAAACTCACTCTCAAAGAGTTCGAGTTACTTTGCCTTATGCTTGAAAATCGCGATATCGTCCTCACACGAGACCAGATACTAGACAAAATATGGGGTTATGCATTTGATGGCGAGAACAGAACCGTTGATGTGCACATCCGAACTTTACGCCAAAAACTGGGAGATGCGGGAGACATCATCGAAACAGTCCGTGGTATCGGATACAAAATCGGTGAAACAAAATGAAAAAGAGAACCTTGACCTCAACTTTTCTCATTACATTTTGTGTAACTTCGATTTGTGTACTGCTCATAATGGGGGTTGAATATATCACAACAAACGCTATTACTCACGCGTGGATTTATCTTTGCGTATGCGTTGCTATTCCTTTGGTTGTGACCCCGTTTGTTTTGAGGACTGTCAGCGTTAACATCATTGACCCTATCAACAATATTGATATCGACAACCCTGATTCATCCGAACTTTACGCTGAATTCTCTCCCCTTGTTCAGAAAATAAGCTCGCAGAACACACGAATTCTCAAGCAAATGGATGAGCTCAAATTCGAGCATCAAAACCGCGACAGACTCAGACGGGAATTTACAGCAAATGTATCTCACGAGCTGAAAACTCCCCTCACCTCTATTTCAGGCTACGCTGAGATTATACGAGACGGGATTGCCAAGCCTGAAGACACCAAGCGCTTTGCAGGAAAAATATACGACGAGTCCCAGCGACTCATCAACCTGGTTTCAGATATCATCCGACTCTCACAGCTCGAAGAAAACGAGATACAGATTCAACACGACTCAGTTGACCTTTTAGCTCTTGCTCATAGCGTAATGTCAAGACTTGAGTCTATCGCAAAAAAACGCAATATCAAATTCAAAATCAAAGGTGACCACTGTAAAATAAGCGGTGTGTACCAGATACTTGAAGAAATGGTTTACAACCTGTGCGACAACGCGGTTAAATACAACAAAGACGGTGGTAAAGTCGAAATCAGCGTTCGTCAGTTCCTCGATGGCGTTGAGCTGTCAGTTAAGGATACGGGAATTGGTATCCCTCAAAGCGATGTAGGTCGTATTTTCGAGCGTTTTTATCGTGTCAACAAAAGCCATTCCAAAGAAATCGGCGGTACCGGACTCGGACTTTCTATCGTCAAACACGGTGCGCTGTACCACAATGCTTCCATCAGCGTTGAAAGCAAACTCAATGTTGGCACTACGATAAAAATTTTGTTCTGATTTTCATTTTGTGCTTGACAAATCGAAAACACAGGTGTATAGTTAGTTTAACGCTTTAAACGGGTGAAATGTTATGAAAAACTTTAACTTCTCAGCAAAATACTATTATTACTTTTACTATAACAAAATATAGTAGAAGTGCTTTTTGCTGTCAGGATTTTCAGTTCACCAAAACTTTCGGGTTCGCAGTAAAATGCGGACCCTTTCTTTTTTGGAGGTAAATTATGATTGCTATTATCAAACAAAGTGCAAAAGAAAACCAGATTGAAAACCTTATACAGTGGCTTGAAGCTCAAAACCTGGGCGTTCACCTTTCAAAAGGTGAGTATACCACAATTTTAGGACTTGTCGGGGATACCAGCAAAATCGACATTGAGCTTCTCGAGAATCTTGAGATTGTAGAAAAAGTCAAGCGTATTTCAGAACCATTCAAAAGTGCTAACCGAAAATTCCATCCTGCTGACAGTATCGTTGATGTGTCAGGCGTAAAAATAGGCGGTGGCAATTTTGCTGTTATCGCGGGTCCGTGCTCGGTTGAAAGCGAAGAACAGATTATAGACATCGCAAAAAGGGTGAAACAGGGTGGTGCTACTTTGCTTCGAGGTGGCGCGTTCAAGCCGAGAACCTCCCCATACGATTTTCAAGGGCTCAAAGCCACAGGACTCGAACTCCTCAAAATCGCAAAGGAAGAAACAGGTATGCCGATAGTTTCCGAAATTATGAATGCAAACCATCTGGAACTTTTCGAGGATGTTGACCTGATTCAGGTAGGTGCGAGAAATATGCAGAACTTCGAACTTCTCAAAGAGCTCGGAAAAATCAACAAGCCTATTCTCCTCAAACGAGGACTTGCTAACACTATGAAAGAGTGGCTGATGAGTGCCGAGTACATTATGGCAGGAGGAAACGAGAACATCATATTGTGTGAACGCGGTATAAGAACTTTCGAGACATACACAAGAAACACCCTCGATTTATCCGCGGTTCCTATGCTCAAAGAACTCAGCCACTTGCCAATCATCGTTGACCCAAGCCACGCAACCGGTATCGCGCGCATGGTAAAACCAATGGCTCTTTCAGCTGCAGCGTGTGGCTCAGACGGACTGATGATTGAGGTTCACAACAATCCACAGAACGCTTTGTGCGATGGCGCACAATCGCTCACTCCTGACGAATTCGCTGATGTGTGTCGCGGTGTTTCAAAAATCAGGGAGGCGATAAAATGAACGTGGGCGTTATCGGACTCGGACTTATCGGCGGTTCAATTTGCAAGTCGCTGAAAAAGAACACTTCGCACAACGTTTTGGGATATGACAAAGATGAGAGTATCAACTCGTATGCTATACTCGACAAAGGTATAGACGACACACTTTCGGACGATAACATATCTTCGTGTGATTTCATCATCATTTGCGTTTATCCGAAAGCAACAGTTGAGTTTTTAAAAAGCAAGGCTCATCTTATCAAAAAAGGTACCGTTGTCATTGACTGTGGCGGTATCAAAAAGGAAATTTGCGAAAGCTGTTTTGAAATCGCAAGAGTGCACAACTTCACTTTCATAGGGGGACATCCTATGGCAGGTCTACATCACAGCGGCTACAAATATTCTAGCGCTGAGATTTTCAATGGCGCTTCTATGATACTCACTCCATTTTCGACTGATGACATCAGACTTATAGAACAGGTGTCGGCATTTGTGAAGTCTCTCGGATTTGAAAGTGTTACCGTCACAACTCCTGACAAACACGACCAAATCATAGCGTTCACATCGCAACTCGCTCATATTGTTTCAAACGCATATGTAAAAAGCCCTCAGGCTGTGGTTCACAAAGGCTTTTCGGCTGGCTCATACAAAGACCTGACAAGGGTTGCAAAACTCAACGAAAATATGTGGGCAGAACTTTTTATGGCTAACAAGGATCACCTGCTATTTGAAATTGAACACATCATAAATTCGCTTTGTGAATACAAAAGTGCTATAGAAAATGATGACATAATAACCCTCAAATCTCTCCTCAAAGACGGAAGCGACAGAAAGAAAAGCATAGATTGTTGAAAAGCAAACATTTCTCTGTGACACAAACTATACGGGTTGGCTGGAAACCATCCCGCATAAAATGAACATCAACCTTTCTGCTCCCATTGTAGGGGCGATTTTCAATCGCCCGCATAGATAAGGCATTGATGTTAAAAATGACGCAAGATAAGATTGAAACGTTTTATCTTCATCATTCAATATATCGTATATTTTAAAGGGCAGTCCCAAACACAATCAGGACTGCCCTTTGAATTTATCTTCTTAAATTTCAGTTGTAATCTGATAACGGCTGAGGTACTCGTTGTATGCGTCAGCGAACGCAACATTGTCAGCGCTCTTGAGTCTGTCAAGATACTGGTGAGTGCCGAGCTGTTTTGAATCGATTTCGATGAGGACTACCGCAACATTAGAGCAGTGGTCAGAAACTCGCTCGTAGTTTGTGAGCAGGTCTGTCAAAATGAAGCCAAGCACCATCGGTGAGTTACCCTGCTGAATACGTTTTGTGTGTTTAGCTCTAGCCTGAAGCACGAGCTCGTCGATAACTTCTTCGAGTGGTTCAACAAGCTTTGCACGCTTGATGTCGCCTTCTGAGAAAGCTTCGGTTGTCAGATACAAAATCTCAGAGAGAGCTTCTGTGATGACATCAATCTCGCGTGAAGTTTCAGCAGAGAACGAGATATTCTTGTCATGAAGCTCCTGAGCTGTGTCAAGAAGGTTGATAGCGTGGTCGCCGATACGCTCAAAGTCACCGATTGTGTGCAGAAGCTTTGTGACCTGCCAGTTCTCGTCTTCGGTGAGGTTAGCGTTAGAAAGCTTAATGAGGTAGTTGCCAAGCTTGTCCTCGTAAGAGTCGATGAGCTCCTCAGTCTCGTTGATTTTATCGACCATTTTAGGGTCGTAGTGTTTCATAAGTGCGATAGCACGGTTGATGTTGTCGTTAGCAAGCTGAGCCATTTCAGCAGTGATAGCTGTACACTTTGAGATAGCGAACGCAGGCATAGCGAGAAGTCTCTCGTCGAGGATACCAAGCGGATTTTCCTGCTTTATATCGTCTTTGATGATGAAGTTCGCAATCTTCTCGAGCTGTTTGCAGAAAGGCATAAGGATGATAGTTGTCGCTACATTGAAGATAGAATGAACCATAGCGATGCCTGCTGTGTTGATAGGTGTGTCGACAAAAGCAAATTTCATGAATGCGTCAACACCATAAAAAGCTGTAAGACAAACCACAGTACCGATAATGTTGAAAGAAATATGTACAACAGAAACTTTTTTAGCGTTCTTGCTTACACCGATTGAAGAAATCAGCGCTGTGACGCAAGTACCGATGTTCTGACCCATAATGATAGGGATAGCCATACCGTATGTTACAGAACCTGTCATAGCGAATGACTGCAAAATAGCAACCGATGCGGCTGAACTCTGGATAATACCCGTGAACGCTGCACCAACGAGTACGCCTAAGATTGGGTTATTGAATGCTACTAAGATTTCCTGAAACTCAGGCATCTCAGAAAGCGGCTCCATAGCATCGCCCATCAGCTTCATACCGTACATAAGAACGGCAAAACCAACGAGGATAGAACCGGTATCCTTGCTCTTTTCCTTTTTGGAAAGCATAATCATAATAATTCCGATAAAGGCGAAAACAAGCGAGAAGTTCGCTGGTTTGAGAAGACTCATCCAGATGTTATCGCTCTCGATACCAGCAAGGGATGTGATCCATGCGGTGAGAGTTGTTCCGATGTTTGAGCCCATGATAACGCCGATAGTCTGACCGATTTTCATAATGCCCGAGTTAACAAGACCAACGAGCATAACGGTTAAAGCGGAAGAAGACTGGATAGCGACGGTGATACCTGCACCAAGCAACATACTCTTGAACAAATTGTCGGTCATCTTGGAAAGAGCAGATTCAAGCTTACCGCCTGCCATTTTCTCAAGGCCCGAACTCATAACATTCATGCCATAAAGGAAGAACGCAAGTCCTCCGAACAGCATAATGAAGTTGATGATAGACATAAAACCCCTACCTTTTACATAAAAATGTTAATTTTTTGTAACTTCAAATCCATTATGCCGATTTTATGTTAAATAACAGAGTGTGCAATGTTAAATCTGTGTTAAATGAATGGTTCACATTATACAACAATCAATCTTTTTTGTCCTTCTTACATTCTCCTTATCAATCTAATAGACAAATAGCATACAATTTCTCAAACATAGATATTAAAACAACGCCTCCCTATAATAAGGAAGGCGTTATCTATAGAATAGTATTCAAAATTATTCAATCGGTAAAATCTCAGCGACATGTAACTGAATTCGTGTTGCATCAGTAATGCTTACTATGTAGTCTTTGTTGGCATCGGCATTCACAAGCGATGAACCGGTAAGCTCATAAAGCTGTGCACAATGCAACTGAATGAGAGTTGCATCCATAACGGTGATGCTACCATCGAGATCTGTATCTCCTGGCAGATAGCCGTTAGGAGTATTCGAGTAAGCCCTGTCTTCCCTGTCAACCTTGAACACAATCTTGTTGCGAGCAAATGAAAGGGTTGGGAATTCATCAGGAGTTTCTCTATTATCCAGACTCTGAAACCAAGCGTAGTTTGGAATAGATGATGTTCTGTTGAGCAGGTATGTAACCTCACCTGAGATGAACTGTTCGAGGGTTTTCGCTGTTGCATTTGAATCACCTGCAACGGTGCTGAGATAATAACAGTTCTTAGGCGCGTTACCTTCGGCTACGATACTGCGGTTATTTGAAGTTCCGGAGAATGAGCCTGTATTATAACAATTTTCGACCTCACCTCGGTTATAAGCAACAACACCACCGCAGTCAGCAGGAGCCTTATTCATATAGTCAAAATTCACTTCATAACCCTTGATGTTTCCTCTGTTGGCACAATTTCTCACCGCGCTTAGGTTGTCGCCACAAACGCCAGCGATATACCACGCATCAGCAGCAACGTCACAGTAGTTGATACATTTTTCTACAATGCTTTCAGAATACAGATTAGCACAGATACCTGCTACTGCCCAGGGTTCTTCACCAACGTCACTAGAAACTTTTATGTTGCCCTGTACGGTACAACCTGAAATAACCGAATTACCATAAGCATCCGTACACAAAGCAGAGCAATCTTCTCCGTGCACATTAATATTTACATTTTCCAGGTTAAGATTCTTTATTGTAGCGTTTTCAATCTTGTCGAAAAGTCCGCCGACAGTACTGTTAAGGCCCGAGATAGTATATCCTCTGCCATCAAAAGTACCTTTGAATCGGATACCACTTCCGATTGGTGTTGTCCACTGTTCACCCTGTGGTATAGAAAAATCGTTTGAAACAATAATGCTACCGTAGACATAATCAGGATGACCTGAGTTTATTTTTGAAGTGATGAAACATAAGTCTTCGTAATTTGAAATTTTGTAGCCGTAGTTCACTTTTGCACAATCGGACACGGTATTGATAACACCTGAGTCGTTTGTTTCTGTGACTACACAACGATAAACTGTGCTATCCATATCATATGTGCTAAGCTCAAGGGTATCGCTGTCGGCATTTGAAATATTCTTGAAGCTTGTTGAATATCTGTCCACACTCAGCTTCTGCCACTGGTAAGAAAGCTGAGAACCCTCAAAATATGGCTGAGCTTTTACTGACAAAACAGCTGTCTCACCGAGATACACGAACGTATCTGTTGGCTGTTTTGTGATTACAGGCATAGAATCAAAACTTGTCGTAATATTAACTGACGGTCCGACTACGCTCATATCATCTGCCGACACAGCGCGCAAAGCAAAGCTGTAGTTAGTGTTTTCACTCAGTCCATCAACTGTGACGCTTTCGCTGTTTGAGTCAACAGTTGCTCTCACAACATTGCTCGATACGTTACCGCTGGAAACAACTTCGACAACTTCGAAATATTCAGGAAGCCTGTCGCCTGCACCCTTATTCGACCACGATAGGGTCACGCTGTCGTTTCTCACAGCACTTACATGCATATCATCCGGGAGAAACAGCGGATTGTCACCAGGTAAAACAGCGGATGAAATTATACATACAGGACAGCCGATTGTATTTTCACTAACGCTTGTCGGATACCATACAAGCTGAGAAGCAGAAAATCCGTAGCTTGCTTTCACATCATCTGATACCGAAGACAAATCAGGAAGATTCACATAGGTGACGGAAGTTTCAAGTCCGTATGTATCCATAACAGATGTGGAGGTAAGCACGCTTGTGCCACCTTTGATTCCAACTGTGGCGGTTCCTTTGTTTGTAATACCGAACATATCAAAACCGACTGTTATTCCGCCATAAACTGAAGCGTCCAAAGTATAACCGCTACCATTTGTATATCCGTTGGATTCTTCGCACGAGTATGTCAGCGTTCCCGCTGAACTTCCCTGCCCTGCAGTTATACTCACGTAACTTCCTGTGCTATACACATCACCCTCGATTTCAGCCTTATCACTTCTGACAAGTCTGCCATCAAGAACAGCAAACGAAGTCGGCATTTCATGAGCAGACCCAAAATATGTGCTCGGGTCGCCTGTAACATAGTCAGGGCAAATATCTTTCAGATTAACCTCTAGCATAGTCTCAGTAGCGAGTCGATCGTTCACGCTTCTTGCAACTGAGTTGTAATTATCAAGAGTAGCTACGGAATAAACAGTACCAACAGGCGCCTGCACATAAAACTCAGAACGCACGTTTTTATCGTACATAACATATTTGTACACAGCAAGCGGTGCTACACACACAACAGCACTGTCTTTATCTGCACCAGTGGAGTGTGTCAGACCTACTGTTTTTGATTTCTCGGTAACAGTTGACGAGATAGCATCATTTGATATTTCCAAGCTACCTCCGAACACAACGCCGTTACCTGCACCTGAAACCTCGCCTTCACCGGCAAAGGTAATACCGATATTGGTTGTGGTAGTTGTTTCTTGCGATGTGCCATAGCTTGTTGACAACTTAAATGTCGCTTCACCTGCCGCGCTCATATCTTCGCCATATTTGAGCTCATTCCAGTAAGGCGCAGACATCATAACAGCAACAAGCTGAGGATTGGACCAGCCGTAAGTAACCTCTCCTGTATAAATAATTTCTACATCGCCATTATCAACTCTGTTTTCACTGCCTAAAAGCGGATTGAGCAGCGGATCGTTATCCATAGTCGAAGCATCGCCCAGATTCATCGATAGCTTTTGATATTCTTCTTTTGTAAGAAAGCTTGTATCCTCGCTAAAGCTACCTCTGCCTGCACTGACAACCGGCATTACGTCAAGCTGTTTGGCACCAACAAAAGTCATAGAAGCACAACACACAGTTGTCATCATAACAAGCACCAAAAGCACAGCTATCATACTTTTGCAAAATCGTTTTTTCATATCATCATCTCCATATGTGATTGAACTTGAACCATAGAAATATATGGTTCAAGTCCTCCGATATTAGCATACACAAAAACTACACTATTTTCAATAATTTTACAGGTCACTTTCAAAATTTTATACTGTTGTCACACCCGGTTCACACTTTAGTAATATCTTAAGCCAAACACTAAAGCGCGCTTCCCTGCACAAAAAATAACTATTGAAATTTTTCACAAGGTATGATATTATACTGTGGTACGCTGATGTGCACAAAGTTAATACGCTGATATGGCTCAGTAGGCAGAGCACGTCCTTGGTAAGGACGAGGTCACGGGTTCGAATCCCGTTATCAGCTCCAAAAAACCGCTTAGGTAAGCCCTTTTTTAAGGATACCCAAGCGGTTTCTTTTTGTTTATAGCAGATTTGATGTTTATTGATGTTTATTTGGGAATTTTCTTGCCGTTGATTTGAGGGTACATACATTTATCTTTTATTCATTCAATCGTATGATTTATTATTATTGTTTCAATATTATATACATCATCTTTTTCACCAACACTGACTACTTTGCATGTTGGAAAAGCTTTTGGTTTATTAGTCTTAACTCTAGTAATAAATGGCTCACTTTTCTTACCAAACATTCGAACATCAAAAAGAGCAAATTCACTATTACAGGTAGGTTGTATAATATAGATGTTATCAAATATATCGTTCGCAATATATTCTCCATAAAGCTTTTCAAAAAAGGAATCACGTTTCTTATTACAAATACGCCAAGCCATTTTAGCAAATGGATCTGTTTCTTGGAAATACAAAGAATAATACCATGTTGGTAGGGTTTCTAAAGTTATTAGAACTAAGCAGGTCTTACAAGAGTATGTTTTTTCAGCTTTTCTGATTACTGCATCAGTTATTGTGTTGATCAGTTCAGTTTCGATATTTCGTTTTCTATCATCCAAAGGTTTTAATCCCTTTAATTGTGGTATTAAGGATTCATTGATTGCAAAGGTAACCTCATATCCGATTTCACTAGAAATGTAATCCGGCTCATGCGACTCTGCATCACCACGTCTAATATTAGTAACATTAAGAATACTTGATAAAAAAGCTTTTGCAATTCGTTCTGATACCGACTCGAAATTATTACATTCTTTAGCTGAATCAAAAAAGTGTGGAGGTATATTTAATTCAATTCTTACCGCCATACTACCACTCCTTAGTTGTTATGTGTTTATTTTATCATAACAACAAACAGCGTACAAGGTTTTTTAGAACGCAGAACATTACGGATTTTATTAGATGGGATAAATTGTAAATAATCTGTGTATAGTAATTAGGCTGTACTCTATTTAGGGTACAGCCTTTGTGTTTGTTGATGCTTAAAATATTTCGTTTTCCCAGACCACTTCATCTTCGATGATTCTGACCATATCACCACACTCAGGGCAAGTGTACCATGCCCAATTATCAAAGATATTCATTTTTGAACCACAGGATTTACATGTTGGGAACTTGCCTTCGCCTAGGCCATATACTATATCATCATTATAATTATCATCTTCTGGGAGGATTTTCACACTTGTACCTTCCTCCTCTGAGGACTGTGACGCGAGATAAACTGTTCCAGCTACAGCAGCGACTGTTCCCACAACTTTTCCGGCTGTAATTAACCATTGCTTTGCTTTTTCTCTGCGTGTTTGTTTGCAGTCTAAACAAAGTGTAGCGTCCGGATTGGGAATGAGCTTACCACAGTCGGAGCATACACCTTTGATGTTTTCGTTTGTAATGTCGTTTTCATAACCGCAGTTTTGACAAATGTGCTTGTGCGCATAACGGTCAAAACCTTCTTGATTATTAAGATAAACTCCGCATTCGTCACAGAACCAAAAAACATAATCATCTTCAAAAACAGCATTTGCGAGTTGGTAACCGCAGTCTTCACAAGTCCAAATGGTGGAGCTTTTGTTGATAGTCATTTTACCTTCTTGACATGCAGGACAAAACATCCATTTTTTTATCTTGCGTATGTAGGCATATGTGAGTTTTTCAGATAGACTTTTCCGTTTGCTCATGGAATTCCTCCTTCTTAGACATATCGGCTTCATTGTTTGAAAGTACGGCATATATTTTTGCACCGGATTCTTTATGTTCTTTTTTATTTTCAATATCTGACACTAAAAATTTAACTCCTCGGTATCCTGCATAAGCAGTACCTATAATAGTAGCGGTTACAAGACCTCCTACAACAAAATATTTTTTTGCACCTTCGGTATAGGCATATTTAAATACCGTTTTTACCCCTTCAAGCATATTACCATCTCCAATATCCTTTAATGGATGAGTTACCCTATCTGCGGACAATTTGTTAGAATTCAATAGAGTTTTTATGCTAGTTGCAGTTTGTGTCATTATCAGATTCCTCCTTTTTTCGATCAGTAAATTCTTTTGCTTTTTGTGGATCTTGAATTATCAAAAAATGTATCAATGCCGTATGATAGTAATCTAATCCTTCTTCTCCTAATATGGTCTTGTATATTGCGCTAATGTCAGAATCAAATGATAGGTAAAAAATATATCTCTTAACAAAATCCCAAATAGTCAACTGTTGATTAGTATTCAATTTCTTTTCATAGCAGTAAATTTTATATATGATGTTTTGTGTTTCATCGCCTGCAGGATCCCCACCTACTAACTCGCGAAGAGATAAATATAGCTTACCAACTTCTTCTTGTTCTGTTTGGCTAACTGGCAGATTTAGTTCACTCATTTTAGTTTCAAATTCATCTATATACTCGTCATTTAAATTATTAAGTTTTTCGATATTAGACAAAGGCTCTATGATATCTAGCATCTTGATAATAGTTTCATCTTCATCAAGATATGTCATAAAGTCTTTTAGATATTGGGTAAAGCTTTCACTCCCTAATGAGATTTCAGGAAGACTTGGAATAAAACCAATGCCTTTTATATACTTCATAAATTGAATTAGCGTTTGAAGTTCTGCTATTTTGTTTTGATATTTCTGAATCAGTTCATTTAGAGAAGATCTTAACGATATGTTATTTCCTTGTTGTAAACTTATTATGTTTTCATAACTTAAGCCCATCTGACGACACATATATGCGTTCCAAACTTTTTCTAAGTCTTCTTGAGAAAAGTCATGCCTTATATAATTCTGGTTAATCCACTGATTATCATCTTTACGAGGGGTAATTATTTTTTTATCAATACATTGGCGAAGAAAATTTCTGTCAATTCCGGTCTTTATAATATCTCGTGTACGCATGTTTGAACCTCCTTTATCTGTATTATATAAAACGGTGATTAACCGTTTCAAGTGTTTTTTGTAAATTTTTTGAATAGTAAAATTGCAAATAATATTGTTAGCTAATAAAAAAACAGGCTGTATCCTAAAACTAGGGTACAGCCTTTCTGTTTGCGTATATTTAGTTTTTAGGAGTTGGGGGACTAGTTTCCCTCGGCTCTTTTTTGTTTGCTTAGGCGAGCTTTTGAGCCTTCTTATTCAGGATGTTCTCGAGCAGGTTTACTGACTCGCGTTCGGCTTGTTCGACGGCGTGGACGTAACGGTTCGTTGTTTTTAGCTGGGAGTGACCGAGTCTGCTTGCGACGTTTTTGATGTTTGTGTGCTATTTAGTTCAATATTCAATCCTGAAGTAATCAAGATACGCCTTGAACCTATCCTGTGCGGTAAGGCAGGTGTCTAGCAGGTAACCTTTTTCGTTGTTCCACTCCTTAAGCCCTCGGTAATAGAACAGCTTGAGGTCATCCTCGATGATGAAAGGCACGATGTTATGTCTGAGACATTCTTTGAACAGGATAAGCCTGCCCACACGGCCGTTACCGTCCTGAAACGGATGGATTTTCTCAAAAGCAACGTGAAACGCTACTATGTCATCGAATGTTTTCGCTTTAGTGGAGTTGTACTCGCTTAGGAGCTTACGCATACTATCAGCCACATCTTCAGGCAAGGTTGTGCTTGTGCCACCGACTTCGTTAGGCAGTTTCTTGTAATCGCCAACATTGAACCAATCAAGCCTTGAGTCGCTTGTACCCGTCTTTAATGTTGCGTGTAGCTCCTTGATAAGCTTTTCTGATAGCGTAGCAGTCGCCTGATCAATTACCATATCGATGCACTTGAAGTGGTTCGCAGTTTCAATGATATCGTCAACATTGACCGCCTCGTTTTCAAAGCCAATCGTGTTGGTTTCGAAAATGTATCTTGTCTGGTCGTGAGTCAGTCTGCTACCCTCAATGTGGTTCGAATTGTATGTCAGTTCAATCTGAACCTTGTGATAAATACCGCCGTTTATTTTGCTCTGTTTCTGCTGACGCAGGATTTGTAGCAAAGTAGCGGTGGTTTTCTTTTTATTTGCGTGAGTCGGTTTTACAGCATTTTCAGGGATGTGCCAGGTTTTGCCGATAAGTTTAGCGCCGTCAATGCGACCTTGAGCACAGTAATTGCGTACACTACGCTCGGAGAGTCCCCATTTTTCCGCGATATTCGAAACTGATAGGTAGTTCATAAATACCTCCGATTGAATTTCTACGCTATTATTGTACCACATTATCGGCAAAAATACAACTATTTAATCAAAAAACAGAACAACAAATATTGCCGATAAAACAGGCTGTATCCTATTAAGGGTACAGCCTTTGTGTTTTATATAGTTATTTACTATTAAGGTCTTTAATGACTTGTAAGATATGGTCTGCTTGAGCTGGACTGAGTTTTTCAAACTCCTGCATTAGTTCCTTTGATTTTTGCGGAGATGTATCGTTGTCATTAAAAAACTCTTGAGGGGTCAGGTTAAAGTATTCGCAGATATATATGAATCCTGTCAGTGATGGCAGGGTTCTTTTGTTTTCTATTTTATTGACATAGCTTTCACTTTGTCCTAAAGACAGACTCATCTCTCTTGCAGAAACACCTTTTTGTGTTCGTAGTTGCGATACTCTTTTATAAAACCACTCGATGTAATCCATACTATCCACCTCCGTCTGTGTATAGTATAAATCCATCTATATCCAAATATAGGGAAATAAAAGATGTAATTTCATTGACACATAGAATTTAAGGATATATAATAAAAATTAAGAGGAAAATAATTCTATATTATCACTTTTCTACAAAAATGTACCAATGTGATATTCATAATTATTATTGAGGTATTTATGATGTGATTACTGCAATCAATCCAACCTATAAATCCAAAAGGAGATGTTTTTATGAAGAAACTATTGTCTCTATTACTAGCGTTTGTTATGGTGATAAGTATATTTGCTGTTGTGCCAACAAGCGTAAGTGCAGCCACATATAATTATTTATTTCCTGTTAATAATGGAGGTAAAATAGCTTATGTGTACGGCTACTCTTCTGCTTATGGTTCTTCATTTCATACTGGTATAGATATCCATTCGAACGGTGACGATAATATTTATGCCGCGACGGGAGGAACCGTTGTGGCAACTGCAAATTCCTGCACACACGTTAGTTGTGGATATCAATGTGAGCATTACTCTACTTATGGAAACTACATAAAAATTAAAAACAATGATGGAACCTATGCGTATTATGGACACTTAAAAAAAGATGGTTTAAAAGTTTCTACAGGCGCCACAGTAACTAAAGGTCAAGCAATCGCAGTGATGGGTTCATCAGGTTATTCTACAGGAAAACACTTACATTTTGAAGTAAGATTAAGCGATGGTTCTACAAAGATTAATGTTAATCCTACATCAAATGGTGGTAGTGTAAATTATTCATATAGTGGCTATGGAATCCCTACTCCATCATTTACTTACACATCAATTAATACTGGTAAGTATTATCTGAAACATAATGCTACTGGTAAATATATGAACGTATCGTATGGCACCGATGCAAATAAACAGAACGTGGATTTATATGACGGATTTTATACAGCAGAAGTAATGAATATTATTTCTACTTCTTATGGTTATAAAATGAGACCTGAGTGCTGTACTTCTCGTGTGATCAATGCATGGGGAGATAATCCAAGCAGTGGTGCAAACGTTAATATTTACGATGATACTGCTGACTCAACACAATCGTGGAAGTTTCAGGCGGTAAGTGGTGGATATATTATTCACAATGCATATAATACTTCTTTGGTTTTAGATAATAGCAATGGTAATGTATGTATAAATACATATACAGGTGGTAGTAGTCAGATTTGGTCATTAGTTCCTTATCATACCCACAATTATAATACACACTCTCACTATGGTTCAGAACACCCACACTATCAGTACTTGAAGTGCTCTTGCGGAGCTACACAGGTAAACACTTCAAAAACATCATTAAGAGATGGATGTGACCAGTGTTATCCAGCTATGCCTGTCCTTAATGTCAGAGCAGGCTCAGATGCTGAGTATGTACAATTTTATTGGGACGCTACAAAGAATACAGATTCGTATGATTTACCAATATATGATGCTGAGACGGGTGAGAGGATATTCTTTGACACTGGAATAAAAGAATTGAACTATCAGTGTAAGCTTCCTGCGGGTACATATGAGGCGAGTGTTGCGTCAATCAACAGTGATATGTATAACAATGGTGCAGACAGATGGTACACTTATAGTTCAAGAGTATCTTTTACGGTAACTACCGGAGAATTTAAGTCATCAGCAGAGAGCATAGTTGATGGTAAGAGATATGAGTTGTTTAACATAACTATGCCTTGGACAGAGGCTAAAGCTAAGTGTGAAGAGCTCGGTGGTCATCTTGTAACAATAACTTCAAAAGAAGAGGCAGATGTTGTTAATAGTCTCGTTGCAAAAGGCGGCAGATACTGTTATTGGATGGGTATGACTGATGAAGATGGAGAGTGGATAAACGTTACGGGTGAACCTACTTCTTATTCTAATTGGATTAGCGGTGAGCCAAATAATACATATGGTGTTGAACATTACGCTGTTGTTCGAAATATATCTGGTAACAACTGGAACGATGTAATGAATATGTATGGAAGTCAATATGTTGGTTTCATCTGTGAATACGAAAACGAAGTTGAAGAACTTGATGTGACAATTCAGAAAGAGGATGATGGTATTAACTTCATCTTTGAAGAACTTGATGATGTTGCGTATTATGAGTTTTTCGATGCTGAAGATGGAGCACAGGTGGAATATACAACAACCATCGGAGATTATCACAATTATGTATGGAAACCAATTGTTCAGGGAAAATCAATTTTTACAATTGAAGTCAGAGCTTATGACAGTAATGATCAGCTGATCGGTGTAAGCAAAACATTGAAATTAAAAGTTGATGTAACTGAAGTTGATGAATGGCGTATGTATGGTGACGTAGATCACGATAACAAAGTAAGTGTATTGGACGCTACAAAAATACAGATGCACATAGCTGCGATTAAGAAACTCGATAAGTTTGAACTGGTACAAGCTGATGTTGATTCTGATAAACGAGTCTCGATAATAGATGCAACAACAATCCAGAGATATATCGCAAGCTTTGTGTTTGATTCGGATATTGGTAAAGGCTGTTATTGTAGTGGAGCTCTGTACGATTACACTATAGCTCCAAAAGTAGAATCTGGTTGGGTATTAGCATCAAGTGTTCCAGAGGATGCTGAAATTGTCGACGAAAAATGGACATATGATTTAACAACAAGAACTACTTCAAACTCATCAACCGCACCTGCCGGATACTCACAGTATAAAGATCCTACATGGGAGTGGGGGCCTTATGGCTCTTGGAGTGAATGGTCCAGGACAGTGTATACAGCGTCAGACTCCCGACAAGTAGAAAATAAGTATTACGCAGCCACAACCAAAACTGTATGGAAATATAGTCGTGATGTTAGCTCAGACGGAAAACTTTCTACATATAGTTTAGGTTATTATGGAAATAAACAGTATATTACTCTTGATTATAGACTTAGTTCGAAAGGCACAGTCGATGGTCATACAAGATATGGTTCTTATGACGGAGGTTATGGCACATATCTGCAAAACTATTGGTGGAATGAGAGTCAAGCAACTGAAGTCGTTACACCAGCGTATTATATGTATAGGTATAGAGATCGTTCAAAAGTTTACACATATTATTATCATAAGGTGGAAGCAAAGGAATCTGAAACAGAAATATTACCATCTGATACAGTTTCTAATGTTCAAAAATGGGTTAAGTATCTTGAATTTTAGTTTGGTACATAACGATTTATCATTTGGTTGATAAACGTGGATTTGACAATAAAAGAGCGGTGGCTATTTGTTAATAAATTTGATTACCGTTTTATAGGAGGAGTACAATGAGTATTTTAAAACGAAGCTTAGCGATTTTGACTGTTTTTGTATTGATTTGTTTTGTTGCAGGTTGCAATGGTGGAAAAACTACAGAAGCAAAAGTTGAAGAAACTGAAACAGCAACTCAAATCCAAACAGATGCAGAAACACAGGCCCAGACAGAAAAGGAAACGCAACCTCCTACAGAAGATACTAGTATATCAGAAGAAAAAGATACAGAAAATCTTTCAAATCAGGGTAACAAAGACAAAACAGCTAATGAGAGCGTAGACTCGTCAATTTCTGTAGCAGATAAAAAAGATGAATTTCCTGCTACATATTATATTGCCGTTGATTATGCCGCTTTTTTAGCAATCGATAAAGATGGTGCGACTTTCTTTAATGGTGTAATGGAGACTATACCTCGAGGAACAGGAGTACAGGTTCTTGGAAAAGAAACTGCAAAACATCGTTCTTTTGATGGAACGGAAACTTACGTAGAATACTATCGCGTAAAATACAATGGTAACGAAGGATATGTGTCAGTTGAAGAATTGACAAAATAAGTATTATAATTATACACATAGGGTGTTTAGTATGAAAAAATGTTTATTAGTTTTATTGGTAATTGTGATGTGTTTGTCCGTAGTTTCGTGTTCAAAGCAAACGGAAGAGCAAACAGAAACACAGAAAGCCACACAAAGCACACAGAGTTCTGAATACAAGCAGGAGACAGAGCCTCCTACAGAAGTTCCAACAAAAGCAACGGAAGCTCCGACGGAAAAGCCAACGGAAAAGAAAAATGAAGATACATGGAAACACTTGTATAAAAAACGCATAGATACATATATATCTGAAACTAATGATAAAGATAATGCAATATTTTCATTAGTGTTGATAGATGATGATTCTATACCTGAATTAGTTATGGGTAGTACATCCCACATTGAACCTGCTGTGCTTTGTTGGGTTTATGATAACAAACTATGCGAAAAACAGATGGGGTATATGATATCTGGTGGATTTACTTATGTTGAATGTAGCGGCCTGATAGATATCTGTAGTCAGTGGCAAGGTTCGGGTGGTGATACAATCTATGAGTTAATGCAAGGTACACTAGTAGAAATTGCCAATGGTACATTTAATAAGATGAACCACACTTACACATGGGAGGGAAACTCTGTGCCCGCTATGGATTATGACTATATGCTGTGTGAGATTTTTCCGCGAGGTAACGCAAAAGATGTATCTGATACAACTTACAGTTTTGAACAGATTTTATCAGTTATTGATAGTTATGAAGATTAATATTTGAGGTGTAATATGAAGAGATTTATATCGTTGTTTTTAGTGGTGGTGTTTGCATTAACAGCAGTGCTTCTGGCTGGTTGTGAAGGAGAGAATACCACTCCTACTGAACCAGTGACAGAAGCGCCTACTGTTTCTGAGATTGATTCACAGTATGAGACAGCGCAAAAGTATATGCAAGAGAGAAAATATGCTGATGCGATAACTGCATTTAACAAAGTGTTGGAACTGGATGATTCTCGTACAGATGTTTATCTTCAAAGAGGCGATGCTTACTATGGACTTGCACAGACTGAGAATAAAGAAGAAAACCTGTTGTCAGCTGTAACAGACTACGAGACTGCTGTAAGCAAGGATACAAAAGTGGAAGACACAAAGCTTTATAAATGCTATGTTGACTTGGGCGAAAACGCTGTTAATAACGATCAAAAAAACGATGCACTTACATATTACAAAAAGGCTTATGAAATTGATAAAAGTGATCCGTATGTTTCAGTAGTGCAGAGAAACTACATGTATTACTGTGAAGGTGAAAACGGAAATAAACTTTATGTTACTTTTGATTTTGATGATACAGCTCTTGCTTGTTATAGTGGCGGTGCGGTCTACCCTGATGCAACATATACCATCTCAGACAATGTTTTTCAAATTATTTTTGATGACGACTTTAATAATAATAGAAAATACGTTTGGGAATATAAACCGGAAGAGGGACAGTTTTATCATAACGGAACAAAAGTCGAAAAAACTCCTGCAAAAGACGTTTTTGATGACGCTTATCCTATCTATTCAGAACTATACAGCATGCATTGGAATTTCCAAAATCAGTATGAAATGACTCAACATGCAACTCAGGCCTATAAATCATGGGATGATTTATTAAATGTTGTTTATGATTATGTCATAGAAGTTTTACCAGCTGATAAAGCATCTGAGTTATCTAAAGAACAAAAGAGCTGGATTTCGAAAAAAGAGAATGCAATGGAAAGTGCAGCAAGTGAATACACCGGCGGTTCTATGTATGGTATGATTAAAGCTCAAACTGGTGCTGACTATACAAAAGAGAGAGTAAGAGAACTTATAGATATGATACCAGAACCATAATCATTCTAGGTTTTGCCTATTGAGATAAAATTACAAAGTGAATTAATTAGCAAAAGCGTGTAGGCGGAAATTGATCTGCTTGCACGCTTTCTGTTTATATGTGATTTTTGTAAGAGAGTTAAGGTTTGAGTGCCGCCTACGCAGTGTGTTGTGCCTTCTTATTCAGGATATTCTCAAGCAGGTTTGCTGATTCGCGTTCGGCTTGTTCGACGGCGTGGACATAGCGGTTTGTTGTCTTTAGCTGTGAGTGGCCGAGTCTGCTAGCGACGTTCTTGATGTTTGTGCCATTACTCAGTAGTAGGGTAGCGGAAGTGTGGCGCAGGGCGTGGAACTTGCGGTGGGGCAGGTTGTGGCGTTTCTGGAATCTATCGAACCACTGGGTCGGTGTGGTCGGGTACATCGGACTTCCGTCTGCTTGGGTGAACACCCAGCCGTCGTTTTTGTACGCATCTCCGAGTTTAAGTATCTCTTTCGCTTGCTCTGCTTTGAGCTTTTTGAGCATCGTCAGGCAGTACGGCGGGACGATAATCTGTCGTGTCTTGCCGGTCTTAGTGGACTTGCTCCTGATTTCACTGTCGTTTGCTACTTTGTAGTTCGAGCGACTGATGGTCAGGTAGCCTGTAGAGAAATCAAAATCGCTCCATTTGAGTCCGACTATCTCGCCTCGGCGACAGCCTGTCGAGAGCGCTAAGTGTATGATTACCTGATACTGTAACGGCTCTTGCGAGAGTGCTGAGAAGAGTGCAGGGAGTTCGCTCTCCTTGATGATTTCGGTGTCGGGTTCAATCTGCCTTGGCAGGGTGATTCTATCTTTGTCTGCAGGGTTTGTGGGGATAATATCGAGCTTGTACGCGTATCGCATCACAGAGCGGAGCACTGTGTAGTAACGCTGTATACTCGACGGCGAGAGAGGCTTTTTCACTCCGTCATATCGCTCGTTACGACGGATAAGCGAGTCAACGTAACGCTGCACGTGTAGCGGTTTGATGTCCTTGAGTTTCAGGTGGCCGAGTTCAGGAATGATGCTGTACTGTAGCATTTTCTCGTAGCGGTAATACACAGACTCCGACATCGTCAGCTTTGCGGAGTCGAGGTAAATCGGCACGAAGTCAGCAAATTTCATTCGGTTATCGTGGGCGACAGAACCGTGCTTGCACTTTTCTTCAAAGAGCACCGCCTGACGCTGAACTTCCTTTTCGATCTGCTTTTTCGTCATGCCCTCGTCAGGCGTGTAGGTCATCGTGCGTCTGATTTGTCTGCCGTTATTATCGTAGCCCATCGACACCGCGATGAAGTAACTGTCCTTGCGTTTTAAGATTGATGCCATTATATATCACCTACTTTTATTTAGTATATATTTGCTCTGTTTCGCATTATTATCAAGAGTTTTTATGAACAAATTTAGAGCGTGGATTTTGTCAAATGTCACAACTTTATTTAGTGGTTAATACCCTGTTTGAATAGGGGACTTTCTGCGTGATACCCCACGACCGTTACCACAAGGAAAAGTCGTAGAGATTTGACCTCCCCCGGGGGTATGGGGCAGATGTGGCAGGTTATTATATTAGGTTTTAATATTTATTTTTCTATATATATTTATATATTCACCTGCCACAACTGCCACACTACTCGCTTATAGCCACTTGCTTGAATTCGCTATTGAGGCGGTAGCCCAGAAGCAGTGTGCTTTTCTCTCCGCCTGCCTTTGGGCGCTTGCGTTTGACCTCGGCAAATGACAGCAGTGCCTGCTTGAAGTTACGCATGCCGTCCGGGTGATAGCCATTCTCTCTGCACCAATGCTGATACCTTGTATATACATTTGATGTCAGTACCTCAGAGAACTCGTCCTTTATCAGGCACTCTTCTACAAACTGCGTTGTTTTATCACTGTCGTGTTGATATTTTGTGACAGCCTGTTTTACGCAATCAGGAGCAGACAGTCCCTCAGCTTTCAGCAACTTATATCCCTCAATCAGCCAGTTGAGAATTGCACTTTGTGCTTCACTCTTTGCAAACTGAGTTTTGAGGGTAGTATCACGAGAGCTTTCGTCAAAATGTCGCTCAAAGGGGATAATCACAATTCGGTCACTACTAAAAAGCGTCATATCGTTGATAACCGGCAGGAAGTTTGCGTTTACATAAATCTTGAACTGCGGTTTGAAATCAAAGCTGTTCTCGTGCAAAAAGCGAGCGTTGATGGTGTCGTTACCCGTCATCGCTTTTACCTTCGCAGCATCAAGCACCATACCCTTGCTTGGCTCGGGGATATTTACAAAACGAACTCCCGAAAGCCTTGCCACATCTTCGCTAGGAGCAGAGCTATTAGAGCTGACTTTCATAGCGATAGTTTCAGCTCGAGAGGAACAGCCGTAATCGCCCAGAACCTTTAGGACACTCTCGCACAAGGTACCCTTGCCGTTTCGGGTTGTGGCGCCGTAGAGGATAAACAAGCACTCGTGCTTCGTATCGCCCGACAGAGAGTAGCCAAAAGCCTTCTGCAGAAATTTCGCTTTTTCCGTATCGCCCTGACAGATTTCGTTCACAAAGTCAGCAAAGCGAGGGCAACGTGCGTCAGGGTTATAAACAACCTCGGAGATTTTTGTCAGCTTATCCGAAGGATTGTGCTCTGAAAACTCCATAGTGTCAAGGTGAAGAGTGCCATTTTTGCAGTTGAAGATGTAAATATCCGAGTCAAAATCGCCGTAAGAAATCGGATAATACACCTGAGCGTCCTTTAAGATGTTGACGCGGTTACTGTGGCTTTGCCATTTTGTCACATATTTTATGTAGCGCTTTCGCTTGTCCTCGTCTTTCAGTTCGAGAGCTATGGAGTACATCAGGTCAGCAAGCTCCATACAGCACTTCATCGCATAGAGATTGCCGGTGTCCGCCTGCCAAGTGCCGTCTTTGTAGTAAAACCACGACTTACGCTCAGGCACAAAACGCAGACTGTCCTTGTAAAAATCAGCAAAGATTTTGCCTGCGCCGATGTCACTCCACGGATATTTTGAGTGGTCAAGTGCACCGAGCTCAATAAGCTCACGAGCCTTCGAGAAGTCCTCAGCCGCCGTAGTTTTCACGATAGGCGAGTAGAACTCAGAGCATCCTCGCACAGCGGTAGAGAGAGTATTCTCTCGGTAATCATCACGCTCCCACTTCTCACGATAAAGGGCAGAACTGCGGAACAGCCTGTCCATCTGAGCGGTATCACCACCGCACCAAAATGCAAGATGAGAGCACAAAGCTAAATCTGCTTCGCTATGACTTGAGTCAAAATCGCCACTCCAGAGTCGCCTGAACTTGTCGCCGTTTTTAGCATTGAGAGCCTTGGTGATAACCTCTTCGTCGGAGAGGTAGGACGTGGTGTTCTGCACCTTGCTCTCCGTCTTTTTCTCCTCACGCTTTTTCATATAGTAGTCGAGGACAAGGCTGAGTTCTGTACTACACTCCCTGATGGGCAAAGCTTTTATCACATTACCGGTAAGAGTCACATACTTGCTGGTACAGTCTGACACGTAGATTTCAAGTCCGAGCTTGTGATTGTTGATGTAGTAACGCTTCTTGTCGTACTCAACACCCTGAGCCTTGAAGATGATTCGCACACCCTCGCCCGAGGGGCTAAACTCTGTGTAGCTATTAAAGGTGTTCACGATTTCATTTGCTAAATCAGAGAGCTTACCGTCCTTCACACAATGGTCGATGTCCACAGCACAAAAGCCATCGAAGATACCGAGTCCGATGCCGTTATAGTTTTTTACATAACGCATAGCGGTATTAAAGTCGGCGAAGTCAGCCTTTTCGGTAGACCTTGCACGATAGCCGTTATATTTGTACGGCACTTTCGTCAGCCTGCCTTTAATGTTTTCACGCTTCCACAAGCAAAATAAGCCGTTTCGTCGCAGTTCAGCAGGCAGATTGTTGTAATTATTCATATTGGATTTCACTCCTTTGTAATAGATTAGAAAAATAACGCTTTCACTTATAGCGGAAAAAATCGAGAAAGTTGCATATAAGTACGCAACTTTTTGTAACTGTTTGCAAAAAGTTTATATTTGCGCAGGGTTTTCGCCGCTTAGATGCTCTATCAGGCTGTCGAGGTTGATGAGATACTTTTTGCCTGACTTTACTCGCGGGATAGCTCCGGTAACAGCAAGCTGTCTGACATAATACTCCGTCACGGCGGTATTTTCATCGAGAGCTTTGAGCTCTTTTACCGCATCGGTTACTGTTCGCATACGCGGGATTTTAATATTCATCGGTAAACTAGAGTTGTCTGCCATTTTTTATTCCTCCTTTTAGGTTGATTTTTACGAAGGGAATTTTAGTGGAGTTTTTGTGTCAGCGGACCTAGGATTGCCGACAGTAAAAACAGTTTTTAAAAACGCCCTCTACCTTTAGGCCACGGGAGAGAGAAAAGTTTAGGTTTTTTGATAAAAATTTTTTAAAATCCCCTTCACCCTTAAGTCACGAGAGAGCGGTTTTTGCACGGTCTAAATGCAAATTTTTTCGAAATGGAAACTTCTTCAGAAAAACACCCTTTACCCTTAGGACACGAGAGGAGTGAAAAGTTAACCTTTTTAAAAAACTTTTTTAAAATACCCTTCACCCTTAAGCCACGGCAGAGCAAAAAAATAAACGGTCTAAATGCAAAATTTTTTATTTTTGTAGGAGTTTACATATTGAGAGTTTCGTACTTGTGCAAAATCACAACAATTTTTAGACAAAAAATAACCCCACCACGTCGTCGCGGACTCTATAGGTCTGCAACCTTTTACGTGATGAGGTTAGAAATTCGTTATTATGTTTTTAGTTGTAGGGTTTAGTCGTTGTCACCTGACAGCGTTTCGCACATCAGTCTGCCACCGAGGCGGAATCCGTAGGCGAAGGTCTCGCGCTCGATGATGCAGTACATTTCGTTTACACAGTCATCGTACTTTTCGAGGATTTCTTTTTGCTTATCCGTAAGTGTACCGGATAATTCATCTCGGTTTTTGCCCATAAGGTTCAGCAGGTTCTTGATTTCTTTATTACCCTCAACTCGCTGAACTTGTGGGTCTATGTTACCGTACCACAGCTCTTCAATTACACCAGCCATTATTCGTCACCTTCTATCACACGGCAGCTGTCATCACCGTAAACAACTCCGAGGTTTGATCCGCAGTCCCACCTGACGTGAATCGTGCCCATATCATCTACCGCTACGACAGTACCTTTCTCGCCTGCTTTGAGCTTTGTATTGTACGGGTCGTTCATGTGAATAAGCTCCACGCGAGAACCTTTTTTGTACTCCGCCCTCAGATGCTCCAATGTTTTCTCGTCTATGCTGTACATAACTCTCCTCCTTGATTTTCGGTACACCATATATCACTCTAAACAGGCGAAAAGTCAAGTGATAAAGCCAAATTTAATACAAACAAAAAGCGTGCAAGAGGCTGTCCTCCTACACGCTTTCTTTATTTTATCTCTTGTTCTGTGCTGTCAAACATCGGGTCGTCAAAGAACTCCCTGACGCTAATCTCAAGGCCGTCGCAGATTTTCTTAATCGAAACTACGCCGGGGTTGAGGCTCTTTTGGTTGAGCATGCTGTAAATGGTCGACGGCGAAACGCCCGACAGATTTGCGAGCGCATTGATGGCGATATTCCTGTCGTTACACAGGTTGATGATTCTCTGGGCAACAGCTTCTTTAGTAGTCATACGAGGCTCCTTTGCGATTTATCGTAAATAAATCTTACTAAAATCTGCGATAAATCGTGTGGGATATATCGCAAACATTATAGTTTTGTGCTATAATTTACGATATATCCCATAAAGGAGAATGTATTATGCTGCGACCTTTTACTGTGTGCCTGTTCGGCCATCGTCGTATTGATGAGCCTGCGCTTGGCGAAGAGAGGCTGAGAGCTGTCATAGAGGAGATAGTCGATGCGCACGAGTGCGTGGAGTTTTTAGTCGGCAGAGAGGGCGAGTTTGATTTATTGGCGTCGTCGGTGATTAAGGATATTAAACGACGCAAGGACTACCCTGACTGCTCGCTGACACTGGTAATGCCGTACCTCAAAGCGGAGTTCCTGAACAATCAGCAGAGATATGAGGATTACTACGACACTGTTGAGCTGTGCGAAGAAGCCTCCGCTACCCACCCGAAGTCTGCGATTAAAGTCCGTAACCGCTGTATGGTCGACCGCTCCGACCTGTGCATTTTCTATGTCGCCTCTACCAGCGGCGGCGCGTGTCAGACGATGAGGTATGCACAAGGTAGAAATAAAAAAGTAATTAACATAAGAGAGAAGTAGTTTCAAATTAACTAAATTCGCAGTTGAGACCGTTTTATTGTACTTATGATACTGTATTATATACTCACAGGGTAAAAGGTTGCGGTTGCATGGTTACTAGCTAAATAGGGCTTAATTATTTATTGCTTATGCAAACAATGTTTGTTATACTGATTACATATCAGACACGGAGGACGTTATTCGTAGATTTTGGATGCAAAAAGAAATGCGATCGAAGAAGTTTGTGCTTGTACAAAAGATATAGAAGCTAAAAAAGGAGTTGGAGTAACAATATGAAGAAAGCATTGCTTATTATATTATCAATAGTGACCTTATTACTCCCGATTTTCATTATTGCTTTTGTTTATTTAATGAAGGGTCCCTATATTTTTGACAACCCTGATTTTTGGTATGCGTATATGGCATATTTTGGAACTGTTGCGTTAGCAGCTGTGGCTCTGTGGCAGAATGAAAACGCTAATCGAGCAAACAAACGAATATTGAACCAGCAGTTGCATCAAAAAATAGGTTATTTTACAATTTCCGAAGCTAATGGAGAGCGAAGAAAATTAAATAAATTTATTGATATACAAGTTGGTCATATATATGATATTTATGGCAATTTGGAAAAAGACAAGGAAAAAACTTTAGTTATTGGATTAAAAAATACAGGTGAAGATGTAATCTTTCTAAATAAAATCACGGCAGATATTAACAATAGTGTTACGCTTCCTCCATGCCAGATTGGGATGATATTTAAAGGAGAAAGTTTTAAGGTTTTTATAGATAATACGGAAAACTATAAAAGCGAGATTTTGAAAATAAATATGGTTTTAGAAATGAGTAATTCAGCATCATGCAATTACAAACAAATAATTTATATTGAAGGAAAAAACAATAATTCTACTGAAAACGGAACATATACGGTTGAATGTTTTAAAACTAATATAATTTTTACAGAGGATTAATCACAGACAAACTTAAAATGCACAGTGTAAATAAGATACGGTATCAAAAAAGTTTGCTATAAAAACACAATAAAATAGATACATAAAAGCAGGAATTAATATGATTAAAAAAGTTATCCACGACCCGTTGTTTTTGAGCGGAAAGTCTGAGAAAGCAACAATTTTAGATTTACAGGTAGCACAGGATTTGCTCGACACGCTGATTGCAAACAGAGCTGGCTGTGTTGGTATGGCTGCAAATATGATAGGGGTGCGTAAGCGTGTTATCGCATTTGATGATAACGGTAAGTACACTGTCATGTTCAATCCTGAAATTATCAAATGTAGCGGTGAGTACGATGCCGAAGAAGGCTGTCTGTCACTGCTCGGCGATCCTAGTCCATGCAAGCGTTATAAGAGTATTAAAGTCCGTTACCAAAATGAGAAGTTACAACAGCTGACTAAAACATACGTGGGTTTCACAGCACAGATAATCCAACACGAAATCGACCACTGTAATGGTGTGTTGATATAGTTGTTATATACGGAGTTATTCTATGAAAAAAGATGATGTTGCAAAAGTTTTAAGTAAAAGCAAAGACAAGGCTAAAAATGTTACTTCAAAAGTAGTCAGCTCCGTTGTTGACACAGCAGAGAAGACGAAAGAAAAGGTTGCTAAAGTAACAAACAAGGCTGTTGATGATATAAAAGCAAAAAAAGCTGAAAAAGTGAATGAATACTTGTCCTCGACACTTGAAGTTAAAAGCGTATTACACGATAGTTTTGTGATGGAATTTCTCGAGCTTTTAGGTGATTCTCCCGTTGAACTTACTAAGTCCAAGGCTCAGAAGATAAAGAAGGTCTTTCCACTGCCGAAGGAGCAGATGGTGTTATGGGCTGACGCTGAATTTGATTTAAGACCCAGTGGTGTAGTTTGTACTGAGAAAGGTGTTTTTGTAAAATCTGACACCAGTGTTTTTGCAGGCAAAAAATCAAATGATAGCGACACCGATAATAATCAGAAAACTATGCTGTTTTTCTATTCATGGGAAGATTTTGAACCTTCCTGGTTTGAAAGTGACGACAAGTCTGAAAACAAAGCACTTCTCATATCTGATAAATGCACAGGCAAGTTTGTAGAAGTCTGTAAAAGTTTATCGGTAGAAGTACAAGCAGATAGTGTAACAGTTGATTTTGATATTGAAGAAAATTTTGTAGATGAAGTAGCAACAAAAGCAGCTCCTGTCATGGTTGCAGGAATGGTGTCTTCCGAATCTTCCGTTTTTGTAGCGGATAAGTCTGCTGTTAATACCACTTCGGGTCACGGCGAAATGGCTGAAGAAGCCATAACTATGCTTGATAAACTCTGTGGTTTAGATGCAAAAGTAGTCGGTCGTGATAACAAAAAAGATGGCGCGGACAGACTTATAGGTGATACAGGGTTTATACAGACCAAGTACTACAATTCTGCCAGAGGTTCTTTGGAAGCGTGTTTTAAACCGAATGGTGGAGATTACAGATATATCAACGAGATAACTGGTAAGCCTATGCAACTTGAAGTACCAAAAGACCAGTATGATGCTGTTTTGAAAGGTTTCAGAGAGAAGATAAAGCAAGGAAAAGTACCAGGTGTAACAAATCCTAACGATGCCGAATTGTATGTAAGAAAAGGACGTCTGACATATAATCAGGCGGTAAAATTAACAAAACCAGGAACAGTCGAATCATTAACATATGACGCATTAACTGGTGTTGTAACTTGTTCTTGTGCTTTTGGTATTACTTTTGTAACAACAACGTATTTGACTTGGAAGAAAACAAACAATCTGAGTGAAGCTGTACATACTGGTGTTTCAGCAGGAATACAGGTTTTTGGTGTTTCTTTTTTACAGCATATAGTTGTATCACAGGTAGCGAGAACAGGTGTGGCAAAATTACTTATTGCACCTAGTCAGGCGGTAGTAAGTAAGCTGGGATATGGTACATCAGCTTTTATTGTAAATGGACTAAGAGCACTATCAGGTAAAGCTGCAATACATGGGGCTGCTGCGTCAAAACAATTAGCCAAAATTTTACGCATGAATGTATTGACCTCAGCTATAACATTTGCAGCGTTCTCCATACCTGAAACGTACAATCTTGTTTCAAATAAAATATCCGCATCGCAGTATCTGAAGAATATTACCGTTCTCGCGGGCTCAATGATTGGCGGTGGCGGTGGTGCACTTGCTGCAGGTATAGTTGCAGCTAAAGTAGCCGGAGCTGCGGGTACTGCGGTTTCTCCGGGTATCGGCACAGTAGTCGGTTTAGCGGGCGGACTCGTTGGTGGTGCTGCAGTAGCCAAAGCAACAGATGTTGTTGGTGACATCTTGTACGAAGACGACAGTGAGATGATGGGCAGACTGTTCAATGCGTATGTTTCGTATCTTGCAAGTGAGTATCTGCTCGACGAAAAGGAAATCGGAATGTTAGTTGCTGAGCTTGATAAAGTGCCACATAAGAGTTTTAAAAAGTTGTTCCAGGATATTCTTGTATCAGATACTCAGGAAGAAACTATAAGAGAATTCCTCGAGCCGCATTTTGAATCAGTAGTCAGCACAAGAGAAAAGTTTGCACTCCCGTCAGAGGAGGAAATCATAGCTGTGGTTGTTGAGGGTTGTGAGTGACACAAACCAGTATAAATAACTTTAGGAAAAAGCATGAGGAGATTTGATCTTGAATTTTAGTAAAACTGATATTGAAAAACCGGATGATTGGCCAGTTAGTAACCGGGAGGCTAGTTTAGAAGAGATATATTTAGTCATTGAACAATTCATAAAAGAACCTACATATAAAAATAAGGAACTATTGTTCTCTTTAATAAATCATAACGATATAAACGAGATGAACTCTTTGGGTTGTTTTAGGATAACTCAATACGAGGTTGCGCTGATTAATACTATTTATGTGTATGCTAATATAATACATTGCGAAAGTATAAAAATATACCTTTATAGATTTCTTGCAAATACCGCACGTATGCAAAAAATGTTGTTTTATATTTTTGAAAACCTTAAACAACAAATACCTTTTGTGCCAGAGGAATATCATAATTTACATAATGTCTTGCGATTGTTTTATATGGTATATGCAACATTTAATTATGAAAAGAAGCAACCTTTTTGTGATGCAATAATTGAGGTGTCCCAAAAAATAGCCGGTGAAATGAGGTGTGACGAAGAGCAGCTTTTCGAATTGGCCCGATCATATGTAATGATGATAAGAGAACTATCGGAATTTAAATCTTCTAAAATATTTGGAATAATAACATTTTCTAGAGATGAAATATATCGTCTGTTTAAAACGGAATCGTTATTATTAGATTTATCAAAACAGGATCCTTATCAAAAACCTCTAAAAAGTGTGCTTATTTTAACGATAAGGAACTGGGTATTACGATCACGGAATGATTATAGTGAGGAATACTTCTACAAATGTATCAGTGAAAATAATGCACTGATGGCATTAAATAATCACGAAATTTGGATGAAGAAAATAGATAAATTGAATGACCCAAGGGAAGGAAAGGTGTTCGAAGAGCTTATTGGCGATGATAACTGGAAAAAACACGAGTGGGCAAAAAATATATCTGTTTCTCAGCCTGACAATCACTATGTATGTTCCTACACCAAAACTATACCAGATGATAGAATGAAACAAGAGTATGGGGATAATGTTTTCGGATATAAAAACGATAGAATATCTGATATTCTGTCACCTTTAGGGATGTTGCATGGACATGTGTTTCTAGGTGATGTGTTATATTATGATGTAGTATATAGTAAAGATGAAGCAATAGCTGAACTGAATTATTTATGTGACTTAATTGAACTGTTTAACTTCAGCGATGAAGAAAAAGGTAATTTCTTATCTGAGATTTTACAATATTGGTTTTTGTCTTTTAAAGATCCTGAGTGGTCATGTGAAAATGAAAGAAGATATCATATAGTATTATCTAATAGTATGCAACACGTAGAGTCAAGGATAGAAGATGATTTTTATAAAAATAAAACTTCTATATATCTGTTTCCGGATTTTGTGTTTGCTACGGGATTAGTTAAAGATATTGTTAGTGAATATAGAACAGAGAAGATTGAAGCGTTATCTACAAAGAGTTATTTATATTGCAAAAACTGTCTTCAATCAGACTACGATTATATCAACAATAAGTATAAAAACAAGTGCGTTGTTTGTGGCTCTGAGGATACAGAAATTATTGATTTGATGTGATCCATAAAATCGTTATTACTCATATGTTTACGGCAATATATGAGTCTTCAGGTATAAATTCAATATTTTAGTAAAAAATTCAGTAGTAAGACGACGAAAAATATAAAGCAGTTTGCTGTAACCGGTTGGGAGTTTTACTCTTAACCGTATTAGCAAACTGCTTTTATATTGGTGTTATAATAATGCATATATAGGTTCAATGCAAATTATTAGGAATAGCGATTATATTGAAAACAGATCAAAAGAAGGAGTATCAAAACGATTATATGGTATACCTTCAATAGCCATCATATCGGCTAAGCCTGTGAAGAGTATGGAGAAAGCTTGCTTTGATGTTTCTGGCATTGCTTCCCAAGAGCTAGGTTTAATAGCGACGTTTTCGGCTATTATTGGAATCGTATTATTGATATAATTTTTCTTCTCTAATTCTGTCAAGGAATCGAACTTTTCCTTAAAAGTAGCAAAAAGAGAATCGTATTCTTTTAACCACGCTATTATAGCATAGGTTTTATTGTTTTCAGGGAAGACACATAAGTATATGTGGCGAGCTGGTATATTAGGATTCAATAAATCTTGTATTTTTTTACCATTAAAGTCATATGTAGGTGATTCACCTGCTGTCACTGCAAAATTTGAAAACCCATCAAATTCCCAAACTACACTGGTAAGAACATTGTATTGTTTATCCATTAAAGCTTTATCAAATAATTGTTTTTCTTCTTCAAAGTCTGAAATTGCCATATCAAAACCGGTTTTACCTTGAATTGTTCTTCCAGGCATATTAACAACTGAAGGCTTATTCGCAAAAACTATTTGTTCCATTCTAGCAGCTTCTTGTTTTCTATGATATTCCAATGCAAAAGCTCTGTAGATATATAAAAATATTTGCTCTTCTGTTGCGGTAAAGGGGTTGTCCTCTATTGGTTGAAATGTTGTTTTGTCATGATGCCCACAAAAACCTGTAAAAACAGACGCTTCTTTCCTTCCGTACTCATTTTGGAAAGTAAAAGTTAAATCCGGTTTTGGGCAAGGCATGTAGAGCTTACCGTTATCTGCTATTCTTGAAAGGATTTTATTGTTTTGGATTGAGTGTGCTGCAATTATTTTTTCTGAGCAGTTTTCCTTATCAGGATGTATACACTCCTTGAATCGTGATGCTTTTCTTGCTGCCTTATATATTTCAGGGAGCTTAGTAATATCAGAATAATCAGGATTATCTGCTTTATCAAGACAGCACTTTTTGTATTTCTTTCCACTACCACACGGGCAGGGATCATTTCTTCCTATTTTTTTACCCATATGTCCTCCAAATAAAATATATTTCTAATAGCTTTTGATTATCTTTCCTTTATTATATATCGAGTATTATAATCTGTACAGTGTAATTTTTCTGTTGTCTGATGTTCCCTTGATGTTTGCGTGATGTTTGTTTGCACATCAGGTTACTTGAAATTGCAAAAGTTACGAAGATTTAGTCGCAAATGGCTCGAGATAACGCAAGATATTGCGGATAAATAGAGTTCAGAAATCTTACAAACACAATATATAGTGGTTGGTAAGGACGAGGTCACGGGTTCGAATCCCGTTATCAGCTCCATCGTCGTCGCAGACTTTGTAGGTCTGCGACGATTTTTTATTTAAAAACATCGTCAACAATTTCGTTTGTCATAGTAAAACAAAAAGGCACCCTTAAAAGAGTGCCTTAGAAAAACTATTATATTTCAAGGTTTAGAGCCTCAACGATTAGATATCCTCGTAAGTCATAACCTCTTTGGTTACATCTTCGTAAGCTGAAAGCATAGGCTCGATATCCTTACCCTTGAGCTTTCTGTCAACATAGTTCTTGGTGATTTTTACAACCAAAGTTGAAAGTGAAACTACACCGATAAGGTTAGGAATCATCATAAGTCCGTTGAATGTATCAGAGATATCCCATGCGATTGATGAAGTCATCAAAGCACCTGACATAATCATGAGTACGAAAATCACCTTATAGATAACAGTTGCCTTTGTGCCAAAAAGATACTCAAACGCCTTTGTACCATAGTGTGACCAACCGAGAACTGTTGTGAACGCAAAAAGGAAGATTGCGATAGCGATGAACTTTGAACCGAAGTTGATACCACCGAATGTGAATACTGTATCAAACGCAGAAGCAACGAGTGTTGCATCAGTGCCTGCGCCCTCAGCAATAGTGCCAGTAGCAAGGTCATAAACGCCTGATGTGAGAACAACCAAAGCTGTCATTGTACAAACAACGATAGTGTCAACAAATACCTCAAAGATACCCCACATACCCTGCTGTACAGGCTCCTTAACCTTTGAGTTAGAGTGAACCATAACTGATGAACCAAGACCAGCTTCGTTAGAGAAAACACCACGCTTGAAGCCCTGAGTAATAACAACGCTGACGAGGTAACCAAATGTACCGCCTGCTGCTGCAACTGGGTTGAAAGCTGTCTTAAAGATAGAAGCAAATGCAGGGATAATAGCATCAAAGTTAATGCCGATGATAACAAGTGAACCCAATACGAAAAGAATAACCATAAATGGTACAATCTTCTCAGCTACAGCACCGATACGCTTGAGACCACCGAGTACGATAAGAGCTGTGAGAACAAGGATAACTGCACCAATAACAGCTGAATAAAGAGTTACTACTGTGTCGCCCTCACCATAAAGTACAACTGATGAGAGAGCATCAAACTTAAATGCAGCCTGAACATTAGCAACGATTTTGTTGACCTGGCCCATATTACCAATACCAAATGACGCTAAAAGCGCAAAGCAGGCAAAAAGTACAGCAAGCACCTTACCGATAGCTTTGCATCCCTTTTTCTTGCCAAGACCGTCAGTAAGGTAGTACATAGCACCACCAGACCACTCGCCCTGTGAGTTCTTGCGTCTGTAGTAAATACCCAAGACATTTTCTGAGTAGTTAGTCATCATACCGAAGAATGCTGCAATCCACATCCAGAAAACCGCACCTGCGCCACCTGTTGCGATAGCAGAAGCAACACCTGCGATGTTACCAACACCGACTGTTGCAGCAAGAGCAGTACACAATGACTGGAACTGCGAAATTGACTTATCCTTCTTGCCTGTATGACCTGAAACGCTCTTTTTGAACACGCTACCGATGGTCTGTTTGAACCAGTGTCCGATGTGTGTTACCTGAAAGAACTTGGTCATAACTGTCATAAGAATACCAGTACCCACCAAAAGTGTGAGACCAAAAGCACCCCATACAAACGAGTTAACAGTATTGTTAACCCCGATGAGGCTGTTGAAGAAATTCTCCATTTTTATACCCCTTTCTTATTTACGACTATATAGCAATATATGTTACATCCAGAAAAAAAGAGCACTGCTTCCGCAATGCTCCAAAAGTCAAATAACGCTATATATAATAGCTGAAATCCGTCCTTTTGCCTGAGAGATTAAGCATCGCGCTCTTGCACCTTCGGCATTCTGTCTTGCAGAAATTCTCCGGAATTCCGTCCACTCTCAGTCACAAACCGCTTCTGAAAGCTTCAATCGGATATATTGTCATATTATTGTACCTGCATATCATATACCAAGAGGCTTACAAAATCAAGGTATAATCCCAACTTTTGCCCTATTGCCCATATAAACCATATAAAAAGCTCGTTTCTCCTATCACTTAGCATAAAAATCACCCGTGTGTCATCTAACAACAAAGTACAATTATAGATGCAAGTAACCAAAACCTGAAAAAATAGACAATTTGAAATTTTTTCCATAATATGGTACAATAATTTTCAAGAGGGGGTAATTTATATGGACCTTAATAATCTCTTTGATATTTTCAAGAAACGATGCAAGACCATCAAGCCGTTTATCAGCACCAAAACAGGACGAAATCTCGCTGTAGCTTTTCTGTGCGTATTTGTGCTGATGTTTGTAGCCCCGCTGTTTCAGGGCACAGTCGGAGCGATGCTTTTTTCCTGCGTTGCAGCTCCTATGATTGTTCTTTTATGGCGAAGATATGATATGCGCCACGCAATTGTTCCTGCGGTTTTCTTGTGCATACCGATGATACTCGATATGCTCATTTATCACACGCTGAGTATAGCTGTGTGTCTGCTTATAGCGATTGTGTGCACGGTGGCTGTAGCCATCCACCCCGCTTTCAGCTTTATTCACAGACTGAAAGACAATATGTATGCATACCTTTTCGCAGGTGCGGTGTGTGTTTTGATTGTTATTCTCTCATCAATTTTAATTGTACTGGTATCCATCGCCTGGTGGATTTTCTGTCTGCTTTTGTTCCTTGCGGTTGTTGCTATCTTTTTCACGGTTGTTCTGTCTTCCGCCGCATATACAGCTACCGACGCTAAGCGTCAGGCAAGGAAAAAACAGCACAAAGAGCAGAACCTCGACTATGACAGCTACGACCTGGACACCTTTGCTCAGGATATCGGGCTGAAATACGAAGAAGACTACGAATCTCCTCAAAGAAACCATACGGTAACTGTTAAAAAAGAACGAAAAAACGAACCACTTTTCTATGATGCCGACTAAAATACGCAAAAAATAAGAGACAGCTTTTTGGGCTGTCTCTTTTTAATTTAAATGAAAAGTCGCTTGCACATATCAAGATACTTGAGCATCTGGTCCTTGTTGAGATAGTAGTAACGTCGACCTCCTGTATACTCAAAGTCTACAAGGTCAGCATCAAGGAAACGCTTATTGTAACTTCGCAGTTTTGCTGGAACAATATCAAGCTCACGCGACAACTCCTGCAGATAATGCGGACGCTTAGCATAGCTCATAAGGATAAGCATACTCTTTTCGTCACCAATAATCGACAGGAAGTTTTCCACGGAATGTTGCTCGATTTTTGAAGCGAGATACTCGTCACAAAGGAAACCGTTGACCAGAAAAGCAGTAGAATCCCCATACTCCTTGCAAAAATAAATGACAGGGAACATATAGCTGATATAAAGCTCGACTCTCACGTTGTTTCTGATAGCATCAGCGATATCATCAAACTTGAGAATCTGGCAGAAGTAGTCGTAGTCAATCTCGATAAGGTTGGAATAGCGTTTTTGCTGTTTCTTCGCCTGTTCAACTGTGAACTTTTCAAACGGCTTAAACACATCGTACATACTGCAGATAATGTGTCTGATACGCATTTTGGTCTCAGCAGGATACTCAAACAAGTCCATAATCTGAGTTTTGAGTTTATCGTCAACATCGGTGAGATTCTCGATATACTCTTTCATTTTGTCCATTTCGCCCTTCGGCCAATCGTCGCAATTGGAGTGAGCGTGGTCGTGAATAAAGCTACCGCCAATGAAGTCGAACAACTCTCCCAAAGAACAGTTATCATACTTTTTCATCAAAGCGTCAAAGTTGTTGATGTTCTGATAGTCAAACAAAAATGCTTTGAGGATACTCTGGAGAATATTTGAGAATGAAAATGTGCGGATTTCTTCTTTCACAAACGGACTCAGCCCGCTTTCGAAAGCTTTCATAACCTCGTTGTAGAGCTCTTGTTTTGACGCAAGTTTGTTGATTTTAGGGTCGTTGAGACTCAACCCATAGCACGAGTCAAGAAAGTTTACATATGCTCCGCAAAACTCGAACATAGGCTTGTTGACAAACTTGAGCTTCTTCTTCAGTTCTATGTAGTCCACTCTGTTTTTTATGTTAGCCATAGCTTCACCCCACTATCTAATTGAATAATACCAAGACTACGAAATATTGTCAACAACTCTCGTCCCAAATCTCAACTTATTTACATAAATTAGACATTTTTTATCATATATGTTATACTATAATCAGAAAGCAAACGGAGGTGCACTTATGAGTGATAATAACAATAAGGATTATGACCTTTCTATCTTCGAAGAACCAAACGACAATAATAAAAACGAAAACGAAGATTTAAACCTGAAAAGCCATTCTGGAAGTGACTACGGCGACGATTTTTACACTCAGTCCGACAGCTTTGAAGCTCAAGATGAAACTCAGGTTTTCACCCCTGTCAAAGAGAGAGAAACTCACAAAAAGCCTGAGCATAGCGAAAAGCCATCACAACTTCAAAAGAAGAACTACATTATAATAGCACTAAGCATAACCCTTGCTCTTGTTGTATTCATCTTCTCGCTGATTTTCTTCTTAGGCTCAAGCGATGATAAAAAGCCTGATAAAAAGAAACCGACAACCAATACCGTAGCGACAGAAACTATGAAGCCTACTGAAACTCAGGCTCCTACACAAGCTCCTACCGAAGAACCGACACAGGCGCCAACAGAAGAAGTGACTCAGGCTGTGACTGAAGCTATAACAGACCCTCCAACCGAAATGCCTACCGAAGCTCCAACTGCGGCAGTCGAAACCGAAAGCGAGTATGCGCAGCCGCCAACCGAGCTCGTTGTTGAATAAAATAACGCATATGAAAGCTGTCTGCAAAAAGGACAGCTTTTTTGTTTTGCATCACACATCAAGCACAAATTCTCAAAAATTTTTCTATTCGGGTAGAAAATTTCCTTCAATTATAATATAATCAAAATATATTGATTTTAAGGAAATGGTTATGACTCAAAACAAATTCAAAAAAGTAACAAAAGGCGTATTTTCATTCTTGCTCATACTGATGATGTTGTCGCTGTGCGGTGTTGGTATCTATGCGTATTCGCTCATCAACAACCCTGATATCATCACCATTGGAGTTGGTGAAAAATATACACTAACCCCAAGAGAAAACAGCTTTTTGGTGCGTTCGTATAATGCTGATATAGTCACCGTTGACCGCGGTAGCACAATCACAGGAAACGCCTTGGGCGAAGCTGTTGTCGGTATGAGATACACATACTTCGACCGCGACTTCTACCGTTTCAGGGTGGTTGAAGCTCCAACCTCAATCACTCTCAATCAGGAAGAAATCAAACTGTCACTCAGCGAGAGCAAGACACTTTCAGCTATGTGCAGTAGTGGCACTCACGACTTTTTCGCAACATTTACATCAAACGACGAGAACGTGGCTACAGTTGACAAAAACGGCGTCATAACTCCTAAAAGTGTCGGAGAGTGCGAAATCACCGCATCTGTATATAACGGAATAAAAGACAGTTGTAAAGTAATGGTGTTCAAGGACCCTACTTCACTTTCATTTGAAAAGTCAAAACTCACTTTGGGCGAAAGCGAAGAAATCTCCCTCACTCCGAAATTCAAAAAAGGTGAGTACTCAAGCGAAATCGAATATCTCTCGAGTGATGAAAGTATCGCTACATATAAAAACGGCATAGTCACAGCCAAAGCTCAAGGCAAATGTACACTTTCTGTGAAAACTCACAATGGTATCACAACCGAGTGCGACTTAACTATCAAGAAGCTCGCTGACAAACTAAGCCTTGTTGTACTCGATAAATACGACATCGACACAGACATCAGAGTCATCACATCTATCCCGAAGAATACCGTCGCAGGTGATATCGACATCAGCGTTTCGGACAAGTCGATTCTCAGCGTTGATGAGAAAAACAAGAATATTATTCACCCTCTCAAAAAGGGTACAGCTACCATCACGGCAACTCTCAAAAACGGAGTCACCGCATCAAAGAAAGTCACCATAGGCGACTACAACAAAAATAAATTCAGCTTCAATATTTTAAACCAGTATCCAACCTTACCTACAGGGTGCGAGGTTGTGTCATTGACTTCTGTTTTGAATCACTATGGTATGAAAGTCAGCATGACGGATATGGCTGATGACTATATGCCGACATACACAGGAGCTTACTACAACGTATCTCCAAGCGACTATTACCTCGGCAATCCGTATACACAAGACGGCTTTGGCTGTTTCCCGAAATGCATTGTCAAAACAGCCCATAACTACTTTGATGACAAAAACATCGATGACTATATTGCTGTCGATATCTCGGGATGTTCCCCTGACGAGCTGTACAACTACCTGAACAACAACATTCCTGTCATCACATGGGTCACATCTGGTTTTGCTAATCCCGAGGTTGACGGTAGCTGGACAGTTGACGGCGAAACTATCGTCTGGAGCAACTTTGAGCACTGCTTGGTCACAACAGGATACGACAAACAAAACGGCACAGTCACCGTCTGTGATGACGCAGGCGGTTATACCTACACAGTCTCCCGCGCTCAGTTCGAAAAAGTATTCAAGGGCGTTGGTTCTATGGCTGTTGTAATATTAAAAAAATAACGGAGGATAATATGAAAAAACTTCTCACTTTACTTTTGATTTTTATTTTATGTCTGTCTGTTTCAGCGTGTAAAAATGATGAAACCACAGATATCGATGGTGTTTCTGCATCAAGCACAGAATGTACTGAGCAGGATATCTACCGTCTCATGGAAAGAAACCTCGACTACTACTACATTTTCTGCGTTGCTCCGCTGTCATATGAGGGTGATAAAACCGACGACGGATACTACAAGGCTGACACCTCATTTTTGTCTGACTACAGCGCTATGGAAAGCTTAGTAAAAAGCACATACATATCCGAAAAATCTTCTAAGCTCCTGAGCTACCCTAATGAAGAAAAACCGCTGTATAAAAACATAGACGGCGAAATTTACATCAACCCTGACTACGCTGAAAACATCGACTACAACATTTTGTGGGATGACACATACACAGTCAAGTTTACTGAAAAATCAAAAGAAGAATGCACATTCGAGCTTAGTACAACCGACTTTGATGGTAACACTTATGTGACAGAAGGCAAGGCTGTTTTCCAGTACGGCGGTTGGGTACTCACAGACATAATCTGCTAAAAAAGGAGATCAAATATGAAAACTAGCTTTATAAAACGATTCAAAGCGAAAAGTCTCACAAATATGATTCTTAGCATCATCGTTATGCTTGTTTTGGTTGCGAGATTTTTGCGTGGCGACTACTACTCGGTTTTCCTTTGCTTGCTGACTTTGCTGCTTTTCAACATTCCGCTTTTCGTTGACAAAAAGCTCAACATAGCCTTACCAAAAGAGCTCGAAGCCATCATACTGATGTTCATTTTCTCTGCTGAAATTTTGGGCGAAATCGGCTCTTTCTACACTCATATTCCATGGTGGGACACTATGCTCCACACGTTAAACGGATTTTTGATGGCAGCTATCGGCTTTGCGCTCATCGATATTCTAAACAACTCCCCGAAATTCCACATCTCTATGTCCCCTATGTTCGTTGCTTTCGTCGCTTTCTGCTTCTCAATGACAGTAGGCGTTGTGTGGGAGTTCTTCGAGTTCTTTATGGATTACTTCACCCTGACAGATATGCAAAAAGACCGCCTTATCCCTGCGATTTCATCAGTTCTCCTGAATCCAACAGGCTTAAACGACGAAATCATTATTGAGGGTATTACTAGCACCACAGTCACTCTCGCTGATGGCTCAACCCACGTCATCGACGGCGGTTATCTTGATATCGGCATCATCGACACTATGAAAGACCTGCTCGTCAACCTCATAGGTGCGGTTGTGTTCTCGGCTATCGGATACTTCTACATCATCGGAAGAAACAATGGTGTTTTTGCGAAAAAGTTCATACCACAGCTCAAGAGTAAATACGAAAAAGATACAGACAATAAAGAAAGCGAAACAAAATAACAGGTGATTTTATGTTGAAATTTATATGCTATCCAAAATGTTCAACCTGCAAGAAAGCCCAGACTTTCCTCGATAACAACAACATCGAATATGAACTCAGAGACATAAAAGCAGACAACCCAAGCTTTGATGAACTGAGCGATTTTCACAAGAAGTCAGGCTTACCACTCAAGAAGTTCTTCAACACAAGCGGTCTGCTCTACAAGTCTATGGAGCTCAAAACAAAGATACCAAATATGAGCGAAGAAGAACAGCTCAGACTTCTCTCTACCGACGGTATGCTCGTCAAGCGTCCTCTTCTTATCGGCGACGACTTTGTGCTTTTAGGCTTCAAAGAAATGGATTGGGCAGAAAAACTGAATGTAAAATGATATAACAAAAGGCTGTGCAGAATGTAAC
>JBGVLC010000002.1:0-26911 GCA_045124035.1 Ruminococcus sp. | reverse complement strand
AGTGTTATTGGTGATATTCTCACATTTGATGGTGAGGCGATTGTATTTGTTAAAAATGAAATTGTCACATTGATTGAAAGTGAAATTCGAAAAATCGGACGAGTGGGTGTCAAACTTGCTCGTGCAGATATATCCGATATTGAGTATGAGAGCGAATATGATGAGCTATCATATACTGTATCATCACTCAGACTTGATGTATTTGTATCTGCAGTGTGTTCAGTGTCACGAGAGAAATCTCAGGCTTTGATAAAATCAGATTTTGTTTCTTTAAATCACAATGTTGAAAATAATGCATCAAAAATCATTTCGGTTTGTGATGTCATTACTATAAGAAAATATGGTAAATTTGTTTTTGCTGAGGATTGCGGTATTTCTAAAAAGGGGAAAATCAAAATCAAGGTAAAACACTTTAGATAGGAGAGTAAACTATGCTTACAATTGATGAAATCAAGAATATAGCGTTCAGAAAATCAGGTATGGGCGGTTATCGTCCAGATGATGTTGACGAGTTCATTGATGATGTAATCGCTACTTTTGAGCAGATGAAGGCTGAGAAAGCTGATCTTCTCAGAAAGATGGAGATTCTTGCGTCTAAGATTGAACAGTACAGAACTGATGAAGAAACAGTCAGAAATGCTCTGCTTTCTTCGCAGAAAATCGCAGATCAGGCTTTGAAAGAAGCTAAGGATAAAGCTACATATATTATCAAGGCAGCTGAAAAGAAATCTAGAAAGATTCTGACAGAGGCTGAGATGGCTACAGAGCGTGAGAAGGATAAGTATGAAGCTGTTCTTAATGAGACTGCAAAGCTCAGAAAAGATATGATTTCTCTTTATAAAAAGCATCTTGCTTTACTTGAAGAGTTCCCAACAGAAGAGTTCGCAAAAGAAAAGCGTGAAGAGCTCGATCAGAAATACCCTTTTGAGCCTGTTGAAGAGATTATCAATTCAGACGATATTGACGTTGAACAAGAGATGGTACAAGCAGCTGAAGTTGCTCCTATCATCAAGCCTGCTGCAAAAGCAGAAGAGCCAAAAGCTGAGCATAAGAACGACAAGTTTGATCAGCTCAAGTTTGGCGATAACTACGATGTAGAATAATTTATTGGAGAGTAGATTGAAATGTCCCAGGATTATAATGCTACGCTGAATCTGCCGAAAACAGATTTCCCTATGCGTGCAGGATTACCTCAGTCTGAGCCAAAGACACTTGATAAATGGCTCGGTGATAAGGTGTATGAAAAGTTAATGGAAAAAAATGAGGGTAAACCATTGTATATTTTACACGATGGCCCTCCTTATGCTAACGGTAATATCCACCTTGGTACAGCTTTGAACAAGGTGTTAAAAGATATTATTGTCAGATATAAGAATATGTCTGGTTTTAAGGCTCCTTTTGTGCCTGGTTGGGATACACATGGTCTTCCAACTGAGCTCAAAGCAAGAGCTAAGGCTGGCGTTGGTAACTCAACAACTATTTCTGATGTTGAGCTCCGTAAGATTTGCAGAGAGTTTGCACTTTCTTATCTTGATGACCAGCGTAACCAGTTCAAGAGACTTGGTTGTATAGGTGAGTGGGATAACCCATATATCACTTTGAAACATGAATTCGAGGCTACACAGATCGAAGTTTTCGCTGAGATGGCTTGCAAGGGTTATATTTACAAGGGTTTAAAGCCTGTTTATTGGTGCCCTGAATGTAAAACTGCTCTTGCTGAAGCAGAGATTGAGTATGCTGAGGATCCATGCCACTCAATTTATGTTAAGTTCAATGTTACCGATGACCTCGGTAAGTTATCAGCTCTAGGTGTAGATCCTGCTAAGTGCTATTTTGTTATCTGGACTACAACAACATGGACTCTTCCTGCTAACGTAGCTATCTGCGTTGGTCCTGATTTTGAGTATTCAATTATCAAGTCAGGTGATGAGTTCTATGTAATGGCAACTGAGCTTTACAAGAGTGCTTTTGAAGCTGCGAAGATTGAAGATTACGAAGTTGTTGCTACTATCAAGGGTAGCGAACTTGAATATATTAAGACTGCACATCCATTTATTGACCGCACTTCACTCGTTATCGTGGGTGACCATGTAACTCTTGAGAGTGGTACAGGTTGTGTACATACAGCTCCTGGTCACGGTGTTGAAGACTTTGAGGTTTGCAAAAACTATCCTGAGCTTCCTATCGTTGTTCCTGTTGATGCTGACGGCAAACTCACTGAAGAAGCAGGACAGTTTGCTGGTCTTTCAACTGATGATGCTAACAAGCCAATCGCGATGCATCTTGAAGAAACAGGTGCTCTTTTTGCACTTGCTAAGATTATTCACCAGTATCCACATTGTTGGAGATGTAAAAAGCCAGTAATCTTCAGAGCTACTGACCAGTGGTTCTGTTCCGTTGATGATTTCAAAGATGATGCTTGTGAGGCTATTAAGACTGTTCAGTGGATTCCAAAATGGGGTCAGGACAGAATTACATCGATGGTAAGAGAGAGAAAAGACTGGTGTATTTCTCGTCAGCGTAAATGGGGTGTTCCAATCCCAATCTTCTTCTGTAAAGAATGTGGTGAGCCACATATCGATAAAGAAGCTATGCAGGCTGTTGCTGATATTTTCAGAGCTAAGGGTTCTGACGCTTGGTATGAGATGGATGCAAATGAAATCTTACCAGAGGGCACTAAGTGCAGTAAGTGTGGTTGCACAGACTTTGATAAAGAAAAAGATATCATGGACGTTTGGTTCGATAGCGGTTCTTCACACGCTGCTGTTCTCAAAAACAGAGATTACCTCTCTTGGCCAGCTGATCTTTATCTTGAGGGTGCAGACCAGTACAGAGGTTGGTTCCAGTCTTCACTTTTGACTTCAGTTGCTACAATGGGTAAGGCTCCATACAAGGCTGTTCTTACTCATGGTTGGGTAGTAGACGGCGAAGGTAGAAAGATGAGTAAATCACTCGGTAACGGTATTGATCCACAGGAAGTTGTTGACCAGTATGGTGCTGATGTTTTGAGACTTTGGGTTGCTTCTTCTGACTACCATGTAGATATCAGAATTTCTAAGGACATCCTCAAACAGTTGTCTGAGGCTTACAGAAAGATCAGAAATACTGCTAGATTTATCTTAGGTAACTTAAATGACTTCAACCCTGATAAAGATTGTGTTGAAGTTGCTGAACTTTTTGAAATCGATAAGTGGGCTATCAACAAGCTCAATGAACTCAACTATAAAGTAAGATCAGGTTATGATTCTTTCGAGTTCCATCAGGTTTACCACGCTATCTATAACTTCTGTGTTGTTGATATGTCTAACTTCTATCTTGATATCCTTAAGGATAGACTTTATACAGAAAAGGCTGATTCAAAGCAGCGCAGAGCTGCACAGACAGCTATGTATATCATCCTTGATGCACTTACAAGAATGATTGCTCCAATCCTTGCGTACACATCTGATGAAATCTGGAAGTATATGCCACATAGCAGTGACTGTGACCCTGAAAATATTGTTTTCAACACAATTCCTGAAAAAGTTGCTATCGATTTAGATGCTGACTTTACTGCTAAATGGGATAAGATTCATGATTTGAGAGATACTGTTAAGAAGAGTATTGAAAATGTCAGAATCGAGAAAATTATTAAAACATCACTTGAATCTGCTGTTATTCTTAAAGCAAACGGTGATGAGTATGATTTCTTGAAGAGTATCGAGGATGAACTTGCTACAATATTCATTGTTTCTAAGGTTGTTATTGAAAACGCTGATGTTGATGAACTTGTTGTAGAGGTTGTTAAGGCTGATGGTGAAAAATGCGAGCGTTGTTGGGCGTTCTCTGAAACTGTTGGCGCAGATGAAAATCATCCTACACTTTGTAAGCGTTGTGCTGAAATCTTAAAAGGTTAATTACTATACGGTGTATCCTTTGATACACCGTATAATTTTAGGAGCTGATTTTTTGGCTATTTTATATTTAGCAATCGCGATACTTGTTGCAGTTGCTGACCAGATAATTAAATATTTTGTACTCGAGTATTTAGTCCCAGTTTCCAGAGTTACTGTTATACCACATTTGCTCGATTTGGTTTATATCGAGAACAGAGGTGTAGCTTTTGGAATGTTTCAGGACTTGCGATGGTTCTTTGTCGTTTTGACATCGATTGTTATTGTTGTTTTTATTATTTTGCTTATCAAAGATAAGGGTAAAAGCAAGTTGTTCTCGATCGCATCAGCGCTTATTATCGGTGGTGGTATAGGAAACCTTATAGATAGAGTGTATCTTGGTTTTGTTGTAGATTACTTGCAACTTTCATTCTTCTCACCAGTTTGTAATTTTGCTGACTACTGCATATCAATCGGTACAGTTTTGTTAGTTGTATACTTACTTTTTTATTACGATACAGGCGATAAAGTTAAGGTTAAGGAAGAAAAATAATGGAAAAGCTTTCTTATATTGTTACTGATAATAACGCAGGGGAGAGAATCGACTCTTATTTATCTTCAGAAAACAGCGATTTTTCACGTTCTGCGATCACCAAGAGTATCTCCAAAGGACTTGTTACAGTTAATGGTAAAACAATAACCAAGAGTTTTAAGTTGAGCTCAGGCGATGTTATTGAAATGACAGTTGAAGACCCTGTTGAACTTGATGTTTTGCCTCAGGATATTGATCTTGATATTGTTTATGAGGATGATGACCTTTTGGTAGTAAATAAGCCCAAAGATATGGTTGTTCATCCAGCTGCAGGCAACTATACAGGTACTCTTGTCAACGCTCTGATGTTTCATTGTAAAGATTCATTATCTGGAATCAATGGAGTACTCAGACCCGGTATAGTTCACAGAATCGATAAAAACACAAGTGGTCTTTTGATTGTCGCTAAAAATGATAATGCTCATCGCCATTTAGCTGAACAAATTAAAGAGCATTCATTTACAAGAGAGTATTTAGCTGTCGTTTATGGTAATCTCAAAGTTGAAAGAGGAACTATAGACAAGCCTATCGGAAGACATCCTGTTGACCGCAAGAAGATGTGTATCACAGATAAAAACAGTAAAAATGCCGTGACACATTATGAAGTTGTAGAACGATATAAAGGTTATACTCTTATCAGATGTAAACTTGAAACAGGTAGGACGCATCAGATTAGAGTTCATATGGCAAGTATCGGTCATCCTGTTGCTGGTGATGATGTATATGGACCGAAAAAGGTGATAACTGAACTTGGTGGACAATGTTTGCACGCTCAGAAAATTGGATTTATTCATCCTGTTTCGAACGAATACCTAGAATTTTCATCCGATGTACCTGAGGTGTTCACAAAATTTTTGCAAAAGTTACAAAAAACGTATTAAATTTTTGTAACATTACGAAAAAAGACTTGCATTTAATTTTCTTTTATGATACAATACTTAAGCATTTGGAAACCGTCAGTCAGTTGATGGGGATCAGATTTCTGGCAAATGCCACAATTTGAAGCGGATAGTCCTCTGCTCAACTTTGAGCATGAATATCTGAAAATATTAGGAGGATTACAATGGACGCATTAAAAACTATCGCTCAGAGCTCAATCAAAGAGTCTGCACCTGAATTTTCAGTTGGTGATACTGTAAAGGTATCAGTTAACATCCGTGAGGGTGAGAGAGAAAGAATTCAGATGTTCGAAGGTACAGTTATCGCTAAGAAGGGTTCTGGCGTTGCTGAAACATTCACAGTTAGACGTGTATCTTACGGTGTTGGCGTAGAGAGAGTTTTCCCACTCCACTCACCAAACGTTGTTGACGTTAAGGTTATCAGACACGGTAAGGTTCGTAGAAGCAAGCTTTATTATCTCCGTGATAGAGTTGGTAAGGCAGCTAAGGTTAAAGAAGAAATCCGTAAATAAAATTTTAAAAAGGGACTTCATAGTCCCTTTTTTGCTATCTGTTTTTGTAGGGTGTGTCAAATTTGAAAATAGACGACGAAATGTACAACGAGATTTTTGACGAGAATACAGTCGAAGATACTCAGATACAAAAGATTAAACTTAATAACAATGCTTTTTCAGTAAGTTTGTATGATTGGGTGAGCTCAATTATCATTGCAGTTGTTGCTGTTGTGATTTTGCTTACTTTCTGTTTCAGACTCATTGATGTTGATGGTACTTCTATGGAGTCTACACTTATCAACACCGATAAGGTTATCGTAACTGACCTTTTCTATACACCTGATAACGGCGATGTTGTTGTTATAAGTCACGGTGAAGAGTACGATAAACCTCTGGTTAAGCGTGTTATCGCAACAGAGGGACAGACTCTGAAAATTGATTTTGAGACCGGTGAAATCTTTGTTGATGGACAGCTTCTTGATGAGCCATATATTCAGGGTGAGACTATTCAGGGTAACACAGAAATTCCTACTGTTATCCCTGAAAATAAAGTTTTCGTTCTCGGCGATAATAGAACAGTTTCTCTTGATAGCAGATATCACGAAGTCGGACTGATTGATGAGTTATCTATCATTGGTAAAGCTCAATTTGTAGTTATTCCACATTCATATCGTGAAGGAATTTTAGAACCAGTCCTCGATTTCACAAAAATCAGATACATTTACAATTAAATTCTTGTATTAAGCCTGCTTCTGTTTTATAATAGTAGCAGGTTTTTTATTTGGAGGGATATTATGAGTGAAATGCAGAATATTCAATGGTTTCCTGGTCATATGACCAAAACAAAAAGACAAATTGAAAAGAACTTAAAGCTTGTTGATGCTGTTGCTGAAATTATTGACGCGAGAATTCCTATCAGCAGCCGTAATCCTGATATTGCTCAGCTTGTTACAAATAAACCTAGGATTGTTTTGCTCAATAAGTGTGATATGGCTGATGAAAAAGCAACCAAGCTTTGGATTGAGCATTTTAAAAAGCAGGGGATTATAGCTATAGCGATTGATTGCAAGAGTAATAAAGGCATCAACGCTTTTGTTCCTGCTTTGAAGAACGCTTTACAGAATAAAATTGATTCATATATTCGCAAGGGTATGAAGAATCCAAGTATGAGAGTTATGATTGTTGGTATCCCTAATGTCGGTAAATCAACTTTTATCAACCGTATCTTTAAGCAGAATAAGGCTAAAACTGCAGATAAACCTGGCGTAACCAGAGGTAACCAATGGTTTACAATTTCAAAAGGATTTGAGATGCTTGATACACCAGGCGTACTTTGGCCTAAATTTGATGACCAATTAACTGGCGAAAGATTGGCGTTCACAGGAGCAATCAAAGATCAGATTATAGATGTTGAGCTACTTGCTGTCAGATTGCTCGATTTACTCAAAACATTGAAGACTCCTGAGTTTATTGCAAGATTCAAGCTTGATATAGATACTGTTGCTGATACGGACAGCTATGAACTTTTACAGATTATCGGAAGAAAACGCGGTATGCTTATAAGTGGTGGCGAGGTTGATACAGAGAGAGCTGCTATTATGTTGCTTGATGAGTTCAGAGGAGCAAAACTGGGTAGAATTACACTTGAACTCCCGAATGAGGTTTAAGATGAAACTAGAAGTAGAGAATTTAGATTGGTTACGATACGAAAAAGAGTATTCCGAAAAAGGGTATAAGTTTATCTGTGGTGTAGATGAAGCAGGAAGAGGTCCTTTGGCTGGTCCTGTTTGTGCTGCAGCTGTTATCTTACCTCCAGATACTATCATTGAAGGTGTGAATGACTCTAAGAAATTATCAGAGAAGAAAAGGGAAGAGCTATTCGATGTTGTTACTAACACAGCTCTGGCTTATTGTATCGCTTTTGGTTCAGTTGAAGAGATCGAAAAGAATAATATTCTTGCAACCACAATGAATACAATGAAAAGAGCTGTTGAGGGCTTATCTGTTAAGGCAGATTTCGCGATGATAGACGGCAACAAAACTCCACAGCTCGACATACCTTGCACAAGTATTGTAAAAGGTGATGCTAATTCTATGTCTATTGCGGCAGCTTCGATTCTAGCGAAAGTCAGCCGAGATCGACTTATGCTTGAGTATGCGAATGCATATCCGCAATATTTTTTCGAAAAACATAAAGGCTACGGAACTAAATTACATACTGAAATGATTCTTGAATATGGTCCATCACCGATTCATCGAATGAGCTTTTTAAAGAAGCTGTTAAACGGTAAAGATAATGGCTGATAATTTTAAAAAGAATGTAGGAAATAAGGGAGAAATAGCAGCTGCTGAATACCTTGTTTCAAATGATTATCGAGTTGTAAAAGTTAACTATAAAACGAAATATGGTGAAGTTGATATAATATGTAAAAATGGAGATTATATCGTTTTTGTAGAGGTAAAAACCCGCAAAAAGGGTACGCTTGCCTCGGGGGTTTATTCAGTTAACAAAAAGAAGAAAAACAATATTTTTAAGGTTGCGAGTTTTTATATTTCGGATAATAAAATCGATAAGCAACCGAGGTTTGACATCATAGAAGTTGAACACGATGTGTCTGATGATTCATATCGCGTTGCAGAGCACTATGAAGATGCTTTCTGGCAGGGAGGTTCTTATGGAGTATTTTGATTTACATTGCGATACTCTTTACAAGGCTACAGTAAACAATTCTTCTTTCCAAGATGAAACTAATCATATTAGCATCAATAAAGCTGAGCGCCTTTCAAAATGGACTCAGCTTTTCGCTGTTTTTATACCTGATGAGATAAGAGGTAAAAACGCTACAAAGTTTTTTAATAAGGCAGTTGGAGTGTTTAAAAACAACAGAATAAACAATGAGAAAATTAATATGCTGTTAGCTGTTGAAAATGCATCTATGCTTGCGGGGGACTTATCAAACATCTCGTTGTTAATCGAGAACAAAGTGCGAAGTGTCACATTAACCTGGAATGGGGAAAATGAACTTGGAAGCGGTGCGATGTGTAAGTGTGATATCGGGCTCACTTCATTTGGAAAAGAAGTCGTAAAAATGCTTGAAGAAAATAACATCGCAGTTGACGTTTCTCATGCCAGCGATAAAATGTTTTATGATGTTGTTAAAATCGCTAAGAAACCTGTAATTGCGACGCATTCTAACTCTCGCACTATAACGGATGTTAAGCGAAACCTCACTGATGAACAGTTCAAAATCATCAGAGATATGGGTGGAATTGTAGGGATTAACTTCTACAAAGGTTTTTTGAATAATGATGAGGATGAAGCTCGCATTGATGATATCATAAGACACACTGAACATTTTCTGAATTTGAGTGGAGAAAACACCATTGCTATTGGCTCAGACTTTGATGGTGCTGATATGCCAAGTGATATTTGTGACCTTACATCAATTTTCGCTATATATCAACGTTTCATGAGTGAATTCGGTGTTAATATTACTAAAAAAATCTTCTATGATAATGCAAATATGTACTTTACAAGCTTTGACATTATATAGAAACTATTGTATAATAAGATGTTGAATTATGGAAAGGGTGAGCTATATGCTATATAACAGCACACAAAACAATGAAAAAGTTGTTTCTTCAGCACAGGCTATAGCGCAGGGCATTTCAGAGGACGGCGGTCTTTTTGTACCACAGAGCTTTCCTCAGTTTTCTGTTTCTGATATTGAGAACATGCTCTCTATGTCATATCAGGAAAGAGCTAAAGAAGTGTTCAAATGCTATCTTACTGATTTCACAGAAGAGGAAATCGAAGACTGTGTAAACAAGGCGTACACTGCAGAAAAGTTTGAGGGGTTAAATCCTGCTCCACTTAAGACTCTTGAGTATAACGGTAAGTCACTCAATATTCTTGAGCTTTGGCACGGTCCAACTTGCGCTTTTAAAGATATGGCGCTCCAGATTTTGCCACATCTTCTCACAAAATCTTTGAAGAAAACTGCTGATGGTATAAAAGCAGTTATTCTTGTAGCTACATCTGGTGATACAGGTAAAGCTGCTTTAGAGGGTTTTAAAGATGTAGAAAACACTAAGATCATAGTCTTTTATCCTGAGAATGGTGTTAGCGCTATGCAGAAGCACCAGATGAACACTCAGGCAGGCGAGAATGTCTACGTTTGCGCTATCAAGGGCAACTTTGATGATGCTCAGACAGGTGTTAAGACTATATTCACTGATCCATCAAACTCGGAAGTTTTATCACAGCATGGTATGATGTTCAGCAGCGCTAACTCTATCAACTGGGGCAGACTTTTACCACAGATTGTTTACTATGTTTCAGCATACTGCGATATGGTGAAAAATGGAAACATTCAACTTGGGGATAAGATTAACGTAGTTGTACCAACAGGTAACTTCGGTAATATTCTTGCGGCTTACTATGCTGCACAGATGGGTATTCCAGTAAGCAAGTTTATCTGTGCTTCTAACTCAAATAATGTTCTCACAGATTTTATCAATACAGGTGTATATGATAAGAATCGTGATTTCTATACAACTATTTCACCTTCAATGGATATTCTTGTAAGCTCTAACCTTGAGCGTCTTTTATATAAGATGTCTGACAACAACGATAAGCTCGTTAATGACCTTATGACTCAGCTCAAGACAAAGGGTGTTTATGAAGTACCTGCTGATATCAAAGAGAAGATTTCAGAGTGCTTCTACGGTGGCTTCTGTGATGAAGAAAACACTAAGACTACTATCAAGAATCTTTTCGATGAACAGCATTATCTTTGTGATACACATACTTCAGTTGCTATTTCTGTTTACGACAAGTATGTTGAGAGCACCAACGATAACACACCTGCTGTTATTGCTTCAACAGCAAGTCCATATAAGTTCTCAAAGTCAGTACTCGAAGCTATGACAACTAAGGAACTGCCTGAGAGCGAGTTTGATATGGTTGATATGCTCTTTGAGTTATCTGATACAAAGGTTCCTACACCTATTTCAGAACTCAAGGGTATGCAGGCTAGATTTGATAATGTTACTGAAAAAGACACAATGAAAGAGGCAGTATTCACTGCACTTGGTATCAACTAATGGCTTTATACGCTATCGCTGATTTACATCTTTCTCTTGGTACTGACAAACCTATGGATATTTTCAAAGGTTGGCAGGACTACAAAGAACGACTTGAGAAGAATTGGCGTGCTTTAGTTAATGACGACGATACAGTTGTTGTTGCGGGTGACATTTCCTGGGCAATGAAACTTGAGGAGTGTTACGAGGATTTTAAGTTTCTTAATTCTTTGCCGGGAGTGAAGATTCTCATCAAGGGAAACCACGATTATTGGTGGGCTACAAAAAAGAAAATCGATGAGTATCTAGAACAGAATAATTTCAACACAATAAAGATTTTATTCAACAATTCTTTTGTTGTGGATGGAATTAATATTTGTGGTTCACGCGGATGGTATTATGATGCTGACACACAAGCTGATATCAAGGTCATCAATAGAGAAGTGGGGAGATTGAAATTATCTCTTGACAGCGTAAAAGACAAAGATGTGACACCTGTTGTTTTTCTACATTATCCTCCTGTTTATTCAGAACTTGAGTGTCAGGAAATTATGGAGACACTTGTGTCATATGGTATCAAAGAATGTTACTATGGTCATCTTCACGGTGCGCATACTCACAGAAATGCTGTGATTGGTGACTACAAAGGCATAAATATGCACCTTGTATCGTGTGATTTTGTTGATTTTATGCCGATTTTAGTGCGAAATTAAAAAATATTTTACAAATTTCATATAGTATTTTATATCAGTTTATGGTATAGTAATACGAGCGAAAATGAGGAGGAATTCAAATGAATTTAGTATCATCAAATAAGACAGAGACAAACACAGTTGAGCTTACAGTAGCTGTTGAGAAAGAAGCTTTCCAGGCTGCTGTTGCTAAAGTTTTCAAAAAGCAGAGCAAGACAATTTCTATCCCTGGTTTCAGAAAGGGTAAGGCTCCAAGAAACATCATTGAAAAAATGTATGGCGAAGATGTATTCTACGATGACGCTATGCAGGAGTGCTATCCAGAAGCTTTAGATGCTGCTGCTAAGGAAGCTGACATCAAAGTTGTTGCTGTAACAAATGTAGAAGTTGAGACAGTTAACGCTGACGGTTTTACATTCAAGGCTACTTGCATTGTTGAGCCAGAAATCGAGATCAACGATTACAAGGGTATCGAAATCGAGAAGAAGTCAACAGAAGTTACAGATGAACTCATCAGCGAAGAGATCGACAGAGTAAGAGAGAGAAACAGCCGTATGGTTACTGTTGAAGATAGAGCTGCACAGATGGGCGATATCACAGTTATCGATTTCGAAGGCTTTGTTGACGAAGTTGCTTTCGATGGCGGTAAGGCTGAAAACTTCAACCTCGAGCTCGGTAGTGGCAACTTTATCCCAGGTTTTGAAGAGCAGATCGTTGGTCACAACACTGACGAAGAGTTCACAATTGATGTAAACTTTCCTGAGGAGTATCACTCAGACGATCTCAAAGGTAAGGCTGCACAGTTCAAGATTAAGCTCCACGAAATCAAAGTTAAAGAGCTTCCAGAGCTTGACGATGAGTTCGTTAAGGACGTAAGCGAAAAAGATACAGTTGACGAGTACAAAGAAGAAATCAAAGAGACAATCGCTAAGAGACTTGAAGCTGAAGCTGACAAGGATGTTGAAGATAAGCTCGTTGAGAAGGTTCTCGAGAAGGTTGAGGGTGAAATTCCTGAGGCTATGTTCGACAACGAAGTTAACTCTATGCTCAGAGAGATGGATATGAGACTCCGTTCACAGGGTATGGATATGAACACATATATGCAGTACACAGGTATGACACCTGAGTCTGTTAAGGAGATGTATCTCCCAGAAGCTCAGAAGCGTGTTAAAATGAGACTCGCTCTTGAGAAGATTGCTAAGCTTGAGAACATCGTTCCAACAGAAGAAGATCTTAACGCTGAGTATGATAAGCTCGCTGAAGCTTACCAGATGGAAGCTGACAAGGTTAGAGAGATTCTTCCAACAGATGCTATTTCTCAGGATCTTGCAGTTGAAATGGCTATGAAGCTTGTAAAGGACAACGCAAAGATTAAATAATCCAAAACTGTCCTATAATCTATATCGTAGTATATTCTGAAAGGAGACTTTAAAATGAGTTTAGTACCTTATGTAGTAGAGCAGACAAGCAGAGGTGAACGCTCATACGATATTTTTTCTAGACTTCTCAACGATAGAATTATTATGCTTAACGAAGAAGTTAACAGCGCAACTGCAAGCTTAGTTGTTGCACAGCTTCTATATCTTGAGGGTCAGGATCCAAACAAAGATATCAGCCTTTATATCAATAGCCCGGGTGGTTCTGTGACTGACGGTCTTGCTATTTACGATACAATGCAGTACATCAAGTGTGATGTATCTACAATTTGTATGGGTATGGCAGCATCAATGGGTGCGTTCTTACTTGCAGCCGGCACAAAAGGCAAAAGATTTGCTCTCCCTAACAGTGATATTATGATTCACCAGCCATCAGGCGGTGCTAAAGGTCAGGCTACTGACATTGAAATCCACACAAAACACATTCTTCATACTAAGCAGAAACTCAATGAGATTTTAGCTATGAACACAGGTCAGCCTATTGATATTATCGCTAAAGATACTGAGCGTGATAATTTTATGACTGCTCAGCAGGCGCTTGAGTATGGTCTTATCGACAAGGTTATTGAAAAGAGATAAGAAATTGTAGGAGATTTTTATGTCAACAAAGAAGTCCGAGGATAATGTTTGCTGTTCTTTTTGTGGTAAACCACAGGGAATGGTATCAAGATTGATTGCTGGTAACGGTGTATATATCTGTGACCAATGTGTTGACCTTTGTATGTCTATCCTCGAAGATAATGATTTTGATGAAACTGATAATAAACAGCAACAAAACGGTATGCCAATTCTCTTGAAACCTCAGGAGATAAAGGCTATTCTTGATGAATACGTAATCGGTCAGGATGAAGCTAAGAAAACCCTTGCTGTTGCTGTTTATAACCACTATAAAAGAGTTTTTAATCAGGACTCTGATATTGAGTTTGCAAAGAGCAATGTTTTACTTTTGGGCCCAACAGGTGTCGGTAAAACATTACTTGCGCAGACTTTAGCTAAAGCGCTTGATGTTCCTTTTGCTATTGCTGACGCTACCACTTTAACTGAAGCCGGTTATGTTGGCGAGGATGTGGAAAACATTCTTTTGAAGCTTATACAAGCTGCTGATTTCGATATTGAAAAAGCTGAGCGAGGAATCATCTATATCGATGAAATTGATAAGATTGCACGCAAATCCGAGAATCCATCTATCACAAGAGATGTTAGTGGTGAGGGCGTACAACAGGCGCTTTTGAAAATTGTTGAGGGTACAGTATCTAACGTTCCGCCTCACGGTGGTCGTAAACACCCACAACAGGAATTTTTACAAATTGACACTAAGAACATTCTATTCATCTGTGGCGGTGCTTTCGATGGTCTTGAAAAGATTGTCTCAAAGCGTATGGGTTCATCAACTCTTGGTTTTGAATCAACAATACAGGATAGACACGAGCTTGATGAGACAGCATGGATGAGTGAGGTTGTTGCACACGATCTGGTTAAGTACGGTATTATTCCTGAGCTTATCGGAAGACTTCCGGTAATAACAGCTTTATCAGGACTTGATGTAGATGCTATGGTCAAGATTCTCACTGTTCCTAAGAATTCTGTAATAGCGCAGTACAAACATCTGTTTATGCTTGATGGTGTAGATATTGTCTTCGAAGAAGAAGCTCTTATTGCTATCGCTAAGCGTGCTAAAGAGCAGAAGACAGGTGCTCGTGGTATCAAAGGAATTATGGAGTCGTTGCTCAAGGATCTTATGTTTGAGACTCCATCAGATTCTTCTATCAGCAAGATTATAATCAAGAAAGAAACAGTTACCGATGGGGCACAGGCAGAGATTATTCGCGATAGTTCCAAATCTGCTGTCAAAATCGATATCGACATTGATAACCAAACTGCTTAATCATTCTAAATAACGCATCTTGATTTAAAATTTAACGGCTGTGTGTCATGATGTGATTGACATACAGCCGTTTTTTAAGAGGAAAAAATTATGTCACAGACTAATCAGACAAAATTTAATATTCCTGTTTTACCACTGCGTGGACTTGTTGTTTTTCCGAAAATGATGCTTCACTTTGATGTAGCGAGAAAGAAGTCAGCCAAAGCTATAGAGAAAGCGATGAATGAAAATCAGCTTATATTTCTTACTGCTCAGGTTGATGCATCTGTAAACGATCCGAGTTTTGATGAGGTTTATAAAATCGGTGTTGTCACAAAAATTGTGCAAGTATTGAAGCAACCTGATGATATTACTCGTGTAGTTGTTGAGGGTCAATATCGAGCAAAGATGGTTCAGGAAATTGAGTGTGACACTCATATGGAGGCTGTTATTTCTCCGATTACTGAGAGAAAACATCCTAACACTGCCCGTGATTTAGCTCTTGTTCGACTTTTGAAAGGCACTTTTGAAAACTATATGGAGTTGACACCAAAGCTTCCTACCGATATTTTGTTTAAAATAGGTATGAGCAATAATGCCGGTGAACTTGCTGACTATGTTGCTGGTAATGTTGTTCTCGATTACCCTATAAAACAATCTGTTCTTGAAACGATCAATGTATCCGATAGGTTAGAAACGCTCATCGATGCGCTTCAGAATGAGATTTATATACTCGAAATCGAACAGGAAATTCTCGATAAATCAAGAGAACGTATAGATATTTCTCAGCGTGAGTATTACTTAAGAGAACAGCTCAAGATTATTGAAGAAGAGCTTGGTATGGATGATTCTCCTGAAAACGAGGCGAAGAATCTCAGAGAAAAAATACTTGAACTCAAATTGTCTGAAGAAAACGAAAAGACTTTGCTCAAAGAATGCGCTAAACTTGAAAAGACACCTTATGGCAGTAATGAAGCGGCTATTATCAGAACTTATATTGATACTTGCCTCGAATTGCCATGGAATGATCATACTGATGAAAAAATTGAGATTGATAAAGTCAGAAAGTCTCTCGATAAAGAGCACTATGGTCTTAGTAAAGTTAAAGAAAGAATCATAGAACAGCTTGCAGTAAGAAAACTTACCGATAAAGCTAAAGGACAGATTATATGCTTGGTCGGCCCTCCGGGTGTTGGTAAAACTTCTATAGCTCAAAGTATTGCTAAGGCTATTAATCGAAAGAGTGAAAGAATCGCTCTTGGAGGTGTTAAGGACGAAGCAGAGATAAGAGGCCATAGGCGTACCTACATCGGAGCTATGCCTGGTAGAATCATCAGTGCCGTCAAGAAATGTAAGGTCAATAATCCTTTGTTGATTCTCGATGAAGTGGATAAGCTTTCGAATGACTACAAAGGCGACCCGACTTCAGCGCTACTTGAAGTGCTCGATGCTGAACAAAATCATTCTTTCCACGATCACTACATCGATATGCCGTTTGATTTATCAAATGTGATGTTTATCACTACAGCTAACGACTATTCGGCGATTCCTGCACCACTGCGCGACAGAATGGAAGTTATCGAGCTAGATTCATACACAAGACAAGAGAAGTTCTTTATCTCTAAAAAACACTTGATTCCAAAACAACTTGAACTCAATGGTTTGAATAAAAAGAACTTCAAGATAACTGATAAAGCAATCTATATGTTGATTGATTCATACACCAGAGAAGCTGGTGTCCGTACACTTGAGCGTACTGTTGCTTCTGTGATGCGTAAATCAGCAGTTAAGTTGATTGAGAACAGCGAAGAGATTATCAAGATTACTGACAAGAATCTGGAGTCTGTATTAGGTCCTGTGAAGTATATTGATGATACAAAGGGTAAGAAAGATGAAATTGGTGTTGTTAACGGATTAGCGTGGACATCAGTTGGTGGAACCCTTTTACCTGTTGAATGTGCAGTGATGCCAGGAACAGGAAAAGTAGAGCTGACAGGTTCACTCGGTGATGTTATGCAGGAATCAGCTAAAGCGGCTATCACCTGTATAAGAACACGCGCTGAGCAATACGGAATCGATCCTGATTTTTATAAAAAATATGATATACATATTCACGCTGTTGAAGGCGCTGTTCCTAAGGATGGACCTTCTGCCGGAATAACTATGGCTACAGCTATATACTCTGCTTTATCCTCGTCGCCTGTAAGACACGATTTTGCTATGACAGGTGAAATTACACTCAGAGGTAAAGTTCTGCCGATTGGCGGGCTAAAGGAGAAAGCTATGGCGGCTTTCAAAATGGGAGTTAAGAATGTAATCATTCCAAAGGACAATGAAAGAGATATAATTGAGATTGACGATACAGTCAAATCTCACATCAACTTTATTCCTGTTTCAAATATCGAAGAAGTTATTCGTCTGGCTGTCAAGCCTGTTACAAAAATCACAGAAAAAAAGGGCGACGATATCATCATAACAGGTAATAAAAAGAATAGTTCTTCCAGAACAACAATCACACAATGATATGGGGGAGACAGTATGATTAATTTCAATAAGGCTGAATTTACTACTGCTGCAGGTACATCAAAGCAGCTTCAAGAATCCAACAAGCCTGAAGTTATATTCTCAGGTCGTTCAAATGTTGGAAAATCTTCCCTGATAAATAAGCTGGTTAATCGAAAAGCATTAGCAAGAGTTAGTGCTACACCGGGAAAGACGGCTACTATCAATTTTTTTGATGTCGATAAATTCTGCTTGGTAGATCTCCCGGGATATGGATATGCTAAAGTATCCAGATCAGAAAAAGAACGTTGGGCAGAACTTATGGAGGGGTATTTCGCACAGGACAGAAATTTCTGTTTAGTGGTACAAATCGTTGATATGAGACATCCTCCAACCCAGGATGACCTTAATATGATCGAGTTCTTATATCATAACAATTTTAACTTTATTATTGTTCTTACAAAAAAGGACAAGCTTAAGAAAAAAGCACAGCAGGAGAGCTTGGATAGATTAAACGATATTTTGTCTGAACTCGAAAATGTTGAACTTTTTCCTTTCTCTGCACTTAATGGTGAGGGTACTGAGGAAATTCGTGAAGCTATTACACGATATGTCGAAAATTATTAAAATTTGATCACAAGGGTGATAATTATGCAGAAAAAACCATTTTTAACACTTGAACAAGCACAGAATATCGCTAAGGATATTCCGACTCCTTTTCATATTTATGACGAAAAGGGTATCAGAGAAAACGCAAGAAGACTATACAAGGCTTTCTCTTGGAACAAAGGATTCAAAGAGTACTTTGCTGTAAAGGCTACACCAAATCCATATCTTCTCAAAATTTTGAAGGAAGAGGGTTGTGGTGCTGACTGCTCATCACTTTCTGAGCTTATTATGGCTGAGGCTTGTGGTCTCACTGGTTCGGATGTTATGTTCTCTTCAAACGTAACACCTGAGGAAGATATGCAGAAAGCATATGATATGGGCGCTTATATCAATCTTGATGACTACAACTTTGTACCATTTTTGAAGAGAGTTTGTGGTGTTCCTGAGACTGTATGTTGTAGATTTAATCCAGGCGGAATTTTCTCACTAGCTGCTAGTGAGGACGGTGTTCAGGTAATGGATAATCCTGGAGATGCGAAGTATGGTATGTCAGAAGACCAGATGGCTCAGGCTTTTATAGAACTTAAAGAAGCAGGTGCAAAGCATTTTGGTATTCATGCGTTCTTAGCATCAAACACAGTAAGCAACGACTACTATTCAGAACTCGCTGGTATTCTTTTTAATCTTGCTGTAAGACTTAAGGAAAAAACAGGTGTTCACATAGCTTTTATCAACCTTTCAGGTGGTGTTGGTGTTGATTATAAGCCTGATGAACCATCAGCAAATATCGAAAAGATAGGTGAGGGTGTTCGTCAGAAATTCGAGGAAATCCTCGTTCCTAATGGTATGGAGGATGTTTCTATTTTTGCTGAGCTCGGTAGATTTATGCTCGCACCATACGGTGCCCTTATTTCAACTTGCATGCACCAGAAACACATCTACAAAGAGTACGTTGGTCTTGATGCTTGTGCCGCTAACCTTATGAGACCTGCTATGTATGGTTCATATCATCACATCACAGTTCTTGGAAAAGAAAACGAGCCTTGTGAGTACAAATACGACGTAACTGGCGGTCTTTGTGAGAATAATGATAAGTTTGCCATTGACAGAATGTTACCAAAGGTTGATAATGGTGATTTGATGTTCATCCATGACACAGGTGCTCATGGTTATTCAATGGGCTATAACTATAATGGTAAACTCAGAAGTGCTGAAGTTTTACTTTGTGAAGACGGCTCACATAAGCTCATCAGAAGAGCTGAGACTCTTGATGACTATTTTGCAACTTTTGATTTTACTGATGATTTTAAATTCAATAATAAATAAAAAACAGAAACTCCGATGGCTTTAACCATCGGAGTTTTTTTATCTGTCATTTTTCTTTTGTTTAATTTTGGCAAGTGGGGTAGAGTTGGCTGCATTTTCCATTTGTTGTGTGTTAAGGTGAGTGTAAATCTCAGTTGTACCTAAATTTTCATGGCCTAGGATTTCTTTGAGCACTCTTATATCTACATTTCCGTGCTGATACATCAAGGTTGCTGCAGTGTGTCTGAGTTTGTGACATGAGTATCCTTGTGAATCAAGTCCGATTTTTTCCAGATATTTATACACTAACGCCTGAACAGTTTTAGGACTCATACGTTTGTGATGATTGCTGATGAATAAAGCGTTTTTGTCTTTCACTCCATCAACAGGTCTCACTTTCAGGTATGCTGTAATAGCATCCACGCATGCTCTATTTAAATATATAATTCGTTCTTTGTTACCCTTACCAAGAATTCTTGCAGTTGCATCAGGACGAATATCTGTCACATTGAGACCAACTAATTCTGAAAGACGTAGCCCGCAGTTTAAAAATAAAGTAATAATGCAATAATCGCGTTCTTTTTGTTTTCCATCAACTGCGTTGAGCAACTCGATGCTTTGCTCTAATGTGAGATATTTTGGAAGTGATTTTTTTCTCTTAGGTGTTTCAAGTTCTTTTAGTGGATCTTTATCTAACAGATGCTTTTTTACTGTCAAATAGTTAAAAAATGACTTTAAACTCGAAGTTTTACGAGCTCTCGTTGAAGCGTTATTACAGCGATCACGCATAAGGTGATTCATAAACTCATATGCATCTTGTAAGGTAATACTTTTAATAAGGTCTAAATCAACATCATCGACTTTTATTTCTTCGAACGGGGTAGTGGCTGGAATAATACCACGAGTAACTTTTATGAATCTAAAAAAAGTTCTTATATCCGAAAAGTATTCGTCAACAGTTTTAGGAGATTTACCTTTTACGGTTTGTATGTATAAAAGATAATCTCTGATCAATGGTGATGCTTCTGATATTGAATTTATAGCCAACGAAAATACACCTCCAAATAAAAATATTGAATATTGTCTCTAATAATTGATTATAGCACAAAAAGAAGAGGTGTATATTCCTATTAAGAAAATTATACAAAATCAAAGTTTTGTATAATTTAGGGGAGATTAGCGACAAAATTAATTGAGAATAATCATATGTAATTATCCTATTATTTAATCAGATGTGATACGATATTATATTAATTACCTAATTTAAGTTTAATATCATTATATAGCTTGTTATTAAGGGTATCTAGTTACAACTTAATTTGTACCTCTTGTTATTCATTTTCCGTTATAATTAAATGTTACAATAAATGATATTATTCTGTTTAAATTAAATGTATCTGAACGAACACAAATAAACTATCCAGATATTATATTCTTATATTAAATAGCAAATCATTTTTGCTTAAAATATAATTTCATTTGGAATTAGTTATTATTTGAATAAAATTTATAATACAATCATTGGCTTCTCTTCGGTTCTTGAATATTCATTCTAACTATACTAGACTTGGCCGTATTGATAACTATTTACTTCTTTATATAATTTATTACATATCTCCTATTGTGAAATATTTAACAAAACTGCACCACCTATATCAGTTAGAGGTATTTCTTCGATATAATGAATTTGAACTTTATGTTTGATACAAAAATCATCAATATAAATATAATCAGGATGCTTTTTTATATTACCAAAAAACAGTATATTGTTTTCATCGAGTTGAACACTTGCTCCGCCAATGAATCCGGTAGTTGTCATTGGTGCCCCGTATAGTTTTATATGACCGTCTCTGATTTTCAGACACTCTATTTTTGTCTTTTTAACACCTTTATATATTGAATTATCCGATGTTATTATCGCTTTATCGTTTATCTTCGCACACGAACAACCAGCATATCCTTGTTTTACATCTATAAATGTATGTTCAGTTTCTGCGAGGATATTGAATAACAAACTATCAAATGCAATCTCTTTCCCTATAACATAATTCCCTATAATTTTAACATTTAATTTTACGTTTTCGGGATATTTGCCATTATAGCAATCTCTAGATTCTATAATGTTTACTCCTGTTGCTTTAAGGTTATCAATTAGTCGTTTGCAACCATTGAGCACAAATATACCGTCATTTAATGAAACACACTGCATATCAGCGTGATATTTTTCATACGAAATAAACTCATCTACACAATCAGTATAGATGAGTTTGTATCCGAAACATTTAAGTTTTTCACATATTTCTGGTACCAACGGAGATACTATAGCAATTCTATTATCCATTTGTAAGCGCCTCAAAAGCTTGTCTGACGTCGCGGACACCAATTATTTCAGCGTCTGATGTTGTTTTAATATCTTTTAAATTGTGATATGGGACTATGATTCTTTTGAAACCAAGTCTAATAGCCTCGGTGACTCGTTGGGAAATATGATTAACTGCACGTATTTCTCCTGCAAGACCGATTTCACCGATAGCTATAGCGTGTTCAGGAATAGCTACATCTTTTAAGCTACTAACTAAAGCCATGGCTACAGCGATATCAACAGCGGTTTCGTCTAATCTTAATCCACCTACAACATTTATATAAGTATCTGTATTTGAAAAATAATACCCTGCTCTTTTTTCGAGAACAGCCAGAATCAATGACATTCTATTATAGTCGAAACCAGTAGACATTCGTCTGGGATTTCCGTATCCGGTTGTTGTCGCTAGGCCTTGAATTTCAGCCAGTATAGGTCTTGTTCCTTCCATCGCGCAAGCGACACAGGTTCCTGAAACATTCTTAGGTCTTCCTGAAAGGAGCATTTGTGACGGATTTTCAACTTCAACAAGTCCGACATCTGTCATTTGAAAAACGCCTATTTCATTTGTCGAACCATATCTGTTTTTGACAGCTCTAAGTATTCTGTATGACATTTGCTTGTCACCTTCAAAGTGGAGTACAGCGTCTACAACATGCTCAAGAACCTTAGGACCAGCTATAGAACCTTCTTTATTGACGTGACCAACGATAATTAACGGTATATCAAGACTTTTTGCCACACGCATTAAGTAGTTAGTGCACTCTCTGACTTGAGTTATACTTCCAGGAGATGACTGCAATTCATTTAATGACATAGTCTGAATAGAGTCAATCATAACTAAATCAGGTTTGTCCTGTCGAATTGTTTCACTAACTAGTTCTACGTCAGTTTGTGTTTGTATGTATAGATTATCATTATTAACGTTAAGTCTTGTTGCTCTGAGCTTAAGCTGACGCTTAGATTCTTCTCCAGAAACATATAGGATTTTATGATTCTTTCCCAGATGCTCACATATCTGAAGTAGTATTGTGGATTTTCCAATACCAGGATCGCCACCAAGAAGAACAAGACTACCTTTGACAATACCACCGCCTAAAACTCTGTCGAGTTCAGATAAGCCTGTTTTGTATCGTATTTCATCTGTTGTAGAAATATCTTTAATCTGTACTGGTGGAGTATAACTACTTACTCTGGTTCTATTGTGAGTTGAAGAGTGCGTTTGCTCCTTGATTTCCTCATTCATTGTGTTCCATTCGCCACATGATGGACATTTACCATACCATTTAGGGCTTTCGTAACCACATTCTGAGCATATATATACACTTTTAATTTTTGCCATATTATCATTCCTAATTAGTAATTTGTGTAATAGTATTCCATAAATCCTAAGAAAATGCAATAAGCCATATCGTTTTGATATGATAAATCGCAAAGTTTCTTTGATTCATCTGTATTAGACAGAAAACCACATTCAACGAGGATTGATGGTACTTTAGATTCGTTAAGAATCAGTATTTCACTTGAAGCTTTTTTGCATTCCCTTTCGTTGTCAGGTTGTTTTAAGGACTTAATGCTGTTTTTAACGCATTGTGCAAGCGACTCGCTTTTTATGTCGTTTGGCGAATAAAACACTTGAGCGCCAAAGTATCTTGAGTCTGTAAACTTATTCTGATGTATACTTATGACTATATTGTTTTGAGATGAATTGAACAGTTTTACTCTGTTTTTTAAATCAGACCGTTTTCGTGAGACAGACGTATTATTTTCGTGCAATGATATATCTGAATCTCTCGACATTATGACATCGAACCCGTTTGTCTGTAGATAATCTCTTAACATCAATGAAATACTTAAATTTATATCTTTTTCAAGAATACCGTTTTCAGTTGAGGCTCCCCCATCTTCCCCACCATGACCTGGATCTATAATTATAGTTGGCTTAAATTCGATATTTGAAGCTGAAGTCTGATAGGCTATTTCAGTAATGCTGAAAAACGATATAACAATTATAAGAATAACAGAAACGCTACACAGCACAAAACAGATTAGTTTTTTATTCATACAACCCCTCCGTGTACATTATATGTACACATAGGGTCAATATGACTTGTTTTTGTCTTGAACAATGAGGATTCTCAGAGCTTCAATCGCAGTTTTGATAGCACAGGTTGTATCTGAGTTATGGTTTTCTTGTGGCATACCATGCCCCGCTTGTTCCTGATTCCAAACACAATGAAATACTGCTCCTGATCTCAGATTTCTTACAGCTGATACAATATATAAAGCAGCACTTTCCATTTCTGAAGCGAGACAACCACCTTTTATCCATGCTCTCCATTTAGAATTCAGTTCATCGCTGACACCCATAGAATCAGGATTGTGCTGACTGTAAAAGCTGTCCTTAGCTTGTACAACACCTATATGGTGTGGAAAACTCAACTTTTTCGCAGCAGCTGATAATGCAGAAGTAACATCAAAATCAGCTACAGCGGGGAATTCAATAGGAAGATATTCTCTTGAGGTTCCTTCCATGCGTATTGCACCACTTGCGATAATCACATCACCTGCATTAACATTGAGTTGCATTCCTCCACAAGTACCGACCCTGATGAATGTATCTACACCGATTTGTGCTAATTCCTCAACACATATAGCAGTCGAAGGTCCACCAATACCTGTTGATGTTACAAGTACCTTCTCTCCGTTAATATAACCTTCAAATGTTTTATATTCACGATTAAATGAAATTTGTTTTGGATTATCTAGAAATGCGGCTATTTTCTCAACTCTGCCGGGATCTCCTGGAAGTATAGCGTATTTAGCTTTGTTTTCTTTTGATAAACCAATATGATACATTGTCTCGTTACTCATCGTTTACCTCCAAGATGGCTTTTATTAAAACTAATCGGAAGAAGTTCGTTCAACCTGTATTCAATGTAGTCGTCTTCTGATTTAGCAAGAACTACAGTAAAATTATCATCACAAAATTCACAAAGCACTTGTCGGCATATTCCGCATGGTACAACAAAGTCTGTTATAACACCGTTTTTTCCTCCGACTATAGCAATTTTCTTGAAGTTGGTTGTTCCATCACTTACTGCTTTGAAGATAGCAGTCCTTTCAGCGCAATTAGTAGCTGAAAATGATGCGTTTTCAATATTGCATCCAAGATAAACTTTGCCATCATTGCCCAGTAGTGCAGCACCGACCATAAAATTTGAGTATGGCGAATAAGCAAAGTGCATAGCTTTCATCGCCTGTTGTATTAGCTTACAGTTATCCATAAATTTCTCCCAGAAAACTTTTACCAGAAAGATTATTATCTACTTTAAAATACTCACATATACTCTTACCAATATCGCAAAAACCATTTCTTGTTCCCAAATTATAAGGCTTGATATTATTCCCATAAACAAGTAATGGGACATATTCACGCGAGTGATCTGTCGAATTTGTGTATCCAGGATCACAACCATGATCAGCAGTAATAATCAGGATATCGTCGTTTTTGAGTTTTGGTAAGAAATCAGCTAGCCAGATATCAAAATCACTTAGCGCTTTAGCATAACCATCGACATCATTTCTATGTCCATATATCATATCGAAATCAACGAGATTAACAAAACATAAACCGGAAAAATCTTTATCGATATACATATCAGTTTTTGCCATACCGTCATTATTTGATTTAGTATATAAAAACTCTGTGATACCTTGTGAAGCAAATATATCGTTGATTTTTCCGATGGCTATGGTATTGTAGCCTGCGTTATTCAGGTAATCTAGCATTGTTGGTGCTGGTGGTTTTAAAGAGAAATCGTGTCTGTTTGAAGTCCTAACAAATTTATTGTTTTCTGTTTTAAAAGGACGTGCAATAACTCGACCGACAGAATGTTCACCGATGAGAATCTCACGAGCAATTTCACAATATTCATACAGTGTTTTCACAGGAATGATATCTTCATGAGCAGCTATCTGAAAAACGCTGTCTGCTGATGTATAAACAATTAACTTACCGGTATTAATATGCTCCTGACCATAGTCTTTAATAACTTCTGTACCAGAATATGGTTTGTTACACAACACCCCGCGACCTGTCATCTTTGAAAATTCATCAATTACTTCACTAGGAAAACCATTCGGATATGTTGGAAGCGGATTTTCTGAAACAATACCGCTGATTTCCCAGTGCCCAATGGTAGTATCTTTACCTTTAGAAAGTTCTGAGAGTCTCGCAAAAGCAGCAACAGGTGCATCAGTTTCACTACAACAATTTATACCATCAATATTAAAAAGACCAAGTTTTTTAAAGGTGTTTAGTTTGAAACAATTTGATTTTGACACAGATTTGAGAGTGTTTGCTCCTTTATCGTTGAAATCCTGCGCATCAGGCATTTCACCGATTCCAAAGCTATCTAAGACTATTAAAAAAACGCGTTTCGACATTTGCATCACCGTAAATTATTTTTTTGGAGTTAAATGTGGTAATGAATCCAGTTTTACTGCAGTGTTTAGAGCTAGCTTCATCATTTGCGTAAATGATACTTCACGTTCTGTTGAAGAAAGCGAATCAAAAGGTGGATAAACCAAATCAGAAATTGTGCATATAGCAAGTGCTCTCATACCTAGTCTTTGAGCAGTCATATATAGAGCTGCAGCTTCCATTTCAACAGCCAAACAACCAATTTTATCCCAATCCTTTGCAGGGGTTGTATCGTCATAGAATGTATCGCTTGAATATAGATTACCAACAGGCATATTAATATTCAATTTTTCAGATTCCTCTTTGGCGATTTTGAGCATATCAAAGTTACATATAGGAGCAATGTATCCATTTAAGCCATATTGAGTCTGAAAGTTTGAGTTTGTGCATGCGCCCATACCTGCAACAACATCTCGGAGTTTAACATTTTCACTGATTGCTCCGGCACTACCAACGCGAATAATGTTTTGAACACCAAAGTGTTTGAATAACTCGTAGCTGTAAATTCCTATAGATGGCATGCCCATACCGCTTGCCATAACAGATACTTTAACGTTATTGTAATAACCTGTATAACCTTGAACTCCTCTTACATTGTTAACCAGAGCAGGATCGTTAAGAAAGTTTTCAGCAATAAATTTTGCTCTCAGCGGATCTCCGGGCATTAGTACAGTTTTTCCAAAACCAATATTATCATCATTTAGATTAATATGAGG
>JBGVLC010000001.1:0-27365 GCA_045124035.1 Ruminococcus sp. | reverse complement strand
ACACGCATATTACCTGAAGCGATTTCGTCAATAAGCATAACCTTGCCTTCTGGGTCATAACCAAACTCAAATTTGATATCATAGAGAACGAGACCTTTTTCTTTGAGATCATCAGCTACGATTCTTGTAATCTTCTGAGTCATTGACTTAATATCTTCGTACTGCTCGTCTGTCATAATACCTAAAGCAACAAGAGCATCTTTTGTTACGAGTGGATCGCCCTTAGCATCATCCTTGAATGTCATCTCAACATACTCAGGAAGGTCAGCGCCATCCTCAATATAATCGCCATAACGACGGATAAAGCTACCAACAGCCTTATGTCTGCAGATAACCTCTAAACCTTTACCGAAAACCTTTGCTGGAAGAACTTCCATAGTTGTATCCTCAAGGTTAGCATTAACAAAATGTGTTCTGATTCCAGCAGCGTTAACCTTCTCAAAGAAGTAAATAGACATTCTGAGGTTAACATCACCAACGCCATCAATAGTAAGGCCAACAGCGTTTTCGCCTGGATCAAATACGCCGTCTTTGCCTGTGCAATCGTCCTTAAACTTTAAGAGACAATTACCGTTCTCGAGTGAAAATACGTCCTTTGTTTTACCTGTGTAGATGAGTTTCTTTTCCATGATGATATCTCCTTTAAAAGAATTTATTATAAACTATATTGAATATTAGCGTCTTTTTCCAAGACTATTTTTGCATCATTAGCACGTTTAGTGTCAAGTTTAATTCTAAGATCATTATCTTCAACAGCGATAATCTGGGCAGCAAGCAAAGCTGCATTAGCACCACCATTGATTGCTACTGTCGCAACCGGTATACCAGTAGGCATCATAACCGTAGAAAGCAGTGCATCCATACCATCAAGTACAGATGATTTGCATGGAATTCCGATAACAGGAAGTGTTGTGTTAGCTGCGATAGCTCCTGCTAAATGTGCAGCCATACCAGCAGCACAAATCAAAGCGCCAAAGCCGTTATCTCTTGCATTAACAGCAAAATCACGAGCTTCAACAGGGGTTCTGTGAGCTGAATAGATGTGAACCTCATAAGGTACATCAAGCTCCTTTAAGACAGCGGTAGCTTTAGAAATAATAGGTAAATCGCTATCGCTACCCATAATAATTCCAACCTTTTTCATCATATACCTCCTATAAAAATATATAAGGGCACACAACCAGAATAAGTTGTGTGCCCAGACGGTCGGCTTAAGCTTTTTCATACTCCTTTGTGGTGCTCCACTAATTCCGTCAGTCGTATGAAAGCTTTAAAAAATACAAAATAAATGTAACATTTTAGTGCCATTTTGTCAAGACGCACACTTAATAAATAATAATTAAATATCCGCTTTTGTTTCGCAATACAAACAACGATAAACCTTTTCGTCTTTATCGGTAAGAACGAAAACCTGTTCAAGCTCCTGTTCAACAGAAGTGATACATCTAGGGTTCTTACATTTGATAACATTATGAAGTTTTTCAGGCATATCGATAGTTCTCTTTTCAACAAGATTACCATCTTTGATAACGTTTATAGTTGCGTTAGGATCAACAAATCCTACTACATCAAGATTTATAGGTGTCTTTGAGTCAATCTTGATGATATCCTTCTTGCCCATTTTTCCGCTGTTAACGTTTTTGATTATAGCAACCGGACAATTAAGTGAATCTAAGGAAAGAAGATCATAAAGTCTGAAAGCAAGGCCAGCAGTTATGTGGTCAATAACTATACCATTCTGAATAGCATCTATTTTCATTTTGCAGCCTCCTCGAGAAGTTTAAGAATAAGTGCCATACGCATATACTTGCCGTTGAGCACCTGTTTGAAGTAACATGCACGTGGATCGTTATCTACTGCAACACTGATTTCGTTAACTCGTGGAAGCGGATGCATAATACACAAATCGCTTTTTGCGTTACTAAGTTTAGCTAAATCAAGAATATAGCTGTCTCGAAGTCTCAAGTAATCTTCTTCATTGAAGAAACGTTCACCCTGCACTCGAGTCATATATAAAACATCAAGTTCAGGCATAACTTCCTCGAGACTTGTTGTCTGTACATATGGAATATTGTTAGCCTGAAGAACGTTCTTTTTAACATAGCTAGGAAGTTTTAGTTCCTCAGGAGAAATAAGAACAATCTTGATGCCTGTGTATCTCACCATCGCATTGATAAGTGAGTGAACTGTTCGGCCAAACTTCAAGTCGCCACAAAAACCGATGGTAAGATTGTCGAAATGTCCTTTTTCGCGATAAATAGTCAAAAGGTCAGCCAATGTCTGAGTAGGATGATTATGACCACCATCACCTGCATTGATAACTGGGATTGAAGCATTTTTTGATGCTACGAACGGAGCGCCCTCTTTTGGGTGACGCATAGCAATAATATCAGCATAGCAACTGATAACTTTCGCTGTATCAGCAACACTCTCACCTTTTGATGCAGAAGAACTGCTTGCTTCTGAAAAACCGATAACATTTCCGCCAAGCTCATACATAGCAGCCTCAAAGCTGAGTCGTGTACGAGTTGATGGCTCGAAAAATAACGTAGCAAGTTTTTTGCCTTTGCATTTCTCTGAATATTTCTGAGGATTATCGATAATATCGCAAGCGGTATTTATCATTTCATCAATTTCTTGTGGGCTAAGATCAACAATATCGATAACGCTTCTCATCATTAAGCCTCCGCGTTAATCCAACTTTCGTCTGATGGATTGTTTCTGAAAGAAATGAGCTTAACGATATCTTCGTTCTTAATGTAGCCTTCTTCTGCAGCAACCTCAGCAATAACATCGAAGTTAGTGAGAGATACATTTTTTACATCAGCAGCAGCCAAACGCTCGAGACCCTTCTTCATACCATATGTGAAGATTGAAACAACACCGAGAACCTCAGCGCCAGCTTCTCTCAATACATTGACAACTTCAATAACAGAACCGCCTGTTGAGATGAGGTCCTCAACTACAACAACTTTCTGGCCTTTTTCGAGTCTACCCTCGATCTGATTCTGACGACCATGGTCCTTAGCACCTGAACGAACATAACCCATAGGCATTTCGAGAATCTGAGCTGTAATTGCAGCGTGAGCAATACCTGCTGTTGAAGTACCCATCAGTACTTCTGCGTCTGGGTAATTCTCCTTGATCAATGAAGCAAGACCATTTTCAACATCTGTTCTAACAGCGTGATCTGAAAGTGTTAAGCGGTTATCGCAATATACAGGGCTTTTGATACCTGATGCCCAAGTAAAAGGCTCCTCAGGTCTGAAAAATACAGCCTTGATTTTGAGTAAGTCTTTAGCAATTAACTTTTCCATATCTATATCTCCTTAAACTTAATCTACAAATTCAGCAACACAACGGTTGTATGCAGCTACAGGGTCATCAGCAGCTGTGATAGGACGACCGACAACAATGTAGTCTGAGCCGATTTCTTTAGCCTGCGCAGGAGTCATAACACGCTTCTGGTCACCTATGTCGCCATCAGCAAATCTTACACCAGGAGTAACAGTGATGAAATCAGCACCACATGTGTCATGAACTTTCATTGCCTCGAGTGGTGAGCAAACAACACCATCAAGACCTGCTTTCTTAGCATTTGAAGCGTAATGCATAACAACCTTATCTATTGGTTCGTTAATGAGAAGATCCTGCTCCATACTCTCCTGATCAGTTGAAGTAAGCTGTGTAACAGCTATAAGAATAGGACGAGTACCGTCTTCACGAGTAAGACCTTCGAGAGCAGCTTCCATCATTCTGCAAGTACCACCAGCGTGGAGGTTAGTCATATCAACATCCAAACCTGAAAGTACAGCCATAGATTTCTTAACTGTATTTGGAATATCGTGAAGCTTAAGGTCTAAGAAAATCTTATGACCACGCTTTTTGATCTCCTTTACAATCTGTGGACCCTCAGCATAGAAAAGCTCCATACCGATTTTTACAAATGGTTTTCTGTCTGTGAATTTGTCAAGAAAACTGAAAACAGCTTCAGCGCTTGAAAAGTCACAAGCAACGATTACGTCTCTGCCCATTACTTAACTCCTCCTATGATTTCATTCAAATTATTTATGTTATATTTATCCATAACCTCTGGTAATTTCTCGATGATATCCTTGCAAACGTAAGGATCAACGAGGTTTGCAGCACCAACTTGTACTGCAGTAGCTCCTGCGAGCATCATTTCGATAACATCTTCAGCTGATGAAACACCACCCATACCGATAACAGGAATGTTCACAGCATGTGCAACCTGATATACCATTCGAAGTGCTACAGGGAAAATCGCAGGGCCTGAAAATCCGCCCATCTTATTAGCGATAACAGGTTTCTTTGTGCGTAAATCAATTCGCATACCAAGCATTGTATTAATTAAGCTGATTGCATCTGCACCAGCTTCTTCAACAGCTTTAGCGATTGCAACAATATCTGTAACATTTGGTGAAAGCTTAACGATGACAGGCTTAGTAACAGCTTCTTTCACAGATTTAGTAATCAAAGCAGCGTTTTCAGGGTTAGTGCCGAAAGCGATACCGCCACCGTGAACATTAGGACAACTGATATTAACTTCAATCCAGCCAACCTGTTCACATTCATCAAGCTTTTTTGCTGTATATACATATTCATCTACAGAAAAGCCGCCGACATTAGCCATAACTTTTTTATCAAAGCAAGCCTTAAGCTTTGGCAATTCTTCAGCGATAACCTTTTCAACACCAGGATTCTGAAGACCTACAGCGTTAATCATACCGCTGTAGCATTCAGCTATTCTGGGTGTAGGGTTACCGAAGCGAGGTTCTTTTGTTGTACCTTTGAAAGAGAAAGTACCAAGTACATTAATATCATATAAGTCTGCGTATTCGTAGCCGTAACCGAAAGTTCCACTCGCAGGGATAATCGGGTTATCAAGCTCAATACCACAAAGAGATACATTTAATCTTCCCATAATATCTCCTCCTTCATCATAACAGGTCCATCTTTACAGATACGCTTGTAACCAGTGATAGTCTTACAAGAACAACCCATGCATGCACCAAAGCCACAACCCATTCGTTCTTCAAAGCTAAACTGACCTGAAGTGTCAGTCGATTTGAAAACCGCCTTGAGCATTGGCTCAGGACCGCAAGTGAAGAAATGATCATAACCACTCTCGAGTGCATCAGTTACAAAACCTTTGATGCCGTAGCTACCGTCAACAGTAGTAACTTTGACATCAGCACCGATCGCCTTGAAATCTTCTTCGCAGAAGACTTCTGATTCAGTATTGAAACCGAGGATAACAGATACATCCTTACCCTGTGCTATAAGTGTTTTAGCAAGTAAGTAGAGTGGAGGAACACCAACACCACCACCAAGCAGAACAGCTTTCTCTTTACAAAGAGAAGTATCATAACCGTTTCCAAGACCTGTGAGGACATCAAGAGTCTCCCCTGCACTCATAGATTTCATCTGCTCAGTACCTTTACCTACAACTTTGTAGATAATTGTAACGCTCTCGTCGTCTTTATCAAAAACAGAGATAGGTCTGCGCAGGTACAGTCCATCAAGTTTGATGTTGATGAACTGACCGCATGATGTGATATCACTCACATCGCCGAGCAAACGCATTTTATATACATTTTCAGTTAATGCAGTATTTTCTGCGATAGTAAATAAACCTTGTTTCATTATCTCACCTTATTTAGCATCAATAGTTGAAACTTTTATAGTGATTTCCTCGAGAACATCGAGAAGAATTTTAACTGTATCAAGTGATGTGTAAAGAGCAACACCGTTTTCTACAGCACATCTACGGATAACAGAACCATCTTCATAGTGGTTACCTGACATAACTGCACGAGTGTTAATAACACAGCTTACATAGCCTGCACGAATTGAATCAAGAATTTCTTCACAACCCTCAGAAATCTTGCCTCTCACCTTTGTTCTGATACCGTTTTCTTTGAGGAAAGTTGCAGTACCGATAGTAGCTTCGATATTAAAGCCGATATCGTAGAAACGCTTGATGAGTGGAAGTGCTTCTTCTTTATCCTCGTCAGCAAGAGTTACGAAAACAGTACCGTAGTTCTGGATGTTGATACCACCAGCAATAAGTGCCTTACACATTGCACGATGGAGTTTGTCATCGTAGCCGATTGCTTCACCGGTTGACTTCATCTCTGGTGAGAGATAAGCATCAAGACCCTTGATCTTATTGAATGAGAATACAGGAACCTTTACGTAATATCTATCCTTCTCCTCTGGGTAAAGTTCAAAAATACCAAGCTCCTTGAGACTCATACCAAGGATAACCTCAGTTGCAATATCAGCAAGTGAATAACCAGTAGCCTTTGAAAGGAATGGTACTGTACGGGAAGAACGTGGGTTAACCTCGATGATATATACATCATCATTTTCATCAACGATGAACTGAATATTATAAAGACCCTTGATACCAATACCGAGACCAAGCATCTTTGTGTATCTTAAGATAGTGCCTTTTACTTTATCTGAAATGCTGTATGTTGGATATACGCTGATTGAGTCACCGCTATGGATACCTGTACGCTCAACAAGTTCCATAATACCTGGAACAAACACATCTTTGCCGTCGCAGATAGCGTCAACCTCAACCTCTTTACCCTGCAAGTACTTGTCAACAAGTACCGGTTTGTCTTCATCAATTTCAACAGCTGTCTTGAGATACTGGCGAAGCTGATCATCATTAGCAACGATTTGCATTGCGCGACCACCAAGAACGAAACTTGGACGAACAAGAACAGGATAGCCGATTTCTTTTGCAGCGTTGATACCGTCTTCAATTTTTGTTACAGCGACACCCTGTGGCTGTGGGATATTAAGCTCTTTAAGGATTTTCTCAAATGAACCTCTATCCTCTGCTCTATCGATAGCCTCACAGTCAGTACCGATAATCTTAACGCCTCTCTTCATAAGAGGGTCAGCAAGGTTGATAGCTGTCTGACCACCAAGAGATACGATAACACCCTCAGGCTTTTCAAACTCGATAATGTTCATAACATCTTCTGGAGTGAGTGGCTCGAAGTAGAGCTTGTCAGCTGTTGTATAGTCAGTAGAAACTGTTTCAGGATTGTTATTGATGATGATAGCTTCATATCCTGAACGCTTGATAGTTGATACAGCGTGTACTGTAGAGTAGTCGAACTCAACACCCTGACCGATACGGATAGGACCCGCACCAAGAACTACAATCTTTTTCTTATCAGTTAAAATTGAAGCGTTGTCACCTGTATATGAAGAATAGAAATATGGGATATATGCGTTAGTATGGCAGGTATCAACCATTCTGAATGCAGGGAACATTTTGTTTTCAATTCTGAGGTTGTATACATCAATCTCAGCCATATCCCAGAGTGTTGCGATAAACTTATCGCAGAAGCCCATAACTTTAGCTTCCTTCAGAATTTCAAGGTTGTTCTTGTTCTCCTTGATTTTTGTTTCCATATCAACGATACGCTGGAAAGACTCAAGGAAGTAAGGTGTGATTTTTGTAATATCGTGAATCTTTTCGATAGACTCACCTCTGCGCATAAGTTCTGTGATAGCGAAGATGTTATCGTCCTTGAATTCTTTGATATAATCAAAAAGTTCATCGTTTGTCTTATCAGAGAACTTAGCCATATAGAAGTGACAAACACCTGTTTCGAGTGAACGAACAGACTTGAGTAAGCACTCCTCGAGATTTGAACCGATACCCATAACTTCGCCAGTAGCTTTCATCTGAGTATCAAGTGTATTGTTAGCTGTTGTAAACTTATCGAATGGGAATCTAGGAAGCTTTGCTACAACATAGTCAAGGCGAGGCTCAAAAGATGCATTTGTGTTAGCAATCTCAATATCTCTTAATGCCATACCCATAGCGATTTTAGCAGTAACACGAGCAATCGGATAACCTGATGCCTTTGAAGCAAGTGCAGATGAACGGGAAACTCGTGGGTTAACCTCAATGAGGTAATACTCGCTTGTGTTAGGATTAAGTGCGAACTGTACATTACAGCCACCCTCGATCTTAAGCTCTTTGATAAGCTTGATAGCACTATCGTTGAGCATCTTAAGGTCATGGTCGTTGAGTGTAAGGATAGGAGCAACAACCATAGAGTCACCAGTGTGAACACCAACAGGGTCAATGTTTTCCATACCACAGATAGTGATAGCTGTGTCTTCTGAGTCACGCATTACCTCAAACTCAATCTCTTTATAACCTTTAACGCTCTTTTCGATAAGAACCTGATGTACAGGAGAAAGCTTGAATGCGTTGAGACCTACATCTTCAAGTTCCTTTTCGTTATAAGCAAAACCGCCGCCTGTACCGCCAAGTGTGAACGCAGGACGCAATACTACAGGATATCCAATACGAGAAGCTGCCGCTTTAGCCTCTTCAATGTTGTATGTGATTTCAGATGGAATGACAGGCTCACCGATTGACTCGCAAAGCTGTTTGAACATATCACGGTCTTCAGCTCGTTCGATACTTTCTGAACTTGTACCTAAAAGCTCAACGCCGCACTCTTTAAGCACACCTTTTTTCTCAAGCTGCATAGCGAGGTTAAGACCAGTCTGACCACCGATACCAGGAACAATAGCATCAGGTCTTTCGTGACGAAGAATCTTAGCAACATACTCAAGTGTAAGTGGCTCCATATAGACCTTATCAGCGATAGTAGTATCAGTCATGATAGTAGCAGGGTTTGAGTTTACAAGGACAACCTCATAACCCTCTTCTTTAAGTGCAAGACACGCCTGTGTGCCTGCGTAGTCGAACTCAGCAGCCTGACCGATAACGATAGGACCTGAGCCGATAATCAATACCTTCTTAATGTCTGTTCTCTTTGCCATAATATTTCTCCTAACTAGCCATATTTATTCAAAAGGTTTAGCCTTTAAATACAATTTTATTATCACATACAGTTGCGATGCATTTACCGCTTAGTCTGTGACCTTCAAACGGTGTTGCGCGCCCTTTAGATAAGAACTCTTCAGGGTTTACAACGAAATCATATTCCAAATCCCAGACTGAATAATCAGCGCCGAGCTTTATACCAAAACGTTTTCTTGGATTATCACACAAAAGCTCAACCGCCTTTTCGATTGTGATAACACCAGATTTGATTAAATGTGTATATAAAACAGGGAATGCTGTCTCTAAACCAACAATGCCGAAAGCACTCTTTTCAAGTCCTTTGGATTTCTCGTCAATTGAGTGTGGTGCGTGGTCTGTAGCTATCATATCGATAGTACCATCACAGATACCCTCAATAAGTGCTTTCTTATCTTCTGCTGAACGAAGTGGTGGATTCATCTTGAACTTACCATCTTCCTGCAAGTCGTTTTCATCAAGCACAAGATAATGCGGAGCAGTTTCGCATGTTACATCCACTCCCCTGCGCTTTGCTTGTCTGATAAGCTCAACGCTCTCTTTAGTTGAGATGTGACACACATGGTATCTGCAACCGATTTCCTGAGCGAGCTTCAAGTCACGCTCAATCTGTGCATATTCACTCTCAGAACAGATTCCTCTGTGGTTATGCTCTTTTGCATAAATACCATCGTGGATATATCCGCCTTTTAAAAGTGAATTCACTTCGCAATGAGCAACGATGATTTTATTCAGAGCTTTAGCTCTGATCATAGCTTCTCTCATCATATCATCGCTTTGTACACCGCGACCATCATCAGAAAACGCAATTGCATCCTTACTCATAGCTTCCATATCTGAGAGTTCTTCACCAAGCTGACCAACTGTTATAGCTCCATATGGGTAAACATTGATACAAGCATCATCTTCTATTATATCAAGCTGAAGCTTTAGGTTCTCGTAACTATCAGGTACGGGATTCAAATTAGGCATAGTGCAAACCGCAGTGTATCCACCTCTTGCCGCAGAAAGCGAACCACTCTTTATCGTTTCTTTATAAGAAAAGCCCGGCTCACGAAAATGTACATGTACATCACAAAAGCCGGGTAAAATTGTTAAATTAGAATTATTAAATTCGGCAACAAGACTATCACCTGATAAGCGAGAATGCATATCAGCTACAAAAGAGGAACTACCGATGATGTTTGCTTTGATTGACTTAGACATAAAAATTCCTCCTAAACAGAAAAGCCTTACTGAGACAGTAAGGCTTGAAGACACAAAAATACAGCACAGACAACACAACTGCGCTAAATTTCATATTAATCAAATCTTACCGATCTCTCTGTATCGCTTTAAAGATTTTCTTAATTATAGCACTCAAGTCGCTTACTGTCAACAAAATAGCTTTGATTTTTATATATTTCAACTCAATTTACTAATATACATAAATATCTTTCACTAGCTTACAAAACATTGTTGATTATAACAGTTAAGTAAAAAATAAAAACTATAGTATTTTTATGAGTTCATTTATATCACTTTCAGTTGTTGCCCAACTTGTGGCTAGTCTCACAACATATAAATCCTCAAACAGGTGTTCCCAAATAGTAAACGCTATATGTTTCTTTAGCCTTTCAATATTTTCTTCACATAAAACAACAAAAATCTGATTTGTTGAGGTTTTAATAAATATCTCGTAGTTCTTATCTTCCAACGCTTGTCTTATTTTGTCTGCCATTTTATTAGCGTGTTCACTGACTCTAAAATACAAATCATCCTTAAATAAAGTGTAAAACTGGATACCAAGCAATCTTCCTTTAGCTAGAAGTGCACCATGTTGTTTAATTGAAGTAAAGAATCGCTTTGGAGCGTTACCATGTGTAAACACAACAGCCTCACCACATAGAGCACCTACTTTTGTACCACCGATGTAAAAAACATCACAAAATTCAGCTATGTCTTCAATAGTAACGTCTGTATCAGAGCTCATAAGTCCATATCCAAGTCTCGCACCATCAAGATACAGCGGTATGTTATTTTTTCTGCAAACACCAGCTAATTCTTCGAGTTCTTTCTTTGTGTAGAGTGTTCCGTATTCAGTAGGATGTGAGATATAAACCATTCCCGGATAAACACAATGGGTGTGACTTTCATCTGCATAAAAAGCTTTTATAATCGCCCCAACATCTTTTGCATAAATCTTTCCTTCATCGTTTTCGATGGATATAGTTTTATGACCTGAAAACTCAATAGCACCAGCTTCGTGTACGTTGATATGTCCACTATCGGCACAAATTATGCCTTCGGTACTATGTAGCATAGTATTTATAACAATCTGATTAGTCTGAGTACCACCAGATAAAAGAAAAACTTGAGCGTCTTCTTTATTGCACAGAGCTTTGATTTTATTCTTTGCATAATCACTATATTTATCCAATCCATAACTTGTGAGATGTTCAAAGTTTGTTTCAAATAATTTGTTTAAAATTTCAGGATGAGCACCCTGTGTGTAATCACTTTCAAAATTCAACATATTCCCACTTCCTTTTTATATTATATGTTTTATACCTATTATATAGCAACATAGTTAGACCTTAAGTCTTAATAAGAAAAAATCGGAAAATGATAACTTTTAGTGCAAATTAACTATTGACTTCACCACAGTAAAGTGGTATTATGTTAAAACATTGAATTAAAGAGGTATAATTATGAAATATCGTTGTGAATCTGTTGACAGATTATTCCAAACTATATTAAACTTAGAAACCATTGAAGAATGTTATGAATATTTTGATGATATTTGCACTATCAAAGAGATTCAGGATATGACTCAAAGACTAGATACAGCAATCTTACTATCTAAGGGGTACAGTTATCAGAAAATCGCTGACAAAGTTGACGTAAGCACAGCTACAATCGGAAGGGTCAGCAAATGCCTCAATTATGGTAGCGGTGGTTACAAAACCGCCATAGATCGACTTAATCTTTCGGAGGATGAATAATGGATACAAACACACTTTCACTTGGTTTTAACGAAAAAGTTATGTTTTCACTCAGATCCCTCTTCGAAAAAAGAGGTTACTCACAATACAAAATGAGTAAATTTGAAGAATATGACTTGTACGCAAAGAATAAAGATTTTTTGATTTCCGACAGTGTAATCACTTTTACTGATACAAATGGAAAACTTATGGCATTAAAACCAGACGTTACACTTTCTATCATCAAAAACAGCAAAGATGAACCTAACTCAATACAAAAGGTTTATTACAACGAAAATGTATATCGCATTTCAAAAGGCACACATACTTTCAAAGAAATTATGCAGGTTGGTCTCGAGTGTTTTGGTGATATAGATAACTATAACATCAGCGAAGTTCTGACACTTGCTTGCAATAGTTTGAAATGTATATCAAACGATAGTATGCTTGACTTGTCTCATCTCGGAATCATTACAGCTGTTTGTGATAGTTTTTCCATTCCAAGTGATGTAAAAAAAGATATCTTCAAAAGCATCAGCGAAAAGAACACTCACGAACTTCTTCTGTCTTGCGAAGAACTGGATTTAAACGAAAAGCAAATTGAAATCCTGAAAGCTTTCACTACTATTTGCGGTAAACCTAATACTGTTCTTCCACAGCTAAAATCATTGTTTGATGGTTTTGTTGACCTTTCACCTGTTGATGAACTTACAAGCATTATCGACTCTTTGAGTGAAGATGTCAAAAATATGATAAACATCGATTTCTCTGTTATCAGCGATACTCATTACTATAATGGTATCGTATTCAAAGGATTTATTGAAGGCATCCCTACAAGCGTACTATCAGGCGGACAGTATGATAAGTTAATGTTAAAAATGAAACGTAAATCTGGAGCTATCGGCTTTGCGGTATATCTCGATATGCTTGAAATGCTCTTTGAAGAAGCTAAGGAATATGATGTAGATATCGTAATATTATACGATAACAACTCAGATCTTTCCTGCTTAAATAAGATTATCGAATCTTATTTAAACAACAATGAAAGTGTTTACGCTTGCAAGCAAATACCAAAAGATTTACATTATAAATCAGTTATTAATTTCAACGAATGCGAGGTGGATTAACTTGAAAACAATGCTTAATGTTGCTCTTCCAAAAGGAAGACTAGGTGAAAAAGTTTATGGTATGTTCGAAAAAGCTGGTTTTGAGTGTCCATCCATCAAAGAGAACAATAGAAAACTGATTTTCGAAAACGAAGAACTTGGAATCAGATATTTCTGGGTCAAACCATCCGATGTAGCTATCTATGTTGAAAGAGGTGCTGCTGATATTGGTGTCGCAGGAAAAGATATTCTCCTTGAATATGAGCCAGATGTTTATGAGTTGTTAGACCTTGATATCGGCAAATGCCGTATGGCTGTTGCAGCTAAAAAAGATTTCAGAGACAATAAACAGCGCACTCTTAGAGTTGCCACCAAATTTTCTAATATAGCTCAGCAGTACTACCTTTCAAAAGGCAGAGATATTGATATCATCCACTTAAACGGTTCCATCGAAATTGCTCCTATCCTTGGACTTTCTGATGTTATCGTTGATATCGTCGAAACAGGAACAACGCTCAAAGAAAACGCTCTTGAGGTTAAAGAGAATATCGTTCCAATCAGCGCAAGGCTAATTTCCAACAAATCCAGCCATAAATTCAAAGCTGATAAAATCAATAAAATCTGTTTAGAGCTAGCTGCACAAACGGAGGCAAAAAATGATTAAAATTTTAAATTACAATGAAGTATCACCTGCCGAAGTTTTCGCCAGGGTTGAAGCTAAATTTAATGTTGAAGAAATCGTTGCTGACATCATAAAAAATGTCAGAGAAAACGGCGACAAAGCCTTGTATGAATACTGTGAGAAATTCGACAAAGCAAAACTTTCTTCACTTTTAATAACTAAAGAAGAAATCGATGAAGCTGTATCATCAGTAGAACCTAAGTTTTTAAATATTCTCGAAAGAGCCGCTAAAAACATTCGTAAATTTCATGAAAAACAAGTTAGAAACAGCTTTATTATCAACGACGAAGATGGTATCGTCATTGGACAAAAAATCATTCCGGTTGACAAAGCAGGTTTGTATGTTCCTGGTGGTACAGCGGCATATCCTTCAACAGTGCTTATGGATTCTATCCCTGCTAAAATCGCAGGCTGTAAAGAGGTAGTTATGGTAACTCCTCCAAGTCCAAACGGCAAAGTTAATCCTGTTATCCTTGCGGCTGCAAAAGTTGCAGGAGTTGATAAAATATTCAAAATCGGTGGCGCACAGGCTGTAGCCGCTTTGGCATATGGTACCGAGAGTGTTCCTAAAGTAGATAAAATTGTCGGTCCTGGTAACGCTTTTGTCGCAGAAGCTAAGAAGCAAGTTTTCGGACAGGTTTCAATCGATATGATTGCAGGTCCATCTGAAATACTTATACTCGCTGATGGCAAAACAAATCCAAAACATGCCGCTGCTGACCTACTTTCGCAGGCAGAACACGATAAACTCGCAAGCGCTGTTCTTGTAACAGACTCTATGGAATTAGCATTAGCTGTCCAGAATGAACTTGAGCTCCAGATACCACAGCTCGAACGTTCTGAGATTGCGAGAGAATCTATTGATAATAACGGCAAAATCATTGTAGCCGATAACCTTAAGGATGCGATTGAAATTTCAAACGAAATTGCTCCTGAACATCTTGAACTTTGTGTTGATAATCCTTTCGATTATCTTGATAGTATCCGTCACGCAGGATCAATCTTCATGGGAAGAAACTGTCCTGAAGCACTCGGTGACTACTTCGCAGGACCTAACCACACTCTCCCAACTTCAGGTACTGCTAAATTTTCAAGTCCGCTATCAGTAGACGATTTCATCAAGAAAACACAGTACACATATTACACCAAGGATGCACTGAAAAGAGTTGCTGAAGATGTCGCTTTCTTTGCAGAAAAAGAAGGATTGACAGCTCACGCAAAAAGTGCAACTATCCGCATGGAGGAATCAGATTGAGCCGTTTTTTCAGTCAAAAATACAGTTCTTTAGAGCCATACACCCCTGGTGAACAACCTAAAGATACACAATACATCAAACTCAATACTAACGAATCACCCTTTTCCCCATCTCCAAAAACTATGGAGTATGTAGAAAAAGCGGTGAAAAATCTTCAGCTTTACTCAGATCCAGAGTGCAGAGAATTAGTCAAAATCGCATCAAAGAGATTTGATATAAACGAAGACGAAATCCTCTTCACTAATGGTTCTGATGAAATTTTAAATTTCGCATTTATGGCATTTTGTGATACTGAGCATCCGGCAATATTCCCTGATATCACATACGGTTTTTATTCTGTATTCGCTCAGATTAACAATATCCCATACAAAGAGATTCCTCTCAACGATGATTTCACAATCAATGTTGATGACTACAAAAACACAAACGGAACTATTTTTATAGCTAATCCTAATGCTCCAACAGGTATAGCGTTATCTCTTGATCAAATCGAAGAAATCGTTTCAAGCAACAGAGATAACATCGTTGTTATTGATGAAGCGTATGTTGATTTTGGTGCCAAAAGTGCAGTAGCACTCACTAAAAAATACGATAATCTTCTCGTTACTCAGACTTTCTCAAAATCACGCTCACTTGCAGGTGGCAGACTGGGATTTGGCATCGCTTGCAAATCATTGATACAGGATTTGAACACTATCAAATATTCCACTAACCCATACAATGTTAACTCGCTCACTATGGCGGCTGGTGTTGGTACATTGATAGATGATGAGTACTGTATGAATAATTGCAGAGAAATCATGAGAGTCAGGGAGTTTACTGTAAATGAACTAAAAAATCTCGGATTTGTATTGACAGATTCTTATACAAACTTTGTTTTTGCAATGCACCCTGAATTTGATGGTGAAAAGATTTATCTCAAACTTAAAGAAAAAGGTGTTTTAATAAGACACTTCAACAAAGAAAAGCTCAAAGATTATAATCGAATCACAATAGGAAATCTCGAGCAAATGACAATATTCGTCAATAAACTCAAGGAAGTGTTGGAGGAATTACAATGAGAACTTCTAATATAAATAGAAAAACTGCAGAAACAGATATAAAACTAGCCTTAAACCTTGATGGATGTGGTTCTAGCAATATCAATACCGGTTGTGGTTTCCTTGATCATATGCTGACTCTTTTTTCAAAGCACGGTCGATTCGACCTTGATATCAACTGCATCGGTGACACTCAGGTTGATGACCACCACACAGTTGAAGATATCGGAATATCGCTAGGTTTAGCATTCAAGGAAGCGTTAGGTGACAAAAAGGGTGTCAGCAGATACGGATATATGATTCTTCCGATGGACGAATCTCTCATCCTTTCAGCTGTTGATTTCTCAGGCAGAAGTTATCTAAACTTTGATTTGGAAATACCTACCGAAAAGGTTGGAACCTTTGATACTGAGCTTGTCGAAGAGTTCTGGCTTGGTTTTACAAGAAACGCTGAATGCAATTTACACATCAAAAAGCTTGACGGCACTAACTCTCACCACATCATCGAGGGTGCGTTCAAATCTGTTGCAAGAAGTATGAAAGATGCTGTCAAAATTGATGAAAAATTTGCAGACGAAATTTTATCCACAAAAGGTGTTTTATAATGGTTGCAATTGTTGACTATGGTGTAGGCAATCTCTTCTCGCTCAGAAGTTCACTTAGCGCTATCGGTGCAGAAGTTATTGTCACTTCAGATATAGATGAACTAAAAAATTCAGACCAAATCATCCTTCCTGGTGTTGGAGCATTCGAAGATGCTGCAAAAAAACTTAGAGACACAGGACTTGATAAGGTTATAAAAGACCTTACAAGTAACGGTAAGCCGCTTATGGGTATCTGCTTGGGAATGCAGATGCTTTTTGACAAAAGTTATGAATACGGCGAGCACGAAGGATTGGGTCTTATTAAGGGTGAAATATGCCCTATCAAATATGATGTATCAAGCGATTTAAAAATCCCTCACATAGGATGGAATGCGCTAAAATTCAAAACTAACGACTCCCCTATCTTTAAATACATTAACGATGGGGATTGCGTTTACTTTGTACATTCGTACTATGCTAAAAATTGTGACAACTCTGTTATCGCTACCACTGAGTATGGTGCAGAGCTCACAGCAGCTGTCGCTAAAAACAATGTATTCGGATGCCAATTCCATCCTGAAAAAAGCGGTAAAATCGGTTTGAATATTTTGAAAGCTTTTGTTGAACTTAAGGAGGGTATGATATGCTGATTTATCCTGCTATTGATTTATATGATAAGAAAGCTGTTCGCCTCTTCAAAGGTGATTATCAGCAAATGACTATATATAACGAAAACCCAGTTGAAGTAGCTTTAGATTTCAAAAACAGCGGTTCTACTCACATCCATCTTGTTGATCTTGAGGGTGCAAAAAGTGGTACTACACCAAATTTCGAAGTAGTTAAAAGTATCAAAGATACAACAAGCCTCTTTTGTGAAATCGGCGGTGGCATCCGCAATATGGATGTTATCAAGAAGTATATTGATGCAGGTGTTGACAGAGTAATTCTGGGAACTGCTGCTGTTACAAACGAAGGATTTGTTGAACAAGCTGTCAAAGAATATGGCGACAAAATCGCTGTTGGTATTGATATCAAAGACGGATTTGTTGCAATCAAGGGTTGGACAGAAAAATCCGAGCTTGATGCATTTGAATTTTGCCAGAAAATGCAGGATACAGGTGTTAAAACAATTATCTGTACAGATATATCTAAAGATGGAGCTATGCAAGGTACAAACCACGAGCTTTATCGTACACTTTCTGAAAAGTTCAATATCGACATAATTGCTTCTGGTGGTGTATCTTCGATTGAGGATATCGAAAAACTCACAAAGCTTGATATTCACGGTGCTATTATCGGAAAGGCTTACTATACTGGTGCAATCAACCTGAAAGAAGCAATCGAGGTGGCAAAATGATAACTAAACGTATTATCCCTTGCCTTGATGTAAAAGACGGCAGAGTTGTCAAAGGCGTTAACTTTCAAGGATTAAACGATGTCTCCTCCCCTGTTTCACTTGCTAAATATTATAGTGAATGTGGAGCAGATGAGCTCGTATTCTATGACATCACCGCGTCTTCTGATGGTAGAAAACTATTCACAGATATTCTATGCGAAACTGCAAAAAGCGTATTCATTCCACTTACAGTTGGCGGCGGAATCAATACACTGGATGATTTTGACCGAGTGTTAAAATGCGGTGCTGATAAAGTTTCTGTTAACTCAGGTGCAATAAGAAATCCTGATTTAATATATGAAGCAGCTAAATTATACGGTGACCAATGCGTTGTTATTTCTGCTGACGTAAAAAGAGTTGACGGAGTATTTCGAGTATTCGCTAAAGGTGGCAGAGAAAATACAGGCATGGAAGCTATCGAATGGATCAAACGTTGCGTTGGTAACGGTGCAGGCGAAGTTGTCTTGAATTCTATTGATACTGACGGAGTTAAAGGTGGTTTTGACCTTGAGATGCTACAAGCTGTATGTGATGTAGTAAATGTTCCCGTTATAGCATCAGGCGGTGCAGGAAAGATTGAAGATTTCATAACTCTGTTCAATACACTACCGAAAGTCGATGCAGGTCTTGCTGCTTCTATCTTCCATTTTGGAGAAGTGAAAATATCTGATTTGAAACAAGAAATGGCTAAAAACGGTATTATTACACGCTTATCATAATTAAGGAGAATCATAATGTTAGATATCGAAAAACTTAAATTTGACGAAAAAGGTCTTATTCCTGCTATCGTAGTAAATGCAGTAACAAAGCAGGTTTTAACACTTGCTTATATGAACAAAGAAAGCCTCAAAATCTCTATAAAAAAAGAACTCACTTGTTTTTACAGTCGTTCAAGACAGGAGTTATGGCTCAAGGGAGAAACAAGCGGTAACTATCAGCACATAGTTTCTATCACTGCTGATTGCGATAACGATGCACTTGTAGTTATGGTTGAACCTGATGGTCCTGCTTGTCATCTTGGTACTACTTCATGCTTCAACAACGAAGTGTTCCAGAGTGAGGAACGCCACGAATTCTCATATCAGGGACTTATTGAACTTATCGAAGGCAGAAAGACAGATGAAAAAGAAGGTTCATATACAACCTACCTTTTCCAGAAAGGTCTCGATAAAATTCTCAAAAAGGTTGGCGAAGAGTGCACAGAAGTTATTATTGCTGCTAAAGCTGATGATAAAAAGGAAACTATCTACGAAATCGCAGACCTTGCTTATCACGTAATGGTGCTTATGATTGAACAGGGTATCTCTTTAGAAGATATTCACAAAGAGCTCGCATCTCGTCATGTTATCGACCACAAAGTTAAGCAGGAAAAAATGACATCATGATAAAACAGGATTTGCATACTCATTCTGTTTTCAGCGATGGTAATAACACTATAGAAGAAATAGTTAAATCCGCAATAGCTCTTAACTTAGACACTATCGGTATTTCTGATCATTCATACACAGAATTTGACACCTCATACTGCATAAAAAAAGATAGGATTCCTGATTATATATCAGAAATCAATTCGCTAAAGAATAAGTATAAAGGTATAATCGATGTAAAATGTGGAATCGAACAGGATTATTATAGCACATGCGATACGTCAGATTTTGATTATACTATAGGCTCTGTTCACTATATAAAAGTAAACGAAGAATATATCCCAGTTGATGAATCAGCAGAAATTTTATTATCTGCAGTTAGTAATCATTTTAACGGAGATATCTACTCACTTGTTGAATTATACTTTGAGACAGTATCAGATGTAGTAAACAAAACAAACGCCGATATCATCGGTCATTTTGATCTGATAACAAAGTTTAATGAGAATAATAAGTTGTTCGATGAAAATAATATAAGATATGTCAATGCTTACAAAAGGGCTGCTAATGCCCTGCTTAAAACAGGAAAGGTATTCGAAATCAACACAGGCGCAATATCACGTGGTTACAGAACTTCCCCTTACCCTTCTTCTGATATTTATAGATATCTGAAAAACAAAGGTGCGAAATTTATACTTTCAAGTGACAGTCATAGCGTTGACTCACTATGTTTCAGATTTAATGAGTATGATGAATTAATTAACTGACTTTAAAACTACCCGAAATTTCGGGTAGTTTTTTTGTTACAAAAAAACAGACGAGCAAATCGCTCGCCTGTTTAAAACACACTATTTAGAAAATGAGAAATTAACCGTTATAACTGTTCCATGAACCATTATCATAGATCTTATTCATTCCCTGGAGAGAAAGGTCACCTGTCTGGTCACCCTGACCATTATTGAAAATAATGTAAGTTGCATCGCTAGGAACCTCAACTTTATATACGTTATTACCTACAGATTCCATTGCGATACCTGGCCATGATAACATTGTTGAATTAGCATCGCTCCAGTAGTAAGCCATAACTGAACCCCAGTTATTGTTATTTCTGAAGTAAATGTAGTTACCACCAACTGGTGTTGGACCTGGGTTTGGATTGTTGCCATAGTCTCTCCATGAACCATTATCATAAATTTTGTTCATTCCCTGAAGTGAAAGGTCGCCAGTCTGGTTACCCTGACCATTGTTAAAGATAACATATGTAGCATCTGCTGGAATTTCAGCTTTATACTCATTATTACCAGCTGACTGCATTGAAACGCCCGGCCATGATGTCATTGTATTGTTTGCGTCGCTCCAGTAGTAAACCTTAACGTCGCTCCAGTTATCATTATTTTTGAAATAAATGTAGTTACCATTTACAACAGGAGTTGTTGGTTCAACGACTGGTGTATCTCCACCTGAAATCTCAACATATGTACCACACTTGCAGTTTGCTTTAGCCATACCAACAAGGTGTAACTGTACACATGAAGCATCAAGAATATTGATGCTGTTATTACCATCAACATCTGCTGCGATTGACTGCTTATCGTTGAAAGTAATTAAATCAGCAAGCTTATACTGAAGCTTTGTAGCATCAATAACTGTTACTCTGCCGTCCATATCAACGTCACCCAAAAGAACCTTGACCTTTGGCTGTGTTGGAGGTGTTGTTGGTGGAGTTGTTGGAGGTGTAGTTGGTGTAGGAGTTGGAGTATTGGTTGGATTATAAACTACAGCAACACCTGTATCACCGATATTACCTGTAATTCTTCCATTAGATACAGTAAACTGTGAACCTGTGATAGCATCCTTGTATGTACCATTAGCCATCTTATTAACTCTTACATTAACCGAAGCGTTTGAACCGCTAGCGTTAACAATTACAATACCTGAAGTACCACGCTCATTGTAAGCAAATGAACCCTCACTCGAGAGATACTCGCCCTGACCAGCAAAGTAATTTTTGAACTTATTAACCTCAGCTACAGCTTTACACTTGTATGTAGTGTTACCGCTTGCCTCACCCATATTAAACGCTGGTCTAGCGAAGAAGAGAGCTGTAGAATCAGCACGAGAACCTACGATAGCCCATGCTTTAATAATTTTGCTGTCATGAACACCAGATGTGTTACCCATACCAGCTGAACCAGATTCACCCATATGTGTATCATGTGACTCAACCCAAAGCACGCTCTTATCAGGAGAAGCACCCTTGTTATAGTTTGAGTTAGCAAGACCAGAAGCATTTGAGTTATTAGCAGCCATAAGATAAGCGTCACCAGTATTGTTATCAGTAATGCTCATATATTTTGTGAAGTTATTAATATTAGTACCACAGCCATTGAGAATCTCACCATAGTAGAATATCTGATTCTTTGTGCTAGCCTGTGAACCGTTGATAACTGTTGGCCAGAAATCGCTTCTGTTACCATCATCAGTTGGAAGCTCAATGTGCTTTGCAGCGTCAAAACGGAAACCGTCAACACCAACATTGATACACTCGATAAGGAAGTTCTTAACGATATTCTGCACATCAGGATGAGCTGTGTTAAGGTCAGGCATACCAATATGACCCATAGTCATAGAATAGCGGCTACCATCGTTAGCCCAATCGTGATGATCGTGATAATATTCAGGACGTTTGAGGCTGTTATCAACACCACCGTTGATATTGCCATAACCGCCACCATCACGCTGGTTAGCAACGTGGTTAGCAACAACGTCAACTACAACCTTAATTCCCATAGACTCAGCTGCATCACAAAGTGATTTTAACTCGTTCTTATTACCGAGCCAAGTGTTGTTAGAAATCTTGAAATCGAGTGGCTGATAAAGTTTCCACCACTGACCTTTCTGATCTTTCCAACCGTGATTGAAATCTTTTGGACTCTGTACAGGTGATGTCTGAACAGCAGTGTAACCTGCGTCCTTGATTGCCTGCAGGTTGTTCTTAATAGAGTTATAAGACCAGTTGAAGCAATGAAGGATTGCTGAACCCTGAATCTGACTCTGTGGACCTGTGCTTGCAGAAACAGTTGCTGTATCAACTGCCGCTGCGTTTGCATCAACAGCAGAGAAATCAACAGCTAAAAAGCATGAAAAAATCATACATACTGCTAATGCTAAGCTTACGATTCTTTTATTCATATCAAAAATCTCCTAAAGCGTATTTCTAAACTCTGTGCAAAACACAGTTTTAGATTTATTTTCCGAGTATAATAATACAATATAGAAAGTTTTTTAACAATTCGAGAAAACACTAAACTTTTTCTTGGTTTCTTGTGCACAACGCTATTTTATAAACCAAGTTTTTTATTTAAATGTCAACAAAAATAAAGCTTTTCGTCAATTTCAATAATTTTTAACAGCTTGTTTTGTACGTTTTAACTCCGTTTTAGTCAAAATCACAACAAACGACAGCTAAATTACCATTATTTATCCTATGTATGAAAAAATCTATTCGTCAATATTAACGAATATTAAGGCGTGAATTTGTATCACTATAATTTCAAATTAATTAAGCACAAAAAAGGTGCGAATAAATCCGCACCTTAAATAATTCTTTCAACAAAAATTAATCATTTTACAAATCTTTGGGCATACCCACATCTTTTACATAAATCTTCAGAAGCAAAACCACATCTGAAGCTCGAAACAATATCCTTAGCCCTCTGAGAATCTAAAATAGCGTCTATGTCTTCGTTGAATATATTTCCAAGATTTATAACTCCATCACTGTCCAGACAGCATGGTACTACTGTACCATCACAAAGAACACCAAAATGATCTTTCAGCCCATAGCAATAGAACTTGTCCCCTTTCACTTCAGCTCCACTGTCAGGCCATTCGAAACGTTCTCCCCATTCAAGGAATATTTTATCTCGAATTTTGATACCTCTGGTGTTTTTTAGCCAACAACCTGAAATCTTTTCCTGAAGCAATTTTATCGTGATATCATTCTTACCTTCATCGAATCCGTTATTCCAAAGTCGAAGCACAACTATGGTACCTTTATCAGCAGCAATTTTAGCGAATTTTGCTACTTCATTAACATAATCGGAGTGCTTTTCGCTCAATTCTTCCTCAAAACTGTGCAGCGAAACATTCACTTTATGAACTCCTGCTGATAATATTTTTTCACCACGTGATTTCAGAAGAGTTCCATTTGTTGTAATTATCGATTTATAACCAGATTCTCCTGCAAGTTTAATAAACTCAGAAAGTTGTGGATGAGTAAACGGTTCACCCATAAGATGATAATATATGTATTTTGTGTGTTTCTGTAATTTATCAAGAATATATGAAAACTCATCAATAGTCATTTGTTTTGGGTATCTATTGTGACCATGGCAAAAAGAGCAACTCATATTACAAATATTAGTAATTTCTACGTAAACTTTATTATACATTTATGCTCTCCTAAATTCATATGATTACCCGAATTAACATTTCGTAGGTATTTATCACTTCTTTTTACACACAACAGATAAGCACATAAAGCCATTTTCAATCTCGGCATAAACATCTCCGCCCATAGCGTGAGTAATCTGACGACAAATATAAAGTCCAAGACCGTTGCCTGATTTCGAACCAACATTAGAACCTCTGAAAAAGCTATCAAATATATGTGCTAGCTCGTTATCGTTCAATGTGCAACCACTGTTTTTTACAGTAATAATTCGGCAATCTTCCTCGTCAGCAAAACTTATACTTATACTGTTTCCATCACCATACTTGATTGCATTTTCCATAATATTCTGTAGAACCTCAGTAAGCCTGTCAGCATCACCATCAAGGATACAGTCATTATATCTATCAATATGAAATTTCGTGTTTTCCAACTTATCGCTGTAATATATCTTGATACTATCTATAACTTCAGATAAATAAAATTCTCCTATTTTAATGTCAAAAGCTATAATACCCTCAGATTCATTACGCATAATCTCAGAAACCAATGCTTCAATTTCATCAGCCTTTGTATTTATACTCTCATAAACTTCCTGTTGCTTTTCAGCATCCTTGTAGATTCCGCTAGAAAGTGCTTTTGAATATAGTTTAATTGCTGAAAGAGGTGTCTTGATATCATGCGAAAGAGAGAGCAACATAGTCTTTTTATCTTTAATTAACTTAAGCTCTGCTTGCTTCGACATTTCAAGCTTTTCTCTGAGCATATCTAGTCCCCAGAGAAATTTTCCAAAATAACGATTTTTGCTCTCTTTAACAGGAATTGTAAGATTGCCCTTAGAAAGCTCATAAGGAAGATTTGTTATCTCAGAAAATGGTCTTATGATATTTTGACGTATATATAATAGTATCGAAATCACAAAAATTGAGAAAACACCAATAATTATGTTTAAATTTAGTGTTTCATCTGATTTTGGTGTTTCTTCATTATAATCAAATCGGTAAAGCACCCCATCTATTTTTCTGATCACATACTCATATTCACTTTCAAAAAAGTCTTTACTACCGTCGTCTTCATACACAGAGCAAACCGTGGTATATGTTTCAATATCCGGAATAATACCCGACTCTTCAATCTCAAGCGCTATGCGGTTAATTTCTACGTTCAGGATACTTGACTCATTTTTTATAACTCTTGGCATAAAGTTAATCACAGCAAACAAAAGAATAATCATCGTTAAAATAATAGCTATTATTTTGTCGAAGTTTTTCATGTTACTCCTCCCAACGATAACCTTTACCCCAAACAGTTATAATATGTACCGGATTTTTGGGGTCTTTCTCTATTTTTTCTCGAAGCCACTTTATATGTACTGTAAGAGTCTGGGTCTCCGACTCGCTATCTACACCCCAAATAGAGTTAAAAAGTTTGTCTTTTGTCATGGTCTGCCCTTTGTTTTCAACAAGCAGTTTTAACAGCTCAAACTCCTTTGTTGTCATATCAAGTGACTTATTGTCCTTCATAACACTTTGTGTTACCAGATTCAAAGTTAAATTACCTTCTGTGATTTTGTCTTCAGCGAATCTTCGTTTAAAAATACCTTTAATTTTTGCAAGGAGAATATCAATGTCATAAGGCTTTTCGATATAATCATCAGCACCTAAAATTATACCGTTGAGTTTGTCCTCTTTGCTGACTCTAGCTGTCAGCATAAGGATAGGAGTGTTGCCGTTTGCGCGTATTTTTTCGCACACCGAAAAGCCGTCCATTCCCGGCAAGTTAATATCAAGCAGGACAAGCCTTGCCCCGTATTTTTCATACAGGGACAAGGCTCTTTCACCACTATCAGCCGTGCTTACTGTGTAGCCGTCAGCTCTCAAAAAATCTGTCAGAAGTGTTAAAAGTTCTTTGTTGTCTTCAACGATAAGTATATCCATATTAAAAACCCATTTCCATAAGCCAATTGTTAAGTGCACGCTCTCTGTCGCGAAGCGTTGCGTTCACGTCAACATTATACTCGCCTTTGATATTACCGTCAACGATAAATAGAACTCTACTGCATTTTGCTGCAACTTTTGCATCGTGAGTTACAAGCATAATTGTTGTACCCTCACCATTGAGCTTTGAAAGTTCATCCATTACTTCATCGGAAGATGTTCGGTTTAATGCACCTGTTGGCTCGTCAGCAAAAATAACAGCCGGGTTGTTGATCATACTGCGGCAGATACAAGCTCTCTGGAGCTGACCACCTGAAACTTCATTGATATCATTATTAGCTATGTCCTCGATACCAAGTTTTTTCATCAGTTTTAAACCACGTTCCGTAATCTCTGCTCTGCTCTCTTCCGATTTCTTTGATTTTACAGCAGGAAGAATGATATTATCAAGAACAGAGAGATTTCTGAGCATGTACATCTGCTGAAAAATAAAACCCATATCGTCAAGACGCATTTTTGAAAGTTCGTTTTCATTTAACTTTTCTATATTCTTACCGCAAAATTCAACATCACCGGCGGTCATTTTATCCATACTTGAAACTGTGTATAGAAGTGTAGATTTACCAGAGCCTGATGGTCCCATAATAGCAACCATCTCGCCCTCCTCTACCTTAAAATTTACATTCTTTAAAACGTTGTTCTGTCTCTTATTTGTAATATATGTTTTGCAAAGATCTTTAACATTAAGTACTGTATTCATAATATTTCTCCTTTACTAAATCACTCAATATCTGAAGCGTCTGATGACTTGATTGTGTTTGTGTATATTGATGTAAAAAATGCTGAAATGATTGTAACAGCAACTATTATAACTGGATATAGTAAAAATACTTCAAAAGGTACGATTTCATATCGTACTCCGCTTACTGCACCCATAATACCCATAATAGGGTCAACAGCAAGCTTGGTTACAGGCAAGCATAGCACTGCTGCGATAATTGAAGCCATAAGTGCAACAATACCAAATCTTAGAGTATGGTGCCAGATAATGGATTTATTCGAGAAGCCAATCGCTTTCATAAGAGCAATTTCAGCTTTTTCTGCCGAGATAAATGAACGTTCCATAAGTACCGCAATCAAAACTACAATAAGTAGTGTTATGATAAGAACCATATATTTTATAGCATTGAACGTATCAGCGGCCCCTGTGCATTCTTTTACAAAACCAGCAGCATCGTAAATTTGTTCTGTATCAAATATTTCCTTGAGTTTTTCGATGCGACTATCGTATTCTTTTTTATCGATTTTATCATCAAAGTCAACCTGGAAAGCATACAATCCAGCAGAATCCAACATTGAAACATCGAAATCTTCATGAAATCTGCATACAGAACCAAGTTGTCCGAAAGTTTGTAAAAGTGCTGTTACCATACATTCACGTTTTTCACCATCGATAAGTAAAGTGATGGTATCTCCAACACCGACATTAAGCTTTTTTGCTACAAGATAAGATAGAGCAACTTCATCTGCATTTTCAGGTGCTACTCCTTCTTCGTATTTGTAGTCACTTGCTTTTGTATCAGAACAATGCTGGAAAATAACGTTTGTTTTTGTGTCTTCGTATACTACGGTCGTGGAGTACATACCTTCAACGTGCCCAGTTCCGGACATATCATTTTCGTCAAGTAT